>JBLFWM010000002.1:0-202130 GCA_047611265.1 Gammaproteobacteria bacterium | reverse complement strand
GTATTGGAAAAAAAGATCATCTCTTGATGAAAAAATTTATAGAAAATGTAAGAATATCTGAGTTAGAAAATTATGAAAAAGATTAATTACAAATTATTTCCAGATAAGGACGGGCATTTCGCTAAATACGGAGGCCAGTATGTATCTGAGACATTAATGTATCCACTCAGTGAATTACATAAAGCTTATATAAAAATTGCTAAATCAGCATCTTTCCAGAAAGAATTAAAAGGAGAGCTTAAAAACTATGTTGGTAGGCCTACTCCAATTTATCATGCATCTAGGATTAGTAAAGAACTTGGAAATTGTAATATTTATCTTAAGAGAGAAGATTTAAATCATACTGGTGCCCATAAAATTAATAATGCAATGGGTCAAGCTATGCTTGCAAAAGCAATGGGGAAAACACGTATTATTGCAGAAACAGGAGCTGGACAGCATGGCGTTGCAACTGCTACTGCGTGTGCACGATATAATCTCAAATGCGTTGTCTATATGGGCAGTGAAGATATACAGAGGCAAAAGGTAAATGTTTACCGCATGAAACTTTTAGGAGCTGAAGTAGTGGCTGTTAATTCTGGCTCTAAAACTTTAAAAGATGCTTTAAACGAAGCATTACGTGATTGGGTAACTAATGTTGATGATACGCATTATATTATTGGGTCTGTAGCTGGTCCACATCCTTATCCAATGATAGTGAGAGACTTCCAGTCAATTATTGGTCGTGAGTCTAAACAACAAATGAAACAAATTAATAAAAAGGCTCATATCTTAGTGGCATGTGTAGGAGGAGGTTCTAACGCAATAGGACTATTTCACCCATACCTGAATGATGATGTGGAAATTATTGGTGTAGAGGCGGGTGGACATGGATTAAGCACTGGCAAGCATGCAGCTCCACTTAACAAAGGTAAGCCGGGGATATTGCATGGGAATCGTACATATATTATGGAAGATAAAAATGGCCAAATAGAATCAACTCATTCAATTTCTGCAGGCTTAGATTATCCTGGGGTTGGCCCGGAGCATTCATGGCTCAAGGATAATAAAAGAATCAAGTATGTGACGGTAACCGATAAAGAAGCTCTTGAGGCTTTCTATTATTTAACTGAAAAAGAAGGAATTATTCCAGCTCTAGAAACCGCGCATGCTTTGGCATATGCTTTTAAAATTGCTAAATCTAAATCTAGAAAGAATATACTAGTAAATTTATCAGGTAGAGGAGACAAAGATATTGATACAATAGCATCTCTTCAAGGGATGAAAGTGTGAATAGAATTAACCAACTTTTTTTGGAACAAAAGAAAAGTAAAAGAACTGCTTTTATTACATATTTAGTTTGCGGTGATCCTGATTTAAGCTCTACATTAAAGATAATGAATTTAATGGTAGAATCAGGGGTAGATCTTATAGAGCTAGGTGTTCCATTTACAGATCCAATAGCTGATGGACCTACAATACAAAAAGGTGTAGAAAGAGCTTTAAAGAAGAATGTCTCATTATTAGATGTTTTAAAAGTTGTTGAGGCTTTTAGAAAAAATAATCAAAAAACACCTTTGGTTTTAATGGGCTATATGAATCCAATAGAAAGAATGGGTTACAATAAATTTGCAATACAAGCTAAGAATAAAGGAGTAGATGGTGTTTTACTCGTAGATTCTCCTCCAGAAGAATCAGAGGAAATCAATAAGTCTTTAGTTAAGAATAATTTGTGTCAAATATTTTTAGCATCACCCACCACAGAGGATAAAAGATTAAAAAAGATAATTAAATATTCTACTGGTTACCTATATTATGTTTCAATAAAAGGGATAACGGGCTCATCTATTGTAGATTTTAAGCCAATTAAAAAAAGTGTAGACCATATCAGGAAGCTATCCAGAGGTAGTATTCCAGTCACGGTTGGTTTTGGTATAAAAAATGGAATTACTGCTAAAAATATTGGAAAGTTTTCTGATGGTATAATTATTGGTAGTTCTATAGTAGAATTAATTGAGAAATATATGGATAATAAGACGGCAATGTATAAAAAGATAAAGTCATTTTTAGTGAGCATAAATAAGAGCATAGGTGAAAAATGAGCTGGTTAGATAAAATATTACCATCAAGAATAAGAGCAGAGAAAGAGAGCAAAGGTTCTGTTCCTGAAGGCTTATGGCACAAGTGTCTTAATTGTGATGCTGTCATATATAGAGCAGAATTTGAAAAAAATCTTAACGTATGTCCAAAATGTAATAATCATGGACGGATATCAGCACGTAAAAGAGCTGATATTATTCTAGATTCTGAAGATAGGATAGAGATATTTGATAATATCATGCCAGTGGATATGCTGAATTTTAAAGATAAAGAGAAGTATAAAGATAAATTATTATCTACCCAAAAAAGAACTGGTGAAAAAGATGCAATGCTGGTTTTTAAAGGTAGCATAAATAAAATTCCCGCAATTGTATGTATATTTGAATATTCATTCTTTGGTGGGTCAATGGGTTCAGTGGTCGGCGAGAAATTCTCTTTAGCTGTAAAAAAATGTATTGAAGAAAAAAAACCTCTTGTTTGTTTTTCTGCTAGTGGCGGAGCTAGAATGCAAGAATCATTATTTTCTTTATTTCAAATGGCGAAAACGAGTGCAGCATTAAATGATTTATCCCAAAAAGGTTTACCGTATATTTCTGTTTTAACAGATCCTACCATGGGTGGTGTATCTGCTAGTTTAGCTATGCTGGGTGATATTAACATAGGCGAGCCTAATGCACTTATTGGTTTTGCAGGCCCAAGAGTCATTGAACAAACTGTTGGGGAAAAACTGCCGGATGGGTTTCAGAGAAGTGAGTTTTTACAAGACCATGGTGCAATAGATTTTATATTAGATAGAAATAATCAGAAAGCTAAATTAGCTGAAATTATTTCATCCTTGATGAGTAACTATAATAGTGAAAGAATATCCAAGTAACTTACAAGAGTGGCTTGATTGGCAACAGACACTCCATCCTCAAAATATTGATTTTAAATTAGAACGTATTAAATCAGTATATGAAAAGCTAGATATCAAAAGCATAGCTGATAAAGTTATTATTGTGGCTGGAACAAATGGTAAAGGTTCTACCGTAGCAATATTAGAAAGTATTCTATTTGAAAGTAAATTTTCTATTGGAACTTTTACATCACCTCATATAAAACGATATAATGAAAGAATTAAGATAAACAAAGAAGAGGTAACATCTGCTGAGTTAATAGAATCATTTAAAATAATTGATAAATTACGAGGCGAAACAACCTTAACATATTTTGAATTTGCAACTTTAACTGCCTTTTACTTGTTTAGTAAAAAAAATCTAGATTATGTTGTGCTTGAGGTTGGGTTAGGTGGCAGACTTGATGCTACAAATATTATTGATTCAACTTTATCAATTATTACCTCTATAGGTATAGATCATACTGAGTTTCTAGGCACTACAATAGATAGTATTGCTTTAGAGAAGGCCGGCGTAATGAGACCATTCGCACCTTGTATTTATGCTGACCAGAGTCCTCCTTCTGTTTTATTAAGTTATGCGAAAAAAAATGGTTCTAACTTTTTATATAATCAAAATGATTTTTTTACAAAGATTTCAGATAATACATGGACTTGGAAAAGTAATCTTGGAAAGGAGTTAGTTTTACCTTTATTGCCATTAAGAGGTGATTTTCAATATAATCATGCGGCAGCTGCATTACAAGCATTAGAACTTATAGAGCCAACTATTCTTGAAAATACTCAATTATTAAATAATGGTATTGCCAACATATCATTAACGGGGAGATACCAAAAGATATCTTCAGATCCTGAAATTATTATTGATGTTGCTCATAACGCTGACTCTGCTGAGAAGTTAATGGATAATCTTAACAAGGAAAGTAAAAAAAATACTATTGCGGTTATTGGTGTATTAAAAGATAAAGACGTATATAGTTTAATTAAGCCAATGATAAATAATGTTGATAAATGGTACTGCGGTACAATAAATAGTGACCGAGGAATGAATTCAGACGAGATTAAAGCAAGAATGGCTAGCACAATTAATCAGAAAGATATTGAAACATTTGATAGTATTAATAAAGCTTGCTCTCAGGCCATTGCATCTTTAGGTAAAAATGACCGGCTTATAGTCTATGGTTCATTTTATACTGTTTCTGAGTTCTTGGATTATTATGAGTTAATAAGTAACAGAAAAGATATTATTTAATGAAATTAAAAAATACATACCTAGTTTTCACTTTATTATTTATTCCAGGATATATTTTTTATATACCAGTAATAAATTATATCTATAATTTCAACAAGATCACTTATTCTTTAAATATACCTGAAAATAATATAGAAAATAATTCAGTACAAATAACCAAGTATAAGGATATAGAATTTTCTGACGATATACCTTTGAAGCAAATAATCTCTGAGTCATGGGTAATAGCATTTCCGAGTATAACTTCAGAAAAACTAATTAGTAATTTCTCGAATAACTTAAAAAAAATAGGAATAACTTCAATTATTAATTTAAGCTCCAAAAAAAATACTGGGTCTATTGCAATAGGCCCATTTGTTGATAAGCAAATGGCAGAAAATATAGCTCTTAAAATTAAGAACTCTTTGAACTATTCTGGAAATATTGAGAGATTAAATAATTAATGTCAGCTTTAGATATTACAATACTTCTATTTTTAGTTTTTTGGGCAATCAGAGGTTTTTTAAAAGGGTTTGCATCTGAAATTGTTTCATTAGTCATATGGGTATCTTCGGTATACTTATCCATAAAATATTTTCATATACCTTCTGAATTAATAAATAACTATGTTTTGTCTGATCAGATTTCTTCAATATTAACAATCATCACTATTTTTATAATTACGTTTATCGTTGCGGCTATTTTAGGCTTTATATTTTCAAAAATTATCAATATTGTTGGTTTATATAATTATAATAAAGTCTTTGGGTTAATATTTGGTTCTCTCAAAGGTTTTGTTTTTTTAACTTTTTTTGTATTTATAATCTATCAAACAGATATGAAAAACTATTATCTGATAGAAGACTCTCAATTTATGCCGATTATCCAGGCTTTTTTGGAAAAATATGCGCAAACGGGCAATTCACTCTTTGATAGTTTGGAATTAAAAATATAAGATATAGCATATGTGCGGAATAGTTGCTGTTTATGGGACAAATAATGTAGTTCGTGATATTTACGAATCGCTGACAGTACTTCAGCATCGTGGCCAAGACGCATCTGGAATTCTTACCAATCATGAAGGAAAAATAACTCTCAGGAAATCGCTAGGATTAGTACGAGATGGCTTTGATGCTCGTCACATTGCAAGACTTAAAGGAAAGCTGGGTATTGGTCATGTCAGATATCCAACTGCTGGCCAAGCTGATAGTTCCTCAGAAGCACAACCATTTTATGTAAACTCTCCTTATGGAATAGGCCTGGCACATAATGGAAATCTTATAAATTCTGCAGAATTAAAAAATAATCTTTTTTCTGAAGACTTAAGACATATTAATACTAAATCAGACTCAGAGATTCTATTGAATATTTTTGCACATGAGTTGCACTTACATAGTAAAGAAACTTTTACCCCGGATGATGTATTTTATGCAGTAGCAGGTGTTCATCGTAGAGTAAAAGGAGCATATGCTGTTGTCACATTAATATCTGACAGAGGTATTGTTGCATTCCGTGATCCAATGGGAATTAGACCATTATGCTTTGGTACTAAAGAAGTAGATGGAAAAACAGAAACAATGATTGCATCAGAATCTGTAGCTCTTGATAGCGCAGGATTTAAACTTGAAAGAGACATTATGCCTGGAGAAGCAATTTTTGTAGACATTGATGGTAATATTCACTCAAGATTATGCACTGAAGATACTAGTCATACTCCATGCATATTTGAATATGTCTATTTTGCTAGACCCGATTCAATTATTGACGGCATATCAGTTTATACTGCTCGTATGAAAATGGGGCAAAATCTTGCTAAAAAAATTCTTAGAACTTGGAAAGATCATGATATTGATGTTGTTATGCCAATACCTGATACTAGTCGAATATCTGCATTAGAACTATCTGTATCGCTTAAAGTGCCTTTCAGAGAAGGCTTTATTAAAAATAGATATATTGGAAGAACCTTTATAATGCCTGAACAGGCTCAGCGAGCTAAGTCTGTAAGAAGAAAACTAAATGCTATCGCATCTGAATTTAAAGGAAAAAATGTATTATTGGTTGATGACTCTATAGTACGCGGTACTACATCTAAACAAATTATTGATATGGCAAGAGAAGCTGGAGCAAAAAAAGTATACATGGCATCTGCCGCACCAGCAGTTAAATATCCTAATGTATATGGAATTGATATGCCGGCTAGCAATGAATTTGCTGCTGACGGTAGAACAGAAAAAGAAATATCTGATTTAATAGGAGCTGACAAACTTATCTATCAAGACTTGTCTGACTTAATTAAATCAGTTAAAGATTCAGGATCTATAGTAAAAGATTTTGATGCATCTTGTTTTGATGGCAAATATGTGACAAACGATGTAACAGAAGAATATCTCAAGAAGCTTGATGATCTTCGGAATGATGATGCTAAAAATAAAAACCCTGCAGATTCGGATGATGATGTTATGGTGTATTAGGAAATGTCAGATACTGAGCTTTTAATAAAAAAAGCAACAGGTAAGATCTTCACCGAGAGATTCCCCTCTATAAATTCAGAAAAATATATTCTAGTGATACCGTCCAAGCAAATACTTTTTTTAATTTCAAAAGGTGTCGCTATATTTTCTTACCCTGTATCTACATCAAAGTTTGGTCTTGGGAATGAAAATGATTCTTTTAAAACACCACCAGGGCTTCATTATATAGCTGATAAAATTGGTGAAGACATGCCTAAAATGACTATATTTAAAGGCAGAAGAACTCTCGTGAATAATCTTACACTAGCTGATCTAGATCTCCCTGAGAATACTGATATACGTAATGAACATTTTGCAACACATGATGATGTAATTACTTCCAGAATATTATGGCTCAAAGGTCATGAAGATGGGGTAAACAAAGGTGATAACATTGATAGTTATTCACGTTATATTTATATACATGGAACAGCGCATGAAGATAAAATTGGTACCCCAGATTCTCATGGATGCGTTAGAATGAATAATGATGATGTAATTGAGTTATTTGATAATACATTTGTAAGCATGCCTGTGCTTATAGCTAATGAAGATGATAACTAACAAAACAAAGGAGAGTGTTAAATGTTAAATGTATATTTGTCAGGAGAGATTCATAGTGATTGGAGAGAAGAAATTATTAAACTATGTAATAAAGAAGATTTAAGTATTAAGTTTTCTTCGCCAAACACAAACCATGAGTCTTCAGATAACTGTGGAGTTGAAATTCTTGGAGCTGAGGAAAAAAACTTTTGGAAAGATAATAAAGGCGCAAGCATTAATTCTATTAAAACTAAAAAATCTATAAAGGATAGTGATGTGGTAGTTGTAAAATTTGGAGAGAAATATAAACAATGGAATGCTGCTTTTGATGCAGGTTATGCTTCAGCATTGAATAAATCTATTATTGTTATTCATGGTGATGAACACCAGCATGCTCTTAAAGAAGTAGACGCGTCTGCATCTGCAGTTGCAAAAGACCAGCACCAGGTTGTTAAGATATTAAAGTATCTTTTAGATGGATCACTTTGATAGAGAATAATAATTCAGCCATAGTAGAATAATTTTTCATTGAAAACTTCTTTTATGATTTCTATAAAGATAATATTTTAATAAGATCTGCGGGTTTATTAATATTTATGTCAGCATCCCAGGAATGAATATCTTTGTCAGGTCCAATAAAACCAAAGTCTGCAGCTACTGTAAACATGCCTGCTCTTTTTCCTGCAATAATGTCCCTTTCGTCGTCGCCTATATAAATAGTGTTTTCGGCATTCACGCCTGCTATTTCAATGGCTTTCAATAAACCTTCGGGGCTAGGCTTGGTTTCTTCCAACATGTCACCAGTAACTAGACACTTGACGTCTTCACTGATTGTTAAACCTTTAAGTATTTTATTGACATATTTTGAATGTTTATTTGTAACTATTCCCCATTTAATATTCTTCTTCTCAATATTCTTTATTAGCTCTGCAATACCATCCACCATTTTTGTATGGACGAAAGTATTATCAGAATACTCCTGTAAAAATTCAGCTCTCATTAGAGATGAGTCAATAGAACGCCCATTAATCTTAGAAGCATAATCTATAATACCAACAGCTCCCTTAGATATATGCAGTTTTAATTCTTTGCAATTTACATTAGTAAATTTCTTTTCAGTTAAAATAGTATTGAGTGCATCACACATATCTTTTGATGTATCAGCAAATGTTCCATCCAAATCAAATAATATACATTCTATTTTTTTATTCATTTTTTAGTCGAGGTCATAAAATAATTAATCTTTGTCATGCTGGATAACGCAAAAGTATAATCTATAGGATTTAGTTTTACACCAGAAACATCTTCAACTTTAAATTCAGCTAATTCTACCAATCTTGCAAGCTCAGATGGTTTAATAAATTTTTCATATTGATGAGTACCTTGAGGAACAATCTTTAAAACATACTCTGCAATAACTTTTGCAAATGCAAAAGAAATAATATTTCTATTTATTGTAGACATAAATAATTTTGATTTCTTTTTTGCAACTTTAGAAATATCTAGAATAAGTTTTTCTTGATCAGGAACATGTTCAATGAGCTCAAAGCAAATTATACCATCATATTTCTTTTTATCTTTCTCAATATATGATTCTAGGGTAGAGCAGACATAGTTAATATCAAGATTATTTTCTTTAGCATGTTGCTTTGCTATACCAATAGTTTTTTCAGATGCATCTAACCCAGTTACTTTTGCACCTCTTTTCGTTAGTTCTTCTGCAAGCAAGCCACCACCACACCCTACATCTAGAAGATTTAATCCTTTTATATTTATATTATTTTGAATATATTCAACTCTTAAAGGAGTTAGGTTATGTATAAGTTTGTATGGACCTCTTTTATTCCACCATTCATGAGCATATATATCAAAATTATCTATTTCTTTTTTATCAACATTCATACGTGAGCCTAATTTTTAATCAATTCAGTAAACTTATGATATAACATATCTTCATTTATTGTCAGGAGCTTTTTATCTTTTAATATCTGTTTTCCTGATATCCATACATTATCAATATTATTGGATATAAGTTCATTTTCAATGCATTTGTATAAATCTAGTTCACTTATGCCTAAGTCATTAATTTTAATTGATATAAGATCTGCACTATACTTAGGTTTAAGCTTTCCTACATTAAAATCTAGTCCTAATGCCTCAGCTCCATTATTTGTTATTAACCCTAATAACTCTGCTTGTGTTAAATGATCACTCTTATTAGTATTTAATCGCGATAAAATAGAAGCTAATCTCATTTCATTGAATAAATTTATGCCTCTACCCATTGTATGTTCACCAGTTCCTAGAGAAACCTTGATATTATTCTTTAAAAAAAGTTTTGTATTACATTGAATATTTTTAGACATAATATTTAACGATGGAGTATGCACAACATGCATCTTATATTTTTTCATTATATTTATATCTGATTGAGTCATATGAAATGGATTCATAGCAGTAAACGAACTACTCAGCAACCCTAACTCTTCTAAAAACTTTATTGGCCTTTGTTTATTTTTTTTCTTGAATACATTTAATTTATCTAGGTTTTCATGTAAATACATTCTGATTGGAATATCTAGTTCGCTAGCTATCTGGGAAACTTTTTCAAATCCTGGTTTTGATAGCATATGAATTGCATTAAGATTTAAATATAATTTGATAGAAGGGTCATTTCTATATTCATCATAAAAGCTAATACTTTTTTTAAAATACTCTTGCTCTTTATTTGCCCAATTAGTTTTATAACTTGATATGGGTAACCCAATATTCGCTCTTATACCAGATTTAATAACTTGTTTAAGGACTATTTCTGGGTAAGTACTTGTATCTGAAAATGTTGTTATACCATTTTTAATCATCTGGCAAAGCGCAATCTCTGTTGATAACTCTAAATATAATTTATTATTTATATTTTTTTGGGTAGTTGGAATATTGCTTTTTAAGTATTTCCTGGAAAATATATGGGGTAAGCAAATATTATTATTTATTAAGCCAGGGGTCACTATATGATTTTTTAATACCGAATGATTACTTGTTTGATATTTTTTTAATATTTCTTTTGAGGGAAGAATATCTTTGATAATATTCCCTTCAATAATTACAGAATGATCTTTTAGTAAGTTGTCATTTTTTGCAGATAAGACCCATTTAGCACTTATAATTTTATCAACATTTTGCATATTAATTATTATACTCAATTTAGGTCATTTTTGATGCGAAATATTGGAAATAGCCATAAAATCAATTTTAAAGCTAATTTTGCTATCTTACAAATTATGTCGTGTATACCAAAGGTTTATGATAAAATAGTTATTTAATAACATATAAAAGAATATTAGCAATATATGCCAGAAAACCAAGAAATAAGATTCGAACAAGAAATGAGACAATCTTACCTAGATTACGCTATGAGTGTGATAGTAGGAAGAGCCTTACCCGATGTCAGAGATGGTTTAAAACCAGTACATAGAAGAGTTTTATTTTCTATGCATGAGCTTAATAATGGTTGGAACAAATCATATAAAAAATCAGCAAGAATTGTTGGTGATGTTATAGGTAAATACCACCCTCATGGTGATACAGCTGTATACGATACAATAGTTAGATTAGCTCAACCATTCTCTATGAGACATCCATTGATTGATGGTCAAGGGAACTTTGGATCTGTTGATGGAGATTCTCCAGCTGCTATGCGTTATACAGAAGTTAGAATGTCAAAATTATCACAAGAATTATTACAAGACATTGAAAAGAACACTGTTGATTTTTCCCCAAACTATGATGGTTCTGAAAAGGAGCCAACTGTTTTACCAACACGAGTACCTAATTTACTCGTTAATGGATCTACTGGTATAGCTGTGGGAATGGCTACAAATATTCCTCCACATAATCTTATTGAGGTTGTAGATGCAACAATTGCAATTATTGATAATCCATTATTAGCGGATAAGAATAATATTGATGAGTTAATAAAGGTTAGTAATCTTCAAGGACCTGACTTTCCTACATATGGTGAGATTAAGGATAGCGGGGGTATTAGAAATGCTCTTCTTACTGGAAGAGGATCTTTTAAAATCAGAGCTAAACATATTATAGAAAAAAAAGATAATGACAGAACGTCTATTGTATTCGTGGAATTACCATATCAAGTCAATAAGGCAAAAATGATTGAAAATATTGCCCAGCTTGTGAGAGATAAAAAAATAAACGAAATTAGTCATCTTAGAGATGAATCAGATAGAGACGGAATGAGATTAGTGATTGAGTTAAAGCGTGGAGAACAACATGAAGTCTTGCTAGGTGCATTGTACAAGCATACAAATGCTCAAACTTCGTATTCAGTCAACACGGTTTGTCTTGTTGATGGAGAACCAAAAACACTAGGTTTCACTGAAATTTTAAATGAATTTATTAAGCATAGGCGAGAAGTTATTACTAAAAGAACGCTATATGATCTTGAAAAAGCAAAGAATAAAGCACATATCCTTGAAGGCCTTGGAATAGCATTATTGAATGTTGATGAGATAATTGTGATGATTAAAAAATCTAAAAATTCATCAGAAGCTAAGACTGCATTACTTTCAAAAGCATGGAAGCCTGGGCAACTTACTGAATTTTTAGGAATTGTAGATAAACAAGCCAATGCTTTTATAAAAAGTGATACTCAATATGGCTTGCATGGAAAACTATATAAGTTATCACCGAAGCAAGCGCAGGCAATCTTGGATTTAAGACTGCAAAAACTTACCGGCCTGGAGCAGGAAAAAATATTCACTGATTATGAATTAACGATTAATGAGATAAAGGGATATATAAAAATACTTTCTCATACCGAAGAACTTGATACTGTGATGAAAAAAGAATTAGAAGATGTAAAAAGTGAATATGGCGAACCAAGAAGATCCATTGTGTCTGATGACGAGGGAGAGTTAAGAAAAGAGGATCTAATTAAAAAGGAAGATATAATAGTTGTTTTAACAAAAGCCAACTATGTTAAGCGTCTGCCAGCAGCTGACTTTAAGAGTCAAAAGAGGGGAGGAAGAGGAATTAACGCTACTAAATTTAAAGATGGAGATGAGGCTAAATTATTATGCCAGGCACATACTCATGACATAATACTTTGTTTTTCATCACTAGGAAAAGTTTATGCAATTAGAGCATTTGATATCCCAGATCCAAGTAGACAGGCTCGAGGTAGACCTATAAACAATGTATTGCCACTTGCAAATGATGAATCAATAAGTACCTTTGTTGTAGTAAATTCTTTTGAAGAAGATGCATATTTATTTATGTCAACAAAAAATGGAATGATAAATAAGATTCCAATTAATTTATTTAAAAAAATACGTACCACGGGCTTAAAAGCAATTTTACTTAAAGAGGGAGATTTTTTATTAGGCGCTCATTACACTAATAAAGATGAATTTATTATGTTAGTTGCTGATAACGGAAAAGCTATTAAATTCTCTGAGTCAGATGTAAGGGCAAGATTTAGAGGTACGCTTGGTGTAAAAGGTATCAAATTATCTAAGAACTCAAAACTTGTGTCGATATTAAAACCTACTGGTGGCGAGATCATAGCAGTTACAGAGAATGGCTATGGTAACAGGGTTTCTGTTGAGAATTACAATACACAGAAGCGTGGAGGGGTTGGAGTAATAGGTATTAAGACCAGCGCGCGTAATGGAAAGGTTGTTGGAGCAGTCAATGTTGGACCTAATGATCAAATAATTATGATTACAAACAAGGGCAAAACAATTAAGATATCAATAAATGATATGCCTATAATTGGAAGGAACACACAAGGAGTTAGGTTGCAAGTTTTACAGGATAATGAAAAACTTGTGGCAATATCAACAGAAACAATTATTAGTGATGAGTGAAGATTTAAATAAAATAAGAATTCTTATTGATAAAATTGACGAGCAAATTGTCAAATCATTGAATAATCGAGCGGATCTTGCAAAAAAAATAAAAAAAGCAAAAGCCTCGTCTGAGAAAAAAGATATATTTAGACCCGAAAGAGAAGCTCAAATTCTTAGAAAGATAGCGTCAACTAATTCAGGACCACTTACTACTAAACATTTGCAGACCATATTTAGAGAAATCATATCTTCATGCTTGTCACTAGAAACTGACTTGAAAGTAAGTTGTTTGGGTCCACAGGAATCATATAGTCACCTCGCGCTGAATAAATTCTTCGGTTCGTCAGTAAAGATTAAATTTAATAATTCAATCTCAGAAATATTTGATGATGTATGCCGACAAAATATAGATTTTGGGATAGTTCCGATTGAAAATTCTAATCAAGGCAGCATAAAAGAAACTATAGAACATCTTATTAAGGACAATAGCCAATTATGTGGCGAAGTTAACTTAGATATAAAACATTGCTTATTATCTAATTCAAAAAAAATGAGTGAAATAAAAAAAGTTTATGCTCATGAGCAAACTTTCTTGCAATGCAATCAATGGCTTAATAAGAATATGCCAAATATACAAAGAATTTTTGCCTCTAGCAATTCTGCTGCAGTACAGAAAATTATTAAACTTAAGAACTCTGCTGCAATAGCTAGCAAAAATTGCGGGCCTGTCTATAAGGTTGGTATATTAAAAAATAATATACATGACAGTATAGATAATACTACAAGATTTATTGTTATTGGGAATCATAATATAGCTGCTAGCGGTTCTGATAAAACCTCGATCTTAATATCTATAGACAATAAAGCTGGGTCATTAAATGAATTATTATCACCTCTATCTAAGAATAAAATAAGCATGTCTAAGATAGAATCTATCCCAACTAGAATTAATAATTGGGAATATATGTTTTTATTGGATATTGATGGACATGTCGACGATAAGGTTGTTGGTCAAGTACTCAAGGAGATACAAAAAAAGACTTCATTTTATAAAAACTTAGGCTCGTACCCTAAAAGTATTTGAGTAATAATGACTAATAAAACATCAACATCAACATATCAGCCTGGCAGGAATATTAATGATATTCAGAAATTATATGGTTTGAAGAAAGTTATTAAATTAGCGTCTAACGAGAATCCGCTTGGTCCTAGTAAAAAAGCAATATCTGCAGCAAATAAAATCGTGGAATCTATCAATAGATATCCAGACAGTAAGTCTATAGATCTTAAGTCCGCTATTTTAAAAAATATTTCTAAAAGAAATATTACCGTTAATAATATTATTATTGGAAATGGATCAAATGAGATTCTAGAACTAGTTGCTCGAAAATATCTCAATAATAATTCAGAAGTTTTATTTTGTAAGCATTCTTTTTTAGTCTATAAAATTATTTCAAATACAATGAAGGCAAAAATTATTGAATCGAAACCTATTAAGGAAAAGGGGAAAGATTTTATGGGAATAGATTTAGAGTCAATGAAATCTAAAATAACCAATAAAACTAAAGTGATATTTATTGCAAACCCCGGAAACCCAACGGGGACTATAGTTCCAATTAATGAGATAGAGAGTTTTATCAGGAAAATTTCTAAAAAAATAATTGTTGTGATTGATGAAGCATATTATGAATATTCATCTCACCATGGATTTAAAAGTGCTGTAAATTTATTAGCGAAATATAGTAATATTGTGGTTACAAGATCATTTTCTAAAATATATGCTTTAGCTGGAATTCGCGTAGGTTATGGATTAGCCTCAAAAGATATAATTTCTGAGTTTGATAAAATAAGACAACCATTTAATGTGAATTATATTGCTCAAAAAATGGCAATAGCGTCCCTTGGAGATGAAGAGTATCTTAGAAAAAGCCTGGACCTTAATGACATGGGAATGCAGTTTTTAAAATTAGAATTAAATAAGCTGGGAATTGTGTATCTTAATACATATACAAATTTTATTACTATACACCTAGGATCTAAGACACAAGAAATATATGAGATATTATTATCTGAGGGCGTGATATTGAGGCCTTTAGAAAATTATGGTCTCCCTGGTTATTTAAGAGTAACTATCGGCACAAAAGAAGAGAATAACATGTTCATTAGAAAGCTTAAAAAATCCTTAAAGGGACTAAAGTAAATGTATAACTCTATCTATATTTTTGGTTTAGGGATGATGGGTGGATCGCTTGCCTCCTCAATTAAAAGTAAAAAGTTAGCAAAAAAAATATATGCTTATGATAAAAATATTAATAGCCTAAAATATGCCAAAGATAAGAAACTTATTCATGCTTATGATAATAAAGATTTTAAATACTTATCAGAATCTGATTTTATAATAATATGCGCACCCATGAATGCATATAAAAATATTTTTAAAACTATTAAAAAATATAAAAAATCTGGCGCTATTATTACTGATATAGGAAGTACTAAACAGAATATAATCAATATTTTAAAATTAGTTATAACAGACCATGAGGAATGCTTTATAGGCTCTCATCCATTAACCGGCAAAGAAACGAGTATGGTTATGTCGTATGAGAAAAATCTTTTTGATAAAGCTGTGGTATTGATAACACCTATAGAAACAACTAAAAAAACTTTAGTTAGTAAAGTATCTAAATTTTGGAAGGCGATGAAATGTAAGGTAACAAAGATATCTCCAGAATTACATGATCTTGTTTTATCGGAAACAAGTCATTTGCCGCATCTTGTTTCTTTTGCATTAGTCAATATTATCTTAAACACTAAATCTATAAAAAATATAAAAGATTATACCGGCGGTGGTTTTAAAGATTTTGCAAGATTAGCTCATAGTGATGGAATAATGTGGGGTGATATTTGTAGAACGAATGAAAAAAATATTGTTACCTCGATAAATATGCTTATAAAAGAGCTAAGTTTAATCAAAAATATGGTTAAGAGTAATGACAAGTCTTTACGTTTATACTTAAATGGAATTAAAGCTAAGCTAGATAAGAAATGAAGGAAAATTCAAATCTAATAATTAATAATCCAAAAAAACTAGAAGGACTGATAAGTATTCCTGGAGATAAATCTATTACCCATAGGGCAATAATGCTGGGAGCCTTATCCGATGGACAGCTAAAAATTTCAAATAGCCTTTTGTCTGAAGACTGTATGAGAACTCTTACGGCATTCAGAGAACTTGGAATAAATATTGAGATTGATGATGATATAGTTACTATATTTGGTAAGGGTTTAAATGGACTTTCGGAAACAAAATCTCAAATTGATGCAGGCAATTCAGGAACAATGGCAAGATTATTATCAGGTATACTTTCTACTCAAAATTTTAATAGCTCAATTTCTGGAGACGAGTCATTGGTTACTAGACCTATGAAGCGTATTATTGAGCCACTTGAATCTTTTGGGGCGTTAATTAAATCAAAAGATGAAAAGTTGCCGATTAGTTTTAAATCATCTAGCTCCATGAAACCCATTAAATACCATAGCCATATTCCTAGCGCGCAGGTTAAATCATCTTTAATTTTGGCGGCACTATATATAAAAGGTGAATCCATTATCAGTGAAGATGTAAAGACAAGGGACCATACAGAACGACTTTTAAAATATATGGAATATCCAATCTCAATAGATAAAGAAACTGTAACGTTACAGGGCTGTGAAAATATAGTGGCAAAAGATATAGATGTTCCATCAGATATATCCTCAGCTGCCTTTTTTATTGTTGCAGCTTTAATTAAAAAAGGCTCAGATATTACATTAAATAATATTGGGGTAAATCCATTGAGGACTGGAATTATAGATATCTTGTTAGAAATGGGCGCAAATATTAAACTTACTAATTGTCGTACTATGTGTAATGAGCCAGTGGCAGATATTAAAGTAAAGTATTCTCAATTGAACCCAATTAATATTTCAGGAGACATAATTTCTCGCCTAATAGATGAATTACCAATCTTATTTATTGCATGCGCAACTTGTAATGGCCTATCCTTAATAAAAGATATACATGAACTGAGATATAAAGAGAGTGATCGGATAGAAGCAATGGAGAATGGACTTAAAAAACTAGGTATAGATATAGTTTCAACTGAAAATTCTATAAAGATTGCTGGTGGAAACTTTAGTGGTGGTATCGTTGATAGCTATGGGGATCATAGAATAGCAATGTCTTTCTTGATAGCAGGATTAGTTTCTAATAAACCCATAACAGTCTTAAATACTAGCAATATTAATACTTCTTTCCCTAATTTTGAGAATATCTTGAGAAATCAAAAGATAGATATTTACACAGTATGAATAACGTACCCATTATTACAATAGATGGTTTAGCTAGTTCAGGAAAAACCACTATATCTAAATTATTATCTAATCATTTAGGATTTTATATACTGGATAGCGGAGTTTTATACCGTGCATTTGCTTACATCAAAATTATAGAAAAAATTGATACTTATACAGTTGATGTTATTGCAAGAATAATTCGTAATCTTAAGATGGCACCTAAAAAAGATTTGGGATTTAGTATTATTTATAATTCTAATGACATCACTAATAATTTATATAGTGAAGAGATAGGGTTGGAAGCGTCTAATATTTCTAAAAATGAAGATATCAGAAATGTCTTGTTATCAATTCAACATGCATGCGTTCAGGCTCCAGGGCTGATAGCGAATGGTAGAGACATGGGAACAAAAGTTTTCCCAGAAGCTGCGCTAAAAATATATTTCACAGCTAGCATAGATGTTAGAGCAAAGAGGAGATATGAACAGCTAATTAAATCTGGATCTAGTCCAAATCTAATAAATATACGCAAATCTTTAGAAGAAAGAGATGAAAAGGATATTAATAGGGAAGTTTCGCCATTAAAAGCTGCTAAAGATGCTATTATTATCAACTCTAGTGAATTAAATATTGATACTATCCTTGATAAAATCCTTGGATTGTATAAAATATCAAGAGTTTGAATTAAATGAGGAAAAAAAATTAATGGAACCCCAATCAGAATTTGAAGTATTATTTCATGATAGCATGAGCAATGTTGACATGACTCCTGGTAGCATAGTTACCGCAACAGTCATAGAAATAAGAAATGACTATGTTGTTATAAATGCAGGCTTAAAATCTGAAGGCATTATTCCTAAAAACCAATTCCTTAATCTAAAGGGTGAACTAGAAATCTCATTAGGTGATGAAGTTGAAGTCACGCTTGATATGATCGAAGACGGATACGGTGAAACCATCATGTCTCGTGAAAAAGCGAAAAGAACTAAAGTTTGGGATGAGTTAGAAAAAGTTCAAAACAGCCAAGAAAATATAGAAGGAAGAGTCTCTGGAAAAGTTAAAGGCGGCTTTACCGTTGATTTAATGAATATAAAAGCATTTTTGCCAGGATCATTAGTAGATATTAGACCTACCAAAGAAACAGATTATATCGAAGGTAAAGTATTAGAGTTTAAAATTATCAAAATGGATAAAGTAAGAAATAATATTGTTTTATCTAGAAAAGCAGTTCTTATGGATCAAAATTCAAGCCCAGAAGAAATTGCAGAGAAATATACTGAAGGAAAAGTTGTAAAAGGGTTTATTAAAAATCTTACAGATTATGGTGCCTTTATTGATCTAGGTGGAATAGATGGTTTGTTACATATAACAGATATATCATGGAAAAGAATTAATCACCCTAGCGAAATATTACGTGTTGGTGATGAGATGGACGTAGTTGTCTTAAAATATGATCAAGAGAAGAATAGAGTTAGTCTTGGTATGAAACAATTAGATGATGACCCATGGGATAAAATTCCAGAAAAACTAGAATTAAATGCTGTTTATAAAGGTAAAGTTGCAAATATAGCTGATTATGGAGTATTTGTTGACCTTGGTGATAATGTGGAAGGGTTAGTTAGAACATCTGAGCTTAATTGGACAAATAAAAATATAAATCCAAATAAAGTGGTTAACTTAGGCGATGAAATTGACGTTAAAGTTATGGAGATTGATAATGAAAAGAGAAGAGTCTCGTTAAGCCATAAACAGTGTCTTGAGAACCCGTGGACCGAGTTTGGCAACAACAATAGCAAGGGTGATATTGTTACTAGTCAAATTAAGTCAATAACTGATTTTGGTATCTTTGTAGGTCTGGATGGTGGAATAGATGGACTTATTCATATAACAGATATTACATCTGAAGAAAAGCAAGAAGAGGCTATAAGGTCATACAAGAAAGGTGACGATGTAACCTCAATAATACTATCAATAGATTCTGATAGAGAAAGAGTTTCGCTTGGTATCAAACAGTTGTCTGAAGATAAGCTGGAAGTTTCAGATAATGAGGAAGCAGGGTCTGAGTAGTTATGATTTTAAATAGATCAGAATTAATATCTCAGCTCTCAAATAAATTCAAATCGTTTACTACGTCTGATATTGACTATTCTGTTAAAAAAATATTAGAGCATATATCGAAATCCTTGTATTCTGGCGAGAGGATTGAGGTTAGAGGTTTTGGTACATTCTCTTTGCATAACCATAATTCTAGAACTGCCAGGAATCCTAAAACCGGAGAATTAGTAGCTTTAGAAAAAAGAAATAGTGTCCATTTTAAACCCAGCAAAGAACTCAAGTCCAGAGTAAATAATAAGAATTAAAACTTAATTTATCTTCAATTAGTCAGCCTAATAGAATAATATAATATATAACCATGTTTAGAGTTTTAATATTTTTAGTCACATTATCATTATTAGCGCTGTCTATAATAATATCCATGCTTAATCCTCTATCTATGGAAATAGACCTGTATTTCCAAAAATATTCTGCCCCTTTACCACTTTTTTTATTTATAAGTTTTTTAGTAGGGTCTTTTTTAGCTTTACTATTTTTCCTGTCAGCATATATCAGTCATAAGCATGAAGGTATGAATTTAAGAAAAATATTAAAAACAAAAGAAGACGAGATTGATAGTCTTAGAAAAAATCCTCTCAGAGATGATCACGAATGATTTATGCCTTAATTATTATAACGGTGATTATATTATCATCAGCATATTTTTATTATAAACCTAAAGCCAAAACTACAAAAAATATTTTCAACGCTGAATACTATAGAGGCTTAAATTTTTTATTAAATAATGAAGAAGATAAAGCTTTTAAAATATTTGCAGCATTAATGGATGTAGATAGCTCTACTATTGAGACTCATTTAGCTTTGGGCGGATTATATAGAAAAAGAGGAGAGTTTGATAAGGCAATCTTAATTCATCAAAATCTTCTTTCAAGACCTACCCTAGAAATAGAACTTAAAAATCAAGCTCTATATGAATTAGCTAAAGATTTTCATTCCTCTGGGCTTTATGATCGTTCTGAGAAGATATTTAAAAATCTATCTGAAATTAAAAGTTATAAGCAATCATGTTTAGAACATTTACTCAAAATATATGAAATTACAAAGGATTGGGAAAGGGCAATAGAGTTAGTAAAGTCAATGAATGGTATTCTCATCAATAATCAGAAGACATTACCACTCCTTGCGCAATATTATTGTGAAATATCTGATATATATAATAAGCAAAACCAAATTGAAAAGGCAATTGCTATATCAAAGAAAGCATTAAAAACTAATCCTGTATGCATACGAGCAAATTATCAATTAGCTAAATATTATTCAAGAAATGATATTAGAATATCAGTGCAGTATTATTATTCTATAATTCTTCAAAATAAAAATTTTGGCAAATATATTGTTAGTAAAATAATTTCTTTAGCAAAAGAACTACGTAATAGTGCAATAATTTTAAAAACATTAATTGCTATCTCTCAAACTAAAGATATATCATTTATACCGGATATATATATTTTCATTCTTTATGAAAAAGATAAGGAAACTGCCATGCGTTATATTAATTCTTTTGATAGAGGAGATTTAGTTAATAATTTTGTTATAACGCATACTTTAGCTTCGACGGAGGATCAGACTAACATTGATAGTGTGGTACATGAACTGGTTAACTCTTATAAAAATATTTTTTCTTCACGTTATTACTTTATTTGTAATAATTGTGGATATAAGTCTAATGAGTTAAACTGGATGTGCCCTAGCTGTAATACCTGGGAGACTATAGCTCCGAAATCAGCAGTTGATATCATAGAAGATGGAGGAAACAGTGAGTAGTAGTTGTGATAATAAAATAATTGTTGCTTTAGATTATGATAATAAAAAGCAAGCTCTAGAGTTATCAAAAAAATTAGACCCGTCATATTGTAGATTAAAAATTGGTAAACAACTTTTTACCAAATATGGTCCGACTATAGTCGATGAACTTCAAAAGATGAATTTTGAAATATTTTTAGATTTAAAATTCCATGATATACCGATTACAGTTTATAAAGCCTGCTCAGAAGCTTATAAGCTAGGCGTATGGATGTTGAATATTCATCTCTTGGGTGGGAAAGACATGGTGCTTGCAGCCAAAGAAGCCAGGGATATGGTTAATAAAAAATCTAAAATAATTGGGGTTACCCTGTTAACTAGTCATAATCAAGAGGGCATGGCTCACCTTGGTATGAATACTCGTGAAGACATAGTGAAGAGCTTATCCATAATAGCTAGCGATGCAAAAATAGACGGAGTCGTATGTTCTCCTGGAGACATAAGCTCTATAAATACATCCAAAAATAACTTAGAATTCATAACACCGGGAATAAGATTGAGTGACGCCTCAAATGATCATTCAAAAATATATACACCAAGCACAGCTTTGGAACTTGGCAGTTCTTATCTTGTTATAGGTCGTCCTATTACGGAAGCCAAGGATCCGATGAGCATTGTGGAACAAATCAAGTTAATGATTTAAACTTTGTTTGTAATTCTTGGTAATCGTTTGAATCATTAAACTTAGCCCCATATATCTGTATAATCTTTGATGCACAATAATTTGCAAATTTCATAGATTCAAGAATATTAGTATCTGTGTATTTATGCATGAAAGCACCAAGGAACATATCTCCTGCACCAGTAAAATCTTTAGACTCAACTTGATGACCAGTAATTTTATGATCATTAATCCCATCAAAACATATTGCTCCTTTAGACCCAAGTGTAATGATATACATATCCGTTAGTTCTTTAAGAAATTTTTCTGCATCCTTTAAGTTATTAGCTTGTGAAAAATTAAGAGCTTCTTGCTCATTACAAAAAATTATGTATGACTTCTTATCAAATAATTTCATCATATTATCTCTGAAATACGAAACAATATTTGGATCTGATAAAGTTATTACTGTTTTTGTATTATTTTCATGAGCAATATTTATCGCAGCTATTCCTACATTTAGAGTTGTATCTGATGTTACTAAATAGCCTTCTATCAATAAATAATCAGAATCTTTAATTGATTCTTTACTTATATCATTTTCACTTAATAAACTTGATGAGCCTAAAAAAGTATTCATTGTTCTTTCATTGTCAGGTGTGATTAGAACTAAGCACTCACCACTTCTTTGATCATTAATTTTGGTAACATGCGCGTCAACACCTGACTCATTCAAACAATTAATAAAATTTTTGCCAGATTCATCATCTGAAACTTTTCCTGAGAAACAAACATTGTCAGAAAATTGAGCCATTGCATATACAGAATTTGCTACTGATCCGCCTGGTACAATCTTTTCTGGAGGCCTCGTTGCTTTTAATTTTTCATGAAGTTCAAAGTGTTGCTCATATTCATTTAACAGCATACATCCTTTCTCAAGCTTAAGATCTTCGAGAATTTGGTCATTAATTTTATATTCATAATCTAGTAATGCATTTCCAACACCATATAGTTTATATTTGCTCATACTCTCTATTCCTTGTAATAATTAGTTATATATTAAATTCTTTAATGACTCTATAGCCCTATATTTATTGACATCCAGGATATCATAAAATCCTTCCTAATATTATAAAATTAGAAAAACTTATTGAGAAAGAGTGGGTAAAGGTATCATAAGAAAAAGTTGATTAAGAAATATTATCACAAGTGCTCTTTCATAATATATAATAATTATTCTGCTCGAGTGGTGGAATGGTATACACGGAGGATTCAAAATCCTCTGTCGCAAGACATGTGGGTTCGAATCCCACCTCGAGTAGAAGGTCATCTTTTGCAGTTTAAAATATTTTACCTATCGATAAATATCTATATAAAATCATGATAGTATCTTTATATGGACACTACACTGATTTACTCCATTTTTATTATTGTATTGGTTTTTGTTGGGATATATTCTTATAAACAAATAAAGCTGGCGAAAGAAATTGCGCTTAAAGACACTACGCTAGAAAATATTGAGGAAAAACTTAAAAAACATAAGTTAATTGGTGGAAGACATAAAAGGACGAATAAAAAGAACCCGCCAATAGTTTAATTATTTATTTTCTTTTTTAGCTGATTTTGCTAATTTAGCCATTTCTGGAGTATAAGCCGCGCCTTGCCAGAGCATGCTATACACAATTTCTTCATTACCATTGTCGCAGACATCAATTACTTTCTGGAATAAAGGTTGAAAAGTCTTACTTTTATGAGAATTCTCATGATCATCATAAGATTTCCAGAATGTTATGATTAGCGCCTCACGATCCTTGAGATCAGAAGCCAATGCTTTTCCAATACTTGAGCCTTCATTGGATATTTGCCCACTATTTAGAACAACCATGCCTCCGATAAAGCCTGTATCTGAATGATATGTTTTGACATTTTCACACATTACAGCGACTCTCTCCTGAAGATCATCTAGAGTATACTCATCTTTAAGTATTACTCTGTTAATTGTTACTATTCCATCATGCGGGAAGTTATTTATTAAACTCATAGCTAATTAAAGCAAATATGCGGTTATAAATCAATATTAGAATATACTAATATATAATTTTATTGACATAAGGCGCATTAGAAGTATTATTTTGCAGTATTATGACAACTCTAATATCTTCATATGACTATCAGCTTCCTATTGATTCAATAGCTGCTAGCCCTTTAGACCACAGGTCAGACTCTAAGTTATTATATTATAGTTTAAAGGAATCTAGTTATTCAGATCAAAAATTTTCAAAATTATTGGATATTTTAAAGGCAGGGGATCTGTTGATTATGAATAATACACGGGTCATACCCGCAAGAATAAATTTAAATAAAGATAGTGGGGGTAGAATTGAAATTTTATTTAATAGAAAGATAAACCAAGATTCTATTGAAGTTATATTTTTTTCATCTAGAAAACCTATGATTAATTCATATCTAATTTTAGATGATGAAAAAATTTTTAAAGTACTCGATATTAATAGAAATTACCTTACACTTTTAAAACTATCAAAAGATAATGTTTTTAATATTTTTGAGAAATATGGCGAGGTACCACTACCAAAATATATAAAAAGATTTCCCGTTGATAGCGATAAAGAAAAGTATCAGACAGTATATGCTGAACACGATGGTTCTGTGGCTGCGCCAACAGCAGGATTGCATTTTACACAAGATATGATTAATAAAATTTTAGATGCTGGCATAATAATCAAATACCTAACTTTACATATTAGCTATAATACCTTTAAACCCATAATTGTAGAAGATTTCTTACATCATGATCTTGGGGAAGAGTATATAAAAATAGATCAAGAGGTATTTTCTGCTATAGACATTGCTAGGAAAAATAGATCGAGAATAATATCAGTGGGCACTACCGTGGCAAGATCACTTGAGTTTTGTTATACAAACAATATTAAAGAATCTTATGAAGGTCCTGCAGATATATTTATTTATCCTGGCTATGAATTCAAGGCAATCAATTGCTTGATTACCAATTTTCATCTTCCTAAATCTTCGTTACTTTTACTTGTTTGTGCTTTCGGAGGTAAAAAGAATATTATGGATGCATATAATTATGCTGTTAAAAATAAGTATAGATTTTATAGTTACGGTGATAGCATGTTTTTAGAAAATATATGATTAAATTTACTCTAAAAAATAAAGCTGGGAAAGCAAGGTCTGGAATACTTGAACTTAAACATGGCACTGTCGAAACTCCAGCATTCATGACTGTGGGAACTTATGGATCTGTAAAATCTTTAACCAATAGTGATCTCTTGAAATGTGAAGCACAAATAATTTTATGTAATGCATACCATCTTATGCTGAGACCTGAGCATAAAATTATTAAAAAAGCCGGCGGTCTCCATAAATTCATGAATTGGTCTAAGCCAATATTAACTGATTCAGGCGGATACCAGGTTTTTAGCTTGTCTGATCAAGCCAAAGTTTCAAGAAATGGAGTAGAATTTAAATCACCATTAAATGGGGACAAAATGTTTATGTCTCCTGAAAAATCTATTGAGACGCAGATTAATTTAGGAAGTGATATCATGATGATTTTCGATGAATGTACTCCTTATCCTGCATCAAAAGATGAAGTTAGGAAATCTATGGAATTATCTCTTCATTGGGCTGAGCTCTCTAAAAATGCGAATACTAGTGGAATGCCTCTTTTTGGAATAGTTCAAGGTGGTATGCATAATGATTTAAGAGAAATTTCATTAAAAGAGCTGACTAAACATAATTTTGATGGTTATGCTTTAGGAGGATTATCTGTTGGTGAACCTTCTGATATGAGAAATAATGTTGTTGAGCATATGGGATGTAAATTACCTGAGGATAAGCCAAGATATTTAATGGGCGTAGGAAAACCTATTGATATAATTTATGCTGTGAAAGAAGGCATAGATATGTTTGACTGTGTGATTCCTACTAGAAATGCAAGAAATGGACAATTATTTACTAATTTTGGGAATTTAAATATTAGAAATAAAAAACATGAATCTGACTTCAATCCTA
Source organism: Gammaproteobacteria bacterium (assembly GCA_047611265.1). Classification (GTDB taxonomy): domain Bacteria; phylum Pseudomonadota; class Gammaproteobacteria. The sequence continues at coordinate 176,095 of JBLFWM010000002.1, read as the reverse complement.
TCGACAAAGACTGTGCATGTTTTACTTGCTCAAATTATTCTAGAGCATATATTAGACATTTAGATAGGTGCAATGATATATTGGCTGGAAGACTTATGTCGATTCATAATGTATACTTTTATCAGGAATTTATGAAAAAAATTAGATTGTCTATAGAAGAAAATACACTGGATTCTCTTATAGAGAATATTGAACAAAACTATTTATGCAAATGAGGTTAATATGGATTTTATAAATATAGCGTATGCAGCATCAGATACACAAGAGCCATCAGCACTAGGATTTCTTTTACCTATTTTTATTCTAGTCTTGATGTATTTTATTTTGATAAGACCACAGTCAAAAAAATTAAAAGAACATAAGTTAATGCTAGAGGAATTAAAGGTAGGAGATGAAGTTTCTACAATTGGTGGAATATTGGGCATAGTGTTAAAGATTGGAGAATCTTATATACAATTAAAAATTTCGAGTGATGTTGTGATTAAACTTCAAAAGTCTTCTGTTAGTAAAATATTACCTAGAAATTCTCTGGAGTCTATAAAGTAATATGTCATCATATCCACGTTGGAAATATATCCTGGTTGTTCTGGTATTAATAATATCTATAATATATTCACTTCCAAATCTTTATAGTTCATATCCTGCATTAGAGGTAAATAAAAATAATAAGATTGATATATATCAAGTAATCAATATTATTGACCCAAATATTAAAGTAGAAAACGTAATTCAAGAAAATAATAAATTTATATTTAAATTTAGTAGCTCAAAAAAACAGCTCGATGCTTACAATAAAATAAGCTTTTCAAATATAGAAACCAACTATACTTTAACAAACTATATTAACTTACCTGATTGGTTAAAATCTATTAATGCTTATCCCATGTTCCTGGGTTTAGACCTTAAGGGTGGTGTACATTTTTTACTTCAGGTTGATAAAGATAATATAAAAACAAATTTACTTAGAGAAATTGAGGATGATGTAAAAGATATATTAATTGAAAAAAAACTTAGATATAATTCTTTCTATAAGACAGAAGAAAAAGTAGTTGTTAATTTTGATATAGACAAGCCTGTAGATGAAATTGTTAAAACAATAAATGAGGCAGTGCCAGATGTAGTGATATCTAAAATGATTAGCGATAAAGATATAAGTTTTGAAATTATTCCATCCGAGGATTTAATTAGTAGAGATATTGCTAGTTCTTTAGCGAAAAATCTTACAATCCTTCGTAGCAGAGTAGATGAGTTGGGTGTAGCTCAGCCAATACTTCAGAAACAAGGAAAAGATAGGATTATTGTTCAATTGCCTGGCCTTCAGGATTCTACGAGAGCTAAAGGCATACTTGGATCAACTGCTACGTTGGAATTCAGACTCACTAAAGGAACGCCGGAAGATTGGTATGCTTCTAAAGTTTCTGGAACACCTGTTATAAACTCTTCAGTCTTATATAAACAACGCGATGAATCGCCAATTTTACTTTCACGTAAAGTTATTGTGGGTGGAGCTGATATTAAAGGTGCTAATAGCGGATTTGATTCATCAACAAATACTCCAGCAGTTTTTGTAAATCTCAGTGACTATGGTGCCTCACGAATGCTTGAAACTACATCTAAAAATACTGGCAGCAGGATGGCTGTCATATTTGTTGAAAAAAATAAGAAAGAAGTAATAAACGTTGCCGTCATAAGAGAAGCGTTTAGTAAAAGTTTTCAAATTACTGGGTTAGATATAAATGAGGCAACTGATCTTGCAATTCTTTTGAGGTCTGGTGCTCTGAGTGCGCCAATGGAAATTATTGAAGAGAGAACCGTAGGACCAAGCTTAGGAGAGTCAAATATCTTGGCTGGTAAAAACTCAATATATTTCGGTTTATTTTTAGTTGGATTATTCATGCTAATTTATTATAGGTTATTTGGATTTATAGCGAATATTGCACTTATTGCAAATATAGTGATTATCACAGCTGTACTTTCAATATTTCAAGCTACATTAACTTTATCTGGAATAGCTGGCATAGTTTTAACGGTAGGAATGGCTGTTGACGCAAATGTTTTAATTTTTGAGAGAATAAGAGAAGAAATTATGAATGGAAACTCACCAAACGCAAGTATATACGCGGGTTATCAGAAAGCCTTTTCAACAATATCAGACGCTAATATCACAACTTTGATTGCAGCTATTGCATTATTAACAATAGGGACTGGCGCAGTTAAAGGTTTTGCGATTACATTGGTAATTGGGATATTATCCTCTATGTTTACATCAATTGTTGGCACAAGAGCTCTAGTTAGCTTAATATATGAACGAAAAAATAATAAAGGTCTTTCTATATAATGTTTAAGCTTATTAGTTCATCTCTTAACTATAATTTCTTGGGACAAAAAAAAATTGCGATTGTTATATCAGCTTTTTTAATAATAGTCAGCTTAGCTAGTTTCATGACCAAAGGTTTGAACTGGGGAATTGATTTCTCTAGCGGCTATATTGTTCAATTAAAATTTGAAAAAGAAGTTAATATTTCCGAGATAAGGTCTGCGTTTGAAGAGAATGGAATTACTGACTCTGTTATGCAGTCATTTGGTTCTAATAATGAAATAATTATTAAACTTAAGGAAGAAAGTAATTTTAATAAAGACTCTGTTAATATATTTCTTGTAGATGCTTTATCTGAGACGCACCCTTTTGAGATACTCAAATTAGAATTTGTTGGGGCTCAGATTGGAGACGAGCTCAGAGAGAAAGGAGAGTGGGCAATGTTGGTGGCTCTATTAAGCATACTCGTCTATATTGGTTTTAGATTTGAATTACTTTTTGGTGTTGGGGCTATTATAGCTTTAATTCATGATGTAATTATAACTTTAGGATTCTTTTCCCTCTTCCAGATTGAATTTGACTTAAGCGTCCTTTCGGCAATATTAGCAGTAATTGGATATTCATTGAACGATACTATCGTTGTATATGATCGTATTAGAGAAAATATTAATATAGTTAAAACTGATTCTTATGAATATATATTAAATATTTCAATAAATCAGACATTAACTAGAACCCTTATTACTTCTTTAACCACAATGTTTGTTTTGATATCTTTATACGTATTAGGTGGGTCAGCAGTAGAGTATTTTGCTTTAGCAATGATGATTGGGATTTTAGTAGGTACTTATTCATCTATATTCGTAGCAAGTACAAGCCTATATTTTTTAGGTGCAAATGCCGAGCATAGAAAGGATCTTTAATTAAGTTCAGGCAATATTTTTTTATGAAGCCATTCTTTTGAAGCAATTAATGATTTAGAATTATAAATATCATCTTCACCTGCAAAATCTGTAACAAATACCCCTGCTTCTTTACAAATTAATACACCAGCTGCTGATTCCCAAATATTTATCTGGGGATAGACTATTAAGTCAATTTTGCCTGATGCCATATATATTAACTCTGTTGATTTAGAGCCTATAAATCTCTCACTGCCGTCTAACATATTCTCAATATTTAGTTTTATTTTTGAATTATTAATTACATAAAGTATTTTAGTTTTAGACAGGCTTCTATTCCGTATTTTAGTATTCTCATATAATGCACCTTCACCCTTTATTGCTGTTACTAGTTCATCTTGGACAGGATTAAATATTATAGCTGCTTGCGCTATACCTTTTTGAAATATTGTAATAGTGATGTTAAACAAAGGAAATTTATTAGCAAAGTTCTCATAGCTATCAAGAGGGTTGATTACCCATATGCATTTATCATCATCACTATCAATGCTGGATGTGATATTTTCATTGCTAGTAACACTCTCTATTATTTCTCTGTCTACATATGATGGTCCTAATATATCATCATCACCATAGGGGTAAGATTCGGCAATAACATCTGCTATATGCTTGTATAGTAAGTCACCAATCTTGTCATAAGACCTTAGTTCGTCTTGATCTTTGGACTTATATATCTTTGTGATGATCTCTGAAGCTGATCTACATGCTTTTAATGCTATATTTAATCTTGGTTGCATATTGTTTTAATTCAGTAAAATATCCATAATACTACAATATGTTTTCAAATGTTCATATAGTTTTGGTTAATACGTCACATCCGGGAAATATCGGTTCTACCGCTAGGGCGATGAAGACCATGGGTTTTAAAAAATTACTTTTAGTTAACCCTAAGGAATTTCCATCAGTAAAATCTGATGCATTAGCAGTCGGCTGCATTGATGTTCTTAAAAAAGCTAAAGTGTTTTCCAATCTTGATGATGCTGTTGCAAGTGCTAACATAAATATTGGTCTTTCGGTAAGAACAAGAAAGGCTTCTATTCCAACATTAAGCGTTAATGAATGTGTTGATTATGTGCTGTCAGATAATAATCTTAAATATAATATCATTTTTGGGAATGAGTCATCTGGTTTATCAAATAGTGATTTACTCAAATGTGATTTTATAGTTTCAATACCAACCCACGAAGATTATAGTTCTCTTAATTTATCAGCAGCCGTCCAACTTATTACTTATGAGTTCTATAAACACTCAGATACACATATATCTAATAAAAAGAAGCCTGTTATTCGCGCAACAGCTAAAGAAAAAAATTATTTCATTGAGTCTCTGATTACTCTTATGGGTCAAACAAAATTCATGAGTATTAAAAATTCTAAATCTCTGACAAAAAAAATATATATATTGTTCAATAAGGCTAACCTTGAATCTGATGAGGTTAATATGTTGCTTGGAATGCTTAATTCAATCAATAAAAAGCTTAATAAGTAGTTGATAAGAACACTGGGTTATTGCATAATTAACCCATGAAATTAACAACAAAAGGAAGATATGCCATAATCGCAATGGTTGATCTGAGGCTTAACGGAACTATAGAACCCGTAAGACTCAAAGATGTCTCTAAAAGACAAAATATCTCTTTATCTTATTTGGAACAGTTGTTTTCTAAACTTAGATTGTCGGGTTTAGTTAAAAGCGTGAGAGGTCCTGGAGGAGGATATATTTTAAATAAAATACCCTCAGAGATTAACCTTCTGGATATAATAACTGCTGTAGATGAAAATATAGATCAAACTCAGTGTGGAGGAGCTATGAATTGTATTAATGAAAAGCCCTGCTTAACACATTTTATATGGACAGATTTAAATAGTATAATTAATAAATACATGCAAGGAATTAACTTAGGTGATATAGCATTAAGAGAAGATGTTAAAAACATAATATTTTTAAGGGAGAGTGAAAATGTCAGTCATAATCAAAGACAAGGAAAGTAATATGAGTATGCCAATATATCTTGATTATTCAGCAACGACACCAGTCGATGAAAGAGTAGCTAAGAGTATGCTGGAATGTTTAACTGTTAAAGGAACGTTTGGTAATCCTGCATCAAGATCGCACCCTTATGGATGGGATAGTGAAAAATTAATTGACGAGGCTAGAATCAATGTTGCTAATCTACTTAATGCTGATAAACGAGAAATAGTCTGGACAAGTGGTGCCACAGAATCTGATAACTTGGCTATTAAAGGCGCTGCTTATTTTAACAAGAGCAAAGGAAACCACCTCATTACATTAACCACTGAACATAAGGCGGTTTTAGATACAATGAGATTTCTAGAATCAGAAGGTTTTGAAGTTACATATTTAGACCCAAAAGATAATGGATTGGTAGACTTAGAAGTGTTGAGAGGCGCAATTAAGCCTACAACAACCTTGATATCTATTATGCATGTGAATAATGAAATTGGTGTAATACAAGATATGGAAGCTATAGGAAAAATGTGCAAAGAAAATGATATATTATTCCATGTTGATGCAGCACAGAGCCCTGGCAAAGTTGAAATTGATGTACATAAATTTAACATTGATCTTTGTTCACTCTCAGCACACAAGGCTTATGGACCAAAAGGCATCGGAGCTCTTTATATTCGTAGAAAGCCTAGAGTGAGAATACAGGCTCAAATGCATGGTGGCGGACATGAGAGAGGATTTAGGTCGGGAACACTCCCAACTCATCAGATTGTGGGAATGGGAGAAGCTTTCAGGTTTGCTAAAGAAGAAATGGATGTTGATAATGAGAGAATTAAAAAGTTGAGAGATATTTTATGGAATGGCCTCAAAGATATGGAAGAAATTTATTTAAATGGTGATTTAGATCAACGTATTCCTGGAAATTTAAATGTCAGTTTTAATTATGTAGAGGGAGAGAGTTTGATAATGGCAATTAAAGGGATGGCAGTTTCTTCAGGCTCAGCATGTACGTCTGCCAGTTTAGAACCTAGTTATGTATTAAGAGCTTTAGGTCGTGATGATGAATTGGCACATAGCTCTATTAGAATGACTATAGGTAAGTACACTACAGAAGAGGAAATAAAAACCTCTATTCGTTTATTAAAAGATGCTGTAACAAAATTACGCGCGTTATCACCACTTTGGGATATGTATAAAGATGGCATTGACTTAAAATCAGTAAAATGGGCAGCACACTAAAAATATGAGTATCACGATTACGCAATCTGCTGCAAAACATGTTAATGAACATTTAATGTCACGTGGCACAGGAATAGGTTTAAGGCTAGGTGTCAAAACAACAGGTTGCTCAGGCCTAGCATATGTAATTGAGTTTGCTGATAAAGTAGAAAATGACGATAAAGTTTTTGAAGATAATGGGATTAAACTAATTATAAATCCTAAAAGTTATGTTTATTTGAAAGGTACAGAGCTTGATTTTGGTAAAGAAGGTCTCAACGAAGGTTTTAAATTTAATAATCCAAATGTAAAAGATAAATGCGGATGTGGCGAAAGCTTTAATGTTTAATGGATATATTGAAAAAGAACTTTTTTGAACTATTTGATGTTGATGTTGCTGTAGATTTAAATAAATTTGAATTAGATCAAACAGCGAAACTATTGCAGAGTCAATTTCATCCTGATAAGTATATAAATTCGACTGATTTTGAGAAACGCTTAGCTCTTCAAATATCATCTCATATAAATGATGGCCATAAAACTCTTGGTGATATTGTGTCGCGTGTTGAATATATATTAAAAATTAATAATTTTAATAAAGATGAGTCTAAAACTATAAATGATATTAATTTTTTGCAAGAACAAATTGAATATAGTGAGCTGATAGAGGAAATGAAAAATAGTCCAGACAATGCTTTGATCGAAAAGAGCTTGCTAGATGTTAATAAATTATTAAAACAAATAATTGCAAAGATTAAAAAATCACTTAATAATAGTGATTTTGAGGAAATGTGGATTAATTTTTCAAAACTAAGATTTTATATGAATAATGTTAACGAACTCCTTGAGATAAAAAAAATATGAGTCTATTACAGATATCTGATCCATTAAAGTCAAATGATGAACTAAAGAAGTTTGTTGTTGGTATTGACTTGGGCACCACAAATTCATTAATTGGAACATATGATAGTTCTTTAAAATTATATAATGATAATGGGTCACCGATGATACCTTCAGTTGTAGGCATAACAAAAGATGACAATATTATTGTAGGCAATCAAACATCTGATTATTTTGATAACAATGATGTGAATATAGTTTCGTCTATCAAAAGAATTATAGGCCAGTCTATCGAACAAATTGATCCAGAAATACTAAATTTTAGTACCCCTTTATCTATGTCTGATACCTCAAATATGCCATGTATGATATTTAATAACAAAGAATATACTGCCGTGGATATATCCTCCAAAATACTTTCACATTTAAAAGTTACTGCAGAGTTGGCAGAGAATAGGGTATTGGAAGGGGCAGTTATAACAGTCCCTGCTTATTTTAATGATGTACAGAGACAAGCCACTAAGAACGCTGCTAAACTAGCAGGCATTAATGTCTTGAGACTCTTGAATGAGCCAACAGCTGCAGCTTTGGCATATGGTTTAGAATCAAATGATAATGAGTCGTTTATAATATATGACTTTGGTGGAGGAACTTTCGATGTATCTGTATTAACTTTAGAAAAAGGGATATTTAAAGTTTTATCAACAGATGGAGATACTTGTCTTGGCGGTGACGATATAGATTTTAAATTAAACTCATGGCTTAGAGAAAAATATTCTTTTTTAAATGATATTTCTAACTCTAGATTAAAAAGAATTTCTTGCTCGCTCAAAGAATCATTGTCTACTGAGAATTCAGCAAAGTATATCCTTGATGGAAACTCGATCACCTTGACTAGACAACAATTTCTATTATTGATAGAGCCATTAATAAGAAAAACTATCGAGGTAGTTGATAATGCACTAAATGCATCAAATATATTAATATCCGATATTAAAAATATTGTATTAGTTGGTGGTACTACACGGATACCTTTAGTTAAAGAGATGTTGGAAAAAAAATATCAATGCAATGTATTAAATGATATTGATCCTGACAAAGTTGTTGCCCATGGAGCTGCAATACAAGCAGCTATTTTATCTGGTAATAGTAAAGAAAATATTCTTTTACTAGATGTCTTGCCGCTTTCTCTTGGGATTGAGACTTATGGAGGTTTATCAGAAAAAATTATTACTAGAAATACGCCGATTCCTATACAAGCCACGAAAACCTTTACAACTTTTAAAGATGGACAATCTCAACTTTTAATTCATATCATACAAGGAGAAAGAGAGCTTGTTGATGATTGTAATTCACTGAGTAAATTAACTTTAAAAAATATCCCCCCAATGATATCAGGAGCCCCTAGAATTGATGTTCAATTTCAAATTGATGCAGATGGAATCCTTTCTGTTACAGCAACAGAAAAAATATCTGGAACCTCTTCTTCCATAGAAGTTAAGCCTTCGTATGGATTATCCGATAAGGACATCACTGAAATGATTGAGGACTCAAACACTAATGCAGAAGGTGATATGAGATCTAGAAAGTTAAATGAGTCGATAGTAGAAGGGAAAAGAGTTGTATATGCATTAGAACAAGCGTTGGCTAATGATGGGGATGAATTATTATCAAAATATGAATTGTCAGAAATAACTAGAAATCTTGATGATTTAAGAAATACTTTAACATCAGATGACTCTACTTTAATTATTCAAAAAATTGAAAACATAGAAAAATCATCAGAATTTTATGTAGAGAGAAGAATGAACAGAAGCATTAAGTCTCTGATTGCAGGCAAGGGTATTGATGATATACTGTAAAACGAAATGCCAAAGATAACTTTTTTACCTAACAAAGATGTATGCCCAGATGGCGCTATAATAGAAGCTCCAAAGGGAACTAGTATCTGTAGAGCAGCTCTTGACAACGGAATACCTCTTGAGCATGCATGTGAGTTATCATGCGCTTGCACGACCTGCCATGTGTATGTGGTTAAGGGTTTAGAGTCATTAGATGGTGCTACTGAAGATGAAGACGATTATCTTGATAAAGCATGGAGCTTACAGCCAAATTCTCGCTTAAGTTGCCAAGCCCTATTAAATGACAATGATATTACTGTTGAAATTCCTAAATATACGATAAATCATGCCTCCGAGAGACATTAATGGATATTAAATGGACAGACACTCTTGATATAGCAATTGCGTTGGATGAAAAGCACCCAGATACAGATCCATTAACCATTAGGTTTACAGACTTACATTCTTGGGTTTGTGATTTAGCTGACTTCAATGATGATCCGATGAAATCAAATGAGAGGATATTAGAAGCTATTCAAATGGCATGGATTGAGGAGAAATAGATGGCTATGCAACAAACATTGTCGATGATAAAGCCTGATGCTGTTCAGAGAAATTTAATTGGATCGATTATTCAGCTCATAGAAGCTAACAAACTAGTAGTTAAAAAAATAATTATGATGAAATTATCAATTAATCAAGCTGAAAAATTTTATATGATTCATAAGGATAGAGTTTTTTATTCAAAATTAATCAAGTATATGACTTCAGATCAGGTTGTAGTCATTCTTCTAGAAGGTGATAATGCTATTAATGCTTACAGAGATTTAATGGGATCCACTAATCCTGAGGAAGCTAAAGAAAAAACAATACGTAAATTGTATGGTGTAAATACTACGCATAATTCTGTTCATGGGTCAGATAGTCCAGAAAATGCTAGAATAGAAATTGATTTCTTTTTTAAATCATAAATATCTCTAATCATGAAGAAAAATATAATTAAATCAATTAAAGGCTTTAAAGATATTTTACCTGATGAAATTAAATACTATAGATTCTTTGAGAGTACTATTGGTAAAGTATCCTCGCAGTTTGCTGCAGAAGAATTAAGATTGCCGCTAATTGAAAAATCTGAGTTATTTCATAGATCTATCGGTGATGGAACAGATATTGTTAATAAGGAAATGTATGATTTCATTGATAAAAGTGGCGAATCAATATGTCTTAGACCTGAAGGAACAGCGTCTGTTGTCAGGGCCGCTATAGAGCATAATCTGATTTATGACCGTGGTCTTAAAAAACAAAAATATTGGTACTATGGCCCAATGTTTAGGCATGAAAAGCCCCAAAAGGGTAGGTATAGGCAATTTAGCCAGTTTGGCGCTGAATACTTTGGTTTTTCTGATACTAATAGTGATATTGAGTTATTGATGATGGGTAATTTTCTATTAAAAGAATTAAATATTAAAAATGCAAAATTACATATCAATTCATTAGGTAACATGGAAGATAAGAAAAAGTATGAGAAAATAATTTTTGATCACTTAAGCGTGCATAAAGATAATCTTGATGAATATCAGAAAGGTACTCTGGCGAAGAACCCATTAAGATTACTAGATAGTAAAAATGATAATGTTAAAGAGATATTATTAAATGTACCTACACTATATGAAACCCTATCAGTTACATCAAAAAATAGATTTGATATGTTGATGAGCAAGCTAGATAGTCTTAAAATTAATTACATTCTTGATAACACAATAGTTAGAGGCCTTGACTATTATAATGATACTGTCTTTGAGTGGAGACATGAATCTTTGGGTAGTCAAAATGCGATATGTGCTGGTGGTAGATATGATAATTTAGTAAATACAATTGGTGGGAATGCTGTTCCAGCAATTGGTTTTGCTATGGGAGTAGAGCGAATCATAGAAATATTAAAGTCTGAAGATAATTTTAAGATTGAAAAAGCTATTTCTATCGGGATAATAAATGTTTCTTCTGAAAATGAAGTATACTCTCATTTAATTTCAAAAGACTTGAGGTCTGAGTTTAGTGATATAAATTTTTATAACACTGATTCTTCAGCTAGCTTAACGTCTCAATTAAAGCATGCAGTAAAGATTAATGATAAATTTGTGATAATCGTCACAGATGATAATATTAAAAATAAAAATATTACCATTAAAGCATCTGAAAATCAGATGACTGATATGCTTGTTAATCTAGAAGATTTAATTAAATATATGAGAAATAAATATGAGTAGCCAGTATACGGAAGAAGAAGATAAGTTAATTTCATGGTTTAAAGATAACTATAAAAATATTATTTTTGGGCTGTTATTTGGAACTGCTCTGGTATTTGGATTTAAATACTATAGTGATTTAAACGCTAATAAGCAGTATGAAATGTCACTTAAATATGAAGAAGCTATAAAAGATTATCAAGATGAAAAGTATGAAAAAGTAATGCTTTTGTCAAAAGAATATCAGGCAAATAATCCTTCCAATATATATACCTCTATGATTAATCTATATGTTGCAAAAATATATCATGATGAGGGAAAATACATAGAGTCATTAGACACTTTAAATTTGATAATAAAAAACTCTAGCTCGAAAGAAATGCAGATGGTTGCTAATATTAGATATAGTCGCATACTAATTTTGCAAAAGAAATATGATGAGGCGGAAAAATTTATTACATCAGCAGTAAACTTCAGTGGCAACGCTCTTTTAGTTGAGATGCTTGGAGATATCAGTTATGTAAAATCAGATATTAGTAAAGCTAAAACATATTATCAATCATGTCTTAAGCTTGAAATAACACCAAATAATAGAAAAATTATTGAGAATAAACTCAATTCAATACAATAAACATGAAAAAATATACACTCATAATTTTATCTTTATTTTTCACGAGTTGTTCGTATACGAATACTCTTACTAATACTCTTGCTTATTTTAATAATAATCAGATAGAAGAATATCAAAGTATTGGTGTGAAATTATTATGGTCAACTGACATTGGTCAGGAGAGAAGTTTTAAGACTGGTACTTTACAGCCTATATTTTCTGAAAATAATTCATACACAATTGATTCAGAGGGTCTTATTACATCTATAGATTTGTCTTCTGGAAAAATAAAATGGATTCATGATTTAGATCTAAATGTTTCATCTGGATTGACCCTCCACAATGATATGCTTTTTTTTGGTACTAATGATGGAAAATATTATGGATACAAGATAGATAGCTTAACCTCTTCTTATGAATTTTTTGATAAACTTGACATCATTTCTCTATTTCAGAAATCTTCTATTGAGCCAGATTTGCTTATCCAGCTTCTTAGCGAAGTTGCTTCCCCGGGACTTGGCATAGACAACTTAATGTTTATCAAACTAGATGATGGCAATACTGTAGCTATAAATATTGAAAATTCAAAAATTGAGTGGAATTATAAAGGCAGAAATATTCCTTTGAGTGTGAAAGGCTCAGGACCAATAGTTAATTTAAATAATAATTTATTTATAGCAAGAGATGATGGTAATTTAATTTCTCTTAAAAAAAATACTGGAAAACTAAATTGGCTTATATTAATTTCACCAAGATCAGGCCGCAATGAACTTGAGTCTCTGCGGGATATTGAGATGACACCTTTTGTTAAAGATGGTGTTGTATTTGTTGGTTCTTTTCAAGGAAATCTTGTTTCGGTTGATGCTTTTAATGGTAACTTAATTTGGTCCAAGCCAATGTCTGTATTATCAAATATTACTATTGACGAAGATAATGTGTATGTTGCAGACAGCAAAGGTTATATATTTGCCCTGGATAGATTTTCTGGTTTTACTAAGTGGAAGTTAAAATTAGAAAATAATTTAATAGGAACCCAGTCCTTCTCTGGCGATAAATATATCATTAATATTTCTACAAAAGGTCATGTTATGGTTATTGATAAAACCCAAGGAAAAATTTTGTCATTGGTTAAGGTGGTTGATGACATTGATAATCAAGTTAAAGGAGTATTAACTAATAAAATACTTTATATAACTAGTAAAAATGGTAGACTCAACGCAATTAAGATTGATTAATTTTACCAATGAATGAAAGCATTGCCATTGTCGGCAGAACAAATGTAGGTAAATCACTACTATTCAATAAACTAACTAAAGCCAGAAAAGCTTTAGTTATAAATTACCATGGTGTAACCAGAGATGTTAATTCTGGCTATATAGAGTTAAATGGTAAAACTATATACATAGAAGATACTGGTGGAATCCCAGAAGAAGCTGATCAATTCAGTCAGCTCATCATAGACAAGGTATTGAAATCAATTTCACAAGCAAAACTAATATTATTTGTTGTATCTGCAGCAGATGGTCTTACTAATCAAGATCATGAAATATGTAAGATGTTACGAAAGCTTGATAGGAAGACTGTTCTACTTATCAATAAGTGTGACTTAACAAAAAAATCACAGCCAATAAGTGAGTTTTATGAATTGGGTATGAGCGAAGTATTCGTTATATCAGCAAAAAATAATATTGGCTTAAATGAATTAAAAGAAAAAATATCTAGCGTTGGCTCATCTAAAACATATGTAGAAAAAGATATTTTTAGAAGAATCTCTATTATTGGCAAACCAAATGCTGGTAAATCAACACTTATAAACACAATACTTCATGAAGAAAGAATGATTATCTCTGATATTGCCGGAACAACACTTGACGCAATTGAAATACCTTTTAAATTTAAAGATAATAACTTCTTATTATATGACACTGCTGGAATTACAAGAAAGTCTAAAACAATCACTACGTTGCAAAAATTCAGCATTGGGTCAACTCTGGAAACTATCAAAACAACAGACATATGTGTATTTATGATAGATGCTGAAGAGGGTATTACTAAACAAGATAAAATTATACTTAATATTATAAAAAAGTATAACAAGGCTTTTATAATAGTGCTCAATAAAATTGATACAAAATCAAAGCATGAAATTAAAGAGCTAAAACAAGAATTAGAATATTTTTCTAATATTGTAGATAATGCCTCAATAATTTTAATATCAGCAATTAGTAATCAAAATATTAAAAAACTACTTTATACGATTAGTAATATTTCCTATTCCATATACAAAAGATATAAATCATCTTTATTAACTGAGATATTAAACCAAGCTTTAGAAGAGCATCAGCCTCCTATGGTTAATAATCGAAGAATTAGATTAAAATTTGCACAACAAGCAAAATCTGATTCTCTATCAATTATTATTTTTGGTAATCAAACTGACAAGCTACCAACTTCTTATGAAAAGTATTTGAAAAATTTTTTTATTGCTAAATTAAAGTTAGTTGGAGTCCCTTTAAGAATAACGCTGTCTAAACAAAAAAACCCATTCGAATGAATGGGTTTTTATTCAGATAACTTTAGTTATATTATTATTCTGCAGTCTTAGGACTGATCATATTTTTAACTTCAGATATTTTATTTGCAGGAAATCCACCTGTTGAAGCATGTTGCTTTATAAGATCTTCGTTTTCTGCATTATACACGCAGTAAACTTTATCGCCTGTTACATAGCTATGAACCCATTCAATTCCTGTCCCCATATCCTTTAATATTCCACATGATTTTTGTGAAATACCCTGTAAATCAGCTTGTTCTAGGTCACCTGCTCCTGGAATTTCTCTTTCTATTACATATTGTGGCATTTTACTCCTCCTTTTTAATATATAGTCTATTCTGCTATGGATTCATTCAACCTTCAAGGAAAAATAATCAATTATTTGGTTGTCTAGAAAATACTCTGGATCAACATATGTTTTACTCAGTAATAAAGACCAATGCAAGTGAGGGCCTGCTGATTTTCCGGTATTACCCATCTTTCCAATTAGGTCACCCTTGCTCATGATTTGTCCTTTTTTAACCAATATCTCATCTAGATGGATAAAGATACTTTTTAACCCTTTACCGTGATCTAAGAGTATAAATTTCCCGTTATAATAATAATTGCCTGTCAATATTACCTTACCTTTTGATGGAGAGATTATCGGAGAACCTCTTTCTGCTGCAACATCTAAACCATTATGAAAACTACCTTCTTTGCCATTATAAAATCTTTTTGTACCAAATCTTCCGGTAATAGTACCATTAGCTGGAATAATAAATTTTAAATCTGGAACTTCGTCATACCAATTATTTTTTGCTACCCGGAGGTTCTCTCTTTCTAGATTAATTCTTTTCTGGTTATTAATGCTGGGCTTTATATACTTTGAAGAAATATGTATATTTTGAGTATCAAAAGTCTTTTCTTCAACATTAAAGCTTAAATGACTTATGTTATTATTAATTTTTATCTCAAGGTTGTTTTGACCTAATTCACTTTCATATGGAATTGCATGTATTAAAAAATATTTATCTTTATATTCTACAGTTAGTAATTTCTGATTATTTAAAAAAATATCTGAACTTGAATTATATTGCTTAATCTCATGAATATAAACTCCACCTTTAGTGTTTATGTATAAGTTATCAGATGCTTCCACTACTTTAGAAGAATGGATTAATATAATAATAAAAAAGAGAGGCAGGTTAAATAGTTTCATTTCTTAGATCAGAATATTATTTTTATCTTTCCAGCCTCTTTTAATATTCTTAGTGGTAATCGTTGTTATTATGCCACCCCTAACTTTCCAATAACCTATAACAGATATGTATCTAGGCTTAATTAAAGTTGATATATCTTTTAAAACATTATTAGTATTATCTTCATGAAATGCTCCAACATCTCTAAAAGAGCCCATATATAGCTTGATAGACTTTAATTCAACACATAGCTTGTCTGGTACATAGTTTATAATAAATTCAGCAAAATCTGGCTGACCTGTCAATGGACACAAGCAGGTAAACTCAGGTATTTCCATTGTTATCAGGTAGTCTTCCTTTACATGAGGGTTCTCAAATACATCTAAAATTTTATTTTTTGATTTCATCATTGTTTTCTCCTGATAGTAGTATTATACCTAAGATAATATTATAATCTATTTAAGGGATTTCTATGCGTCTATCAAAAATTAAATTGGCTGGTTTCAAAACATTTGTGGATCCAACGGTCTTATCTTTCCCGAGTAATTTAACAGGTATAATTGGACCTAATGGTTGTGGAAAATCAAATATTATTGACGCAATACGATGGGTCATGGGTGAATCATCAGCCAGAAATCTTCGTGGAGAGTCCATGGATGATGTTATATTTTCAGGATCATCATCAAGGCCAGAAGTCAGCAAGGCATTTATAGAATTATATTTTGATAATGAAAATAATACTCTAGATGCTAAATTTGCCAAATTTAGTGAAATAGTGATACGTAGGGAAGTTTCTAGAGATGGCGTCTCCAATTACTCTTTAAATAATACTAGGTGTAGAAGAAAAGATATCAGAGAAGTCTTTTTGGGCACAGGATTAGGTCCGCGTAGTTATGCAATTATTGAACAGGGAATGATTTCAAGATTGGTTGAGTCAAAACCAGAAGAGCTACGAACATATCTAGAAGAGGCCGCGGGAATTAGTAAATATAAGGAAAAAAGAAGAGAAACAGAACTTAGGCTAAAACATACGAAAGATAATTTAAATAGATTAAACGATGTAATGAAAGAAATCTCTTCCCAATTGAATAAGCTTGAGAGGCAAGCTAAAGCAGCAAATGATTATAAAGAATTAAAAAATACGGAAAGAAGCTTGAAATTAAGTTTACTAAGTCTTAAGTGGAATAACTATAATTTAGAAATTATGGAACTAGATAAAAATATTAGTAAATCCAATATTGAGCACGAAAAGCAAAAATCATTGCTAACCAATAAAGATAAGTTAATCGAGGAAACTAGACTTCAAAGGAGCGCAAAGCAGGAGATATTTAATACAGCACAAGCTGATTTTTATCATATAGGAAGCGAGATAGCAAAATGTGAAAAAGATATTGAACATTCCCAAGAATCTGAATTTTCAAGACAAAAATCTATAGATGAACTTGTATTAAATATAACATCTCTAAAAGAAGAACAAGAAAAAGAAGGTTTAAGAATTAAGAATTTAGATAGTGTTGTTCAAGAAAAAAAGATAAAGCTAAAGAATGTAACTGATGAGCTAACCCTGCTAAATGAAGAAAAATCTGCGTCTAATTTTGCATTACAAAATTGGCAAACATCTTTTAATAACTTTATTTCTTCTCAATCAGAGACAAAAAATAAACAAGAAATTGAGAAAACCAAAATTAGGGCGTCAGAAAAATCTATTGAACTTTTAACGAAGAGATTAAAAATATTAGAATCATATACGATTGATGACGATCAAAATTTATCTGATAAGAATATAATCATGAGTACCGCAAACGACATACAGGAAAAAATATCCTCAATGTTAGTTGATGTAGAGAGGTCGGAATCTCTTAACAGTAGTAATGATAAGCTATTTAAAATATTACCATCTTCAATTAGATATATTGCAGATAATTTAAAGAGTTTAATAAAAAAGATTAAAATTTTAATTAGATCTCAAGAAGATGAGATTGCGGATATTAAGCATAAAATCAATGATTACCAGTCATCTATTTCTGTAGCTAAAGAATCATTAAATTCTCTTCAATTAGAAATTCATGCTGATAATGAAAAGAAAATTAAGCTTGAGAAAGAAAGAATAGAATTTAAGCAGATCATAGATAAAGTTATTTGGAAATCTGAGGAGCTTCAAAAGTCTCAAAATGATTTAAATATTTCAATTTCATCATTACTCTCAGAACAGATAGCTGCAGATGAGAATCTTGCTAGAATTAATCGTGACAAGGTTGATTTGGAAGATAGGAAATTAACACTCTTGTCTAATGATTCAACGCCCATGAAACCATCTTCTGATATGCAAAACTTATTAAAGCAACTACTTAATGATAAGAAGAACAAAGAGACAGGTTTAGCTGAAATTAGGGATTCTTTAACTCTATTAGATAAGAAAACATCTGGATTTGAATCTGATAAAAATGATATTAATATTATTATATCTGACCTGAGAGAAAGATTGGAGTCAATGAAAATATCGCTTAGTCAGAAAACAGCTCAACGTAATTCTTTGAAAGACAATTCAGATATTCCTGTTTTGGAGATTGAAAATGCCCTCAATAAAACGTCAGATTCTGACAGTATTGAGTCTATTGAGAAAGAGATATCCAGGGTTCAGTCTAAAGTTAATGTACTAGGAGCTATAAATTTAGCTGCCATTGATGAATTAAAAGATCAACAAGAAAGAAAAGTCTACCTTGATAACCAATATGATGATTTATCGAAATCTGTTGCTACTCTTGAGGGTGCAATTAAAACTATTGATAATGAGACTAAAGTTAAATTTAAAGATATTTTTGATCAAATTAATAATAATTTAAATAATTACTTCACTAAGATATTTGGTGGGGGAAAAGCTTACCTGGAAATGACTGATAATGATTTATTGAATACAGGTGTATCAATAATGGCAAGACCACCTGGAAAATTAATTAAAAATATTAATCTACTTTCTGGTGGTGAAAAAGCAGGAGTAGGTATAGCATTTGTATTTTCAATTTTTAAGATAAACCCCGCTCCTTTCTGCTTATTAGACGAAGTAGATGCTCCATTAGATGAAGCTAATAATGCTAGATTTTGCAGTGTAGTTAAAGAAATGGCTGAGACAGTGCAGTTTATTTTTATTACACATAATAAATCAACAATGGAACTTGCAGATATTTTATCAGGTGTAACTATGCGAGAGCCAGGTGTTTCTAAACTTGTGTCTGTTAATGTTGGTGAGGCTGTAAATTTAACAGCTAATAAACAATCTTTGTCTGGAAATATAAATCAACCTAACTAGTGTAATGCCAATTGATATATCATCATTAAAGACAGAGGTTAGATCACTCATTGATGCAATTAATGATCATAATCACCTTTATCATACTTTGGATAAACCCAAGATTCTTGATTCTGAATATGATATTTTATACTCTAAGCTCAAAGAGCTTGAAAAAAAATATCCAAAATTAATATTTAATGATTCTCCAACACAGAGGGTAGGGGCAAAACTATTGGGTGGATTTAATAAAATTAAGCATAAAAATGCAATGTTATCTTTAAGTAATGCTTCTGATAATAATGATTTTGATGAATTTTACACAAGGTTGCAAAAAGATTTAAATGATAAAAATATCATTCTTTCCGCAGAACCAAAATTTGATGGACTAGCAATTAGTGTAACCTATAAGAATGGTGTATATCACTCAGCCGTAACAAGAGGTGATGGAGAAACCGGAGAAGATGTTACTGCTAATGTTAAAACAATAAAATCTCTTCCTTTAAAAATAACTGCTACTGATGTACCCAAGATACTTATGTTGCGAGCTGAAATTTATATGACTATTCATGATTTCAATAAGCTCAACAAGACCCTTGTCTCAGCTAAAGAAAAAATATTTGCTAATCCAAGAAATGTAGCTGCGGGTACTATTAGACAGCTAGATCCTTCAGTTGCATCAAAACGTAATTTGCAAATTTACTTTCATGGGGTTATGGATGCTAGCTTGTTAGGTGATAGAACTCATATAGGTTCGCTTGAGAGAATTAAGTCTTATGGGTTACCAATTTGCGAATTAAATAAATCAGTCTCAAATCTTGAAACTGCAAAAGATTATTACAGTTATATTATTTCTATTAGAGATACTTTGGGTTATGAGATAGATGGAATAGTTTATAAAGTGAACGACTATGAATCACAAAAATTACTAGGTTTTACTGCAAAGGCCCCAAAATGGGCAATTGCTTATAAATTTATATCAGCTGAAGCAGTTACTAATCTGGATGATGTCACATTCCAAGTTGGAAGAACTGGAGTAATTACGCCTGTGGCAGAACTGAAACCAATAAATATTGGCGGCGTCCTGGTCAGTAGAGCTAGCCTTCATAATATGGACGAGATTATTCGAAAGGATATCAGAATTAATGACACTGTTTATGTGAAAAGAGCAGGAGATGTTATTCCTGAAATTGATAGAGTATCAATAATTGATAGAAAAAAATCTACAAAAATTATTATGCCAAAAAAATGTCCGTCTTGCGAAACTGATCTTATAAAAATACCTGACCAATCAACATATAAGTGTCCTAATGAATATAATTGTTCGCCACAAGTTATGCAGTCAATACAACATTTTGCTTCTCGAAAAGCTATGAATATTTCAGGGTTGGGTGAAAGTTTAATTGAAACGCTGGTTAATAATGAAGTAATTAAAAATTATACAGATTTATATATTTTAGATATTAAGTCACTCTTGAATTTAGATAGGATGGCGTTAAAATCTTCTACAAATTTAATTGATTCTATAGATAAGTCTAAAAATATAGGTTTTGATAGGTTTCTATATTCCCTGGGTATCAGAGAGGTGGGAACATCAACGGCAAGAGTGTTAGCAAAAAATTTTTCTACCATTGAGGCCTTAATGAATACTGATAGGACTCAACTTGAAATTATAAAAGATATTGGTCCAATTGTTGGTGAGAATATTTATAAATTTTTTAAATTACAGAAAAATAAGAATAATATTTCAAAACTTATAAAGAATGGTATCCGTATAATTTACGAAGAGGTAGGTATTTTTCAAGAATATAATGGCATGACTTTTGTTGTAACTGGAGTTTTTGATAATTATAAAAGGAAAGAAATTGAGGAAAGAATCAAGTTGAAAGGTGGAAATATATCAACCTCGGTTTCTAAAAAAACTCATGCTCTTATTCTTGGAACTAACCCAGGATCAAAATATCAAAAAGCTCTTGATTTAAATATTAAAATCATAGAAGAAGGTGGGCTTTCTAAGCTTCTCTGAGTAATTCATTAATACCAACTTTGCTTCTGGTTTTTTCATCAACCTTTTTAACAATTACGGCACAATACAAACTATACTTTCCGTCTTTTGAGGGTAAGTTACCAGACACTACAACCGAACCTTCTGGTATCAGACCATAAGTAACTTCACCTGTTTCTCTATCATAGATTTTAGTACTTTGCCCAATATAAACACCCATTGAAATAACAGAGTTCTTTTTAACAATAACGCCTTCAACGATTTCAGATCTTGCTCCTATAAAACAGTTGTCTTCTATAATTGTTGGATTAGCTTGAAGTGGTTCCAGGACTCCACCAATACCTACACCACCAGAAAGATGAACATTTTTACCTATTTGGGCGCATGAACCAACTGTAACCCAAGTGTCAACCATAGTGCCAGAATCAACATAAGCGCCTATATTTATAAATGAAGGCATTAGGACAACATTTTTCCCAATAAAAGTTCCTTCTCTTGCAATAGCTTGCGGAACTACTCTTATATTATTTTCTTTAAGATAAGTTTCTTCGATACTCTTAAATCTTGAGTCTAATTTGTCATAAAATTTTGTATAACCAGTATCAATAATTTTATTCTTTCTAAATTTAAACGATAAAAGAATTGCTTTCTTTACCCATTGATTAACAGTCCAAGATCCATTTTTATTTTCAGCAACCCTAATATTACCTTCATTTAATTCTTTAATAATATCTTCTACAAGATTTTCAATAACATGCAAATCTGCATCTTTTAAATTTGTATCATATGCATTCTCTATCATTTCTATATATTCTTTATTCATAAGGTACTCGGGATTTGGTTATCTTTTTCTTTGGTTTCATTGTTATTATCTTGTGAGTCTAAGAATACTAGGATATCGTAATATTGTCTAATATTTTGAACATACTTCAAAGTTTCCCAGCCTCTTGCGTATCCATACTTAGTATTCTTGTAATACTTAGACTGGCTTAATTTTAAAATATATGGTTCCAGTACATACCAGTTACCTGCATCAACCTTGTCATTTTCAGCCATCTTCATAGCGTCCTCAATATGACGAAAACCAATATTATACGAAGCAATTGCATACCAGATTTTATCATTAGCATTTATGGTATCAGGAAGATTTTTTAACATTTTTCTTAAATATTTTGCTCCACCCTCTATGCTTTGAAGGGGATCCTCTCTATCCTGAACATCCATCTCTTTGGATGTATTTTTAGTTAACATCATTAATCCTCTCACACCGGTATATGAAACAGCGTCCTTATCCCATTTTGATTCTTGATATCCAATACTTGCAAGTAATCTCCAGTCATGATTATAAATTTCTGCATATTTTTTAAAATAAAATTCATAAAGAGGAAATACATTTAAGAAGTCAGCTAGAAAACTTCTTGTACCAACAAATGTATACTGAAGTTTTCCAGTAAAATGTTTTACATAAAACGTTTTCAATCTATTAGTTTTCAATATTTCGGTAAAATATTCTGATAATTTTTCCTCAAACTTATAATTTGTATTTTCTGGGATAGCCCAAGTTGAAGGGATATCTTCAGCAATCTTGAAGCCAATTTTTATCTCTGGAAAATATTTATTAAATATTGCAAGCTCATTATTATTGAGAACTGTATATTTAATTTTATTATTTTTTATTGAATTTATAATTTCATCAATATTCTTTTCTTTAGAAATTATTAAATTTATATTTATAGATCCTAGAAAAGAGTTTAAATTATTTTTGATTGAAATAGAGTCTATAATTTCAATATTGTTATCTTGAAGATCATCTATTTTATTTGGTTTTATAGTATATTTGGAGTTATAGACAATATACTGGTTCACTTTATTATAAGCATAGGAAGTCTTAACGTTATCTATGACACCCATATTAGCTAGAATATCAACTTCTCTATTGTTAAGAGCATTAATAGCATCTTCTAGACTATCCATTGTAACAACTTTTAATTTTACACCAATGAAATCTGCAAAACCTTTCATTACATCATAAGTATATCCGCTTTCTTCATTTTTAATTTCATAATAATCTGACGGACCAAATCTCGTCACTACTTTTATTTCATTATTATGGAGAATACGACCATAATCATCTTTATTTAATGGATGATAATCTTTAAATATAAACAATAGAACTACAACTGCTAGTGAAATAAAAGATATTCTAATTAAAAATTTAATCATTAGTCACTTTTATTTTCTTTCATTGCAGAAACACCTTGTGGTTTTTTAGCAGCAGAATTAGTCTTATTATTATAGTAAGGCTTCTTTTTATTAAAAGATTTATACTTATTATTACTATTATACTTTGAATAACTGTTCTTATTATTATACCTTCTTCTTCCATTGAATTGTCTGCCTCTATAAACTCTTTTTGGTTTTAAACCAATTAGCGACCTTAAGAAATCTACAATTTTTCTAACTACGCTCTTATTTTTATAATTAAAAGGCTTCCTAGGTTTTGTAGATGGTTTTGGCGGAGCAGTTTTAGGCGTAACAGCTTTCACAAGAGCTTCTTCATAATGTGAGCTTGTTTCGTTGAGAGTTTTTTTGTCCCTATGTTGGCTTTTAGCTACAGATGCTTTAAATGCGCCAATCTCCATACTATTTTTATCTATTAAATAATTTGCACCTTCGATAGTATTATCAGGAACTACCTTGATGGATACTTTCTGTCTTTCTTCTATTCCCTGAACTAATTCTCTTTGCTCATTTAGCAAATATGTTGCTAATTTAACAGGTAGATACACTGTCATAGGTTTATCTGTTTTGGTTGCTTCTTCTTCAAGAACCCTTGCAAGGTTAATTGATAATGTTGATAACGATTTAATTTCACCACTCCCACCACAGGTAGGGCAATGTTCAATATTATTATCAATAATAGAAGATTTAAGTTTTTGTCTTGATATTTCCATTAAGCCAAACTTAGAAATCCTACTGAACTGCATTTTAGCTTTATCAATTTTTGATAGGTGAGCCATCTTTGAAATTACAGATTTTTGTGAATTAAGTGACATCATGTCTATAAAATCTACTACAATCAAACCCCCTATATCTCTTAGCCTAAGTTGCACTGCTAATGAATCTGCTGCTTCTAAATTTGTGTTAAGAGCAGTTTCTTCTATATCTCCACCTTTTGTTGATTTAGCTGAATTAACATCTATGCTGGTTAGAGCTTCAGTTGTATCAAAAACTATATTTCCACCTGATGGAAGAGTGACTTTTTTTCTATATACACTCTGTACTTGTGCTTCAACGCCAAAATTACTGAATAACGGAACAGATTTTGTATAATGCTCGATTTTAATGGTTGAGTGGGGGATAAAATGATCTTTTCCACTTACAAAATCATTATAGTATTTTTCATCGTCAATAATTACTTCTTGAACTGTTTCATCAATGTAGTCACGTATGACTCTTGCAAGCATACTGCTTTCTTCATATATCAAGAAAGGTGCTTTTTTTAATACTGAGCTTTCTAGTATCTGCTCAAAGATCTGAATTAGATAATTCATGTCCCATTCGAGAGTTTCTTTAGTTGTGTCTAATCCAGAAGTTCTCAGTATAATACTCATGCCATCTGGGACATTTATTTCACTTAACAGCTTTTTGGCCGTCATTCTGTCATTACCCTCTAATCTTCTAGAGACTCCGCCAGTATTTGGATTTTTAGGTAGTAGAACAAGGTATTTGCCAGCAAGACTTAGGAGCGTTGTAAGAGCAGCACCCTTGGTACCTCTCTCTTCCTTGTCTACTTGTATGACAATTTCTTTCCCCGGCTCTATGCAATCTCTAGCAGACCTCAGTTTCCCAGGAGTGAATATATCGTCAGCTATTTCTTTGAATGGTAAGAAACCATGTTTAGCTCGACCAAAGTTAACAAATGCAGCTTCTAAACTAGGTTCAACCCTAGAAATTGTTCCCTTGTAAATGTTTGACTTGATGTTCTTTGATGGTAAATCTATGTCTAGCTCTGCAAGTTTGTTGTCCTCGACAATAGCTAGCCTGACCTCTTCTCTCTGAGAGGCATTTATTAATATTTGTTTCATTTATAATCCTGTAATTCATTTTTCTCTTTTTTGTTATGATTTTTAATTAATTGGCGAAAACACTAATTATATTCTAAATATAGTAGCTTTTGCCCTTCTTTATCGTACAAATATTGTCTAATTTACTCATATATACTGGTATAGCTATTTATCCTAGTTCCAGTAGTCTCTTATTTTTCAATAGTTTAGCCATTTTTCGGCTAATTTTCTTAAACAATATAAAAATCTTTGAATTAATATATCAATGATTTACACTATCTTCAATTAATATCGCGTCTAATTAGTACTTATTATGTCTGATTCCAATAAAATAGCAGTTAGAAAGATCACGATTCCTGCAGAGCAGGAAGGCCAGAGACTAGATAATTATCTAAGAAAAATCTTAACAGGAGTGCCAAATAGTCTTATATATAAGATTATAAGAGATGGCCAGGTTAGAGTTAACAGTGGGAGGATAAAACCACTCTATAAATTAAAAACTAACGATATTGTCCGAATACCCCCGGTTTCGGTTGATTTAACATCCCAATCTGTCTCTAAGTTCTTAACAAGGAGTCTCAGAAAAATTATATTATATGAAAATGATGACTTTATGGTTATTAATAAGCCTCCTGGAATAGCAGTTCATTCTGGATCAAAAGTTGAACATGATATAATGTCATCACTTAAATCAGTTGATAAATACAAATCTCTTTCCTTGGTTCATAGGCTAGATAAGAATACTAGCGGCTGCCTAATACTTGCGAAACATTACCAGGCTGCCTCAGCATTAGGAAAAATATTTATGTCTGGTGCTGTTGAAAAGAATTATATTTCATTGTTATCTGGAGCTTTGGTAGGGGATAGAATTGCAGTTGAACATTCTTTGGTGAGAAATAAAGGCAACAAAACTAATTCTGTATCAGTGTCTGAAGACGGAAGAGGGAGAGAGGCATTATCCTATATTACGCTGCTAAGACAATACAAAGAATGCTGTCTAGTTAATATTAAAATTGAAACTGGAAGAATGCATCAAATTCGTGTGCATGCATTAAGTATAGGACAGCCTGTATGCGGAGACACCAAATATGGTGACAAAGAAGTCAATAAAAAGTTAAGAGAATACGGATTAAAAAGAATGTTTCTTCACTCTAAAAACATATCATTCTTCTATAAAGGAAGACATACAATTGTGGCGCCTCAACCAGAAGACCTCACCTTAGTTATTGATAATTTAAAAAATGACCTATAAGATTAATTATAACTTATATGTAGGTCGGTGACATGGAAGATAACAATATTATAAAAAGTTTAGTAGATTCTTTAATAAAAGAAAGAGAGTCTGAGAGAAAATTTAAACTCATTGGAAGAATAACAATTTTTATATTATTTCTTCTTATAGCTGTATCGGTTATATTTTCGTCTTCTTCTGAAATAAATTATTCAAAAGATCATATAGCTATAATAAATATTGACGGTGAGATTTCTTCGAATGGTCCCGTAAATGTTGAAAATATTATTCCTCATGTTGAGAAAGCTATAAATAATAATTCCTGCTTAGGCATAATATTAAAAATTAATAGTCCTGGTGGAAGTGCAACACAGTCAAAAATTATTTTCGATGAAATAAATAAATTTAAGAAAATAAATGACAAGAAAATTTATACGGTAATAGAAGATGTGGGTGCATCAGGTGGTTACTATATTGCTGCTAGTGGTGACATGATATTTGCTAACGCATCTAGCATAGTTGGCTCTATTGGTGTGCGTCTAGATAGCTTTAATGTAACCTCACTTATGAAAAAAATTGGCATAGAATCACAAGTTATATCTTCGGGTAAAGATAAAACTATGCTGGATCCATTTAGCAAACTCACTGAACAACATAGGTTGCATTTAGAAACTCTTCTTGCGAGCATCCACGATCAGTTTATAAGTGATATACAAAAATCAAGATCTAGCAAGATAAATGAAAATAAAGTTTTTACAGGTTTATTTTGGACAGGAACTGAAGCTTTAAAGATTGGCTTGATCGATGAAATTGCTTCCGTATATGATGTAAATGAGAAATATTTTAATAATACTGAGCTTGTGACATATAACAAAGAAGATAATTTTTTTAAAGATTTAATGAAAACGGCGATAGAAATTTCTTTAGATGATTCTGCGTATGGAATAAAATATTGAAATATGAAATATCAAATATTTACCAAGAAAGATATTAGTCATAAAAATGTTTATTCGTTTACGTTAACCCCAGAAAAAAAATCATTAGAAACTCTTCTTTTTGATATTCCTTTAAGTAAGAATACCTATAAAAAATCTTTTGGTAAAACCCTGATAATAGGTGGGGCTAATGGATATTTAGGGGCTGCAATTATCTCGGGAAAATCAGCTTTATATTCAGGATCCAGATATGTTGAAATTATGACAACTAAGCCGCATGCCATGGTGCTTTCAACACATCAGCCAGAACTCATAACATCTTATCTAACACCTGATTTCCAAAAAAAAATTGTATCTTATAAAAATTTACTGATAGGCCCGGGCATGTCAAATGATGATTGGTCGAAAAAGATATTTATAAAAATCAAAAAATATTTAAGCTCTCAACCTGTAAAAATAAATTGTGTTATTGATGGAGGCTTCTTATCGATGCTATCCAAAGAACCTTATAAGTATAATAATTGGGTTATGACTCCTCATATAGGTGAAGCTGCTAAGTTATTAAATAAGAAACCTTTAGATATAGAGGCTAACCGATTAAGAGCAGCCAAAGAACTACAGCAAAAATATGGTGGAATTATTGTCCTTAAAGGACCAAAAACTATTATCCAGACAAAAACAAATAGCTATATTTGTAATCATGGCAATCAAGGGATGGGTACGGCAGGCATGGGAGACTGTTTGGCGGGTACAATTTTATCTTTAATTACCTTGGCAAATAAAGACGACAGAGTTTCCTCTGTTTTATTTGCCACAGGTATACACTCGTTAGCAGCTGATGTCATCAAAGAGGAAGAAGGAGAGGTAGGGTTGCTTGCATCTCAAGTTATTATTAAAATTAATAAATTATTGAATGAAATTAAAGTAAAATAAATTTATGAAATCTTCTAATACATATAGCCGCTATCATCTTTCAGATATATCTCATTATAATAAAATATTTAACCAGATAAATTTTATGACGCATGAGACGGTAATTATCTACCTACATGGTCAAGTAGGGGCAGGGAAAACTACATTTGTTAAATCATATTTAAATTATCTAGATAATAATAGTGAGGCTACTAGCCCAACATTTTCACTAGTTAACGAGTATACGGTTAAAGATCTCAAGATTTTTCATTATGATCTTTACAGAATTAATTCTATAAAAGAATTATATGAGATAGGAGTAGATTATTATTTTGAACAAGCTGGTCTCCATTTTATTGAATGGCCTGATAAGTTTACTAATGAGCTTCCAGTTTCAGATTTTGACATACATTTTCTCTCGTTAGAGAGTTCTCGATTAGTGAAGATACATAAAAAGACATGAACACTAGTAAAGAAAAGATTATTTCTTTACTTGGCCCTACTGGTATTGGAAAATCTTCCTTGGCTATAAAATTAAAAAATAAGTATCCAATTGAAATTGTTAGCGTGGACTCTGTAATGATATATAGAGATATGAATATTGGAACCGACAAACCTTCTGATGAAATTTTATCATCCATTAACCATCACCTTATAAATATACGCAATCCAAATGAGAGTTATAATGTCGGTCAATTCTATAAAGACATAAGAATAATTATAAAAAGTATTCACGATAAGAATAAGATTCCTTTGCTCGTTGGTGGCTCCATGATGTATTTTAATTCTTTATTTAATGGACTTTCTTTATTACCAGAAAAAAATATTATAGAACGGAAGTTTATTGATAATCTGCTTAAGAAATATTCTTGTAATCAATTACACTTTTGTTTAAAAGATATTGATCGATTATCTTATAAAAATATTGATAAGAATGATATGCAGCGTATTCAGAGAGCATTAGAAGTATATATATGTACAGGCAAACCGATAACATCTTTTTTTAATAATAAAATTAAGTTATCTAATGAATATGATTTATTAACACTCAAGTTAATATCTGAGGATCGGTCATTAGTACACGAGAAGATTTCTATGCGAACTAAAAATATGTTCAAAAATAATTTAATAGACGAAGTAGTTTTTCTTATTGAAAAGTACTCGCTTACCAAGGAAAATCAGTCTATGAGATCAATAGGCTACAGACAAGTCATTGATCATCTTAATGACAATGTCCCCCTTCAGGATTTAGAAAATAAGTGTGTTTACGCAACGCGTCAATTAGCAAAACGTCAAATTACATGGCTGAAGCGATTTGATGAGAGTATCGCTATTGATATAGCCGATAATGACTCTGGAGATATTGACAAGGCCATAGACAATCATTTGCATTTCCAGTAAATAGTGTCAATATGAACTATACAGGAAAGTATTGTTATATCCTGTAGGAAGAGCTGTATGCAGGAACATTTGCAAGATAAATTTCTGAATAAGATAAGAAAAGAAAAAATAAGCGTGTCAATCTTTTTGGTTAATGGGATTAAATTAGAAGGTAAGATTGAGGGCTTTGACTCTTATATTATAATGCTGAACAATAAAGTGACCCAATGTGTTTACAAGCATGCGATATCTACGATAGTTCCATCAGAACCAGTTAAATTAGAAATTGATGAGTAGGCTACTTTATACTATGATGTTGTTCTAAGGAGATGTTATATGGCATGGAATGAACCGAATGGAAATAAAGACCCTTGGGGCCGCAAACCTAAAAGCAATTCAGAATTAGATAACGCCCTCAATGATTTAAATAAATATTTTAAAGGCTTGCTAGGTGGAACTTCTGGTGGATCTAGTTCCAATAAAAAAAATAACTCTATAATAGGTATTGTTATACTTACAGTTTACCTTTTAAGTGGTATATATATAGTTAATGATGGAGAGAGAGGAGTAGTTCTTCAATTTGGTGAGTTTTCTAATATCACGATGCCCGGACCTCATTGGGTTCCAAGAATAATACAAAAAGCAGAGATTGTAGATGTATCTAAAATTAGATCTATCCAGCAAAAGGCTCAAATGCTAACAGAAGATGAAAACATTGTGAGTGTTAACTTCGCTATTCAATATGATATAAAAGATGCCAGTGACTATATTTTTAACCTTAGAGATCCAGATGAAACACTTAGCGCAGCTGGAGAAAGCTCTATAAGAGAAGTTTTGGGTAAAAATAAGATGGACTTTGTGATCACAGAAGGTAGAGAAACAATTGCTTCTGATACCAAAATTTTGCTCCAAAGCGTTCTAGATAGTTATGGTGCCGGTATTAATGTCCAAACAGTAAATATATTAGAAGCTCAACCGCCCGAGCAAGTTCAAGATGCATTTTCAGATGCAATTAGAGCTCGTGAAGATGAGCAAAGATATATAAATGAAGCTGAAGCATACAGAAATGAAATTATTCCTTTAGCTCGAGGAAAAGCCGTCCAGATTATTGAAGAAGCTAAAGCATATAGAGTGAAGCTTATAAAGTCAGCGGAAGGTGAGGCTTTAAGATTCAGTAAGCTTTATGAAGAATACAGGAAGTCACCAGAAGTAACCCGTGAGAGATTATATATTGAATCTGTCGAGTCTGTTCTTGGTAACTCCACAAAGATTATGATTGATGTTGATGGCGGTAACAATCTACTCTACTTACCTCTAGACAAAATATTAGAGCCTAGAATGCAGAATAGCTCAAATATAAGTAACTCAGTAAATTCCAGTAACAATAATTCTTTATCGGAAAAAATTCAAAGATCCAGAGATGGTTTTAATTCAAGAAAGAGGGACTTATACAGTGAATAATAGAAATATATTTTCAATAATTTTGGTACTAATCGTTGTTATATCCTCATCAACTTTTATCGTAGATGAAAGAGAAGTAGCTATAAAATTTAGACTAGGTGAAATTGTAAAAACCTACCAAGAACCTGGCTTGTATTTTATGATTCCTTTTGTAAATAATGTCAAAAGATATGATTCTAGATTATTGACAATGGATTCAAAACCAGAACAATTTCTGACAAGTGAAAAGAAAAACGTAATAGTAGATTCTTTTGTTAAGTGGAGAATTACGGGACCTGAAAATTTTTACAGATCCTCGAAAGGTGATGAGCGCATAGGAATAAATAGATTATCGCAAATTATAAATGATCTAACTAAAAGTGAATTCAGTAAACGTACGATTAACGATGTGGTGTCTGGTGATAGAGCTGCATTGATGCAGATTGTTACTACTGAGGCAAACAAAGCCTCTAAAGCTCTAGGCATAACTGTTGTTGACGTGAGAGTTAAAAAAGTTGACCTGCCTGATGAAGTCAGCAATTCTGTATATGCACGTATGGTCAAGGAAAGAGCAACTGTTGCTAAAACTTTTAGATCAGAGGGAAAAGAAGAAGCTCAGGGAATTACAGCGTTGGCAGAACGTGAATCAGAAACTATAATTGCAGAAGCATATAAAACATCTCAGGATATTAAAGGTCAAGGTGATGCAATTTCAACTGAAGTATTTGCCAAAGCTTACAATATGGATCCTGAATTCTACTCATTTTATCGAAGCCTTGCTGCGTATAAAGAAACTTTTAGTGCCAAGCAGGATATATTGGTTATACAGCCTGACTCTGACTTTTTTAAATATTTTAATAACTCTAAAGGCAGAAAATAATAAATCTTTGGTATTTATTAATCCTGGCTATTTCTTTAACTATAATCATAGAGGGAATGATTTTATTTCTTGCCCCAGGAATATTTAGAAAAATCATTCTTTATTTTAATAATCTCGACAATAACTCTTTGAGAATACTTGGTCTTATCTGTATGATATTGGGGTTGAGTATATTTTTATTAACAATTTAGCGGGTAATATGAAAACAAAAAATTTCCAGATTCCAGATGGTATCGAATACTATATGCCAAGTGACGCGGTCAAGCTAGAAAGTATTAAAAGTAAAATTCTAAAAATCTATGCAAAATACAAGTACTCATATGTTATTCCTCCAATCTTTGATAATCTAGAAAACCTATTAAACCTTAAATCAACTGACCTAGATACGGAGACAGCTTTTGTTCTAGATAAGCAAACTGGTAGTGAAATTGGTATTAGAGCAGATATAACGCCACAAATTTCTAAAATAGATTATCAAATGACAAAGGGTATAGGTAATTCTAGACTTTCTTACATGGGTGATATTCTTAGATTGTCGCCCGGTCCATTTGATAGAATTAACCCTTATCAAACAGGTGCAGAATACTTCGGAAAATTAAGTAACTCTACTGATATAGAGATTATTAAATTAATGATTGACCTGGTATCGCTCTCAAATGAAAAAAAGATTGTCGTTGAGCTGGGAGATCTATCATTTATTAACAATCTTTTACTCGATTTAAATCTTACAAACTTTAATCGGTTAGCTCTTATTGATTTAATTAATCTTAAGTCAAAGTGCGAAATAAAGGAATTTTTTAATATAAATAAGCTTAGCAATAAGAAATTGAATTTACTGATAGAGTTAATTAATCTTTCTGGTGACATAAAAGTATTAAAGGAATTAAAGTCTCTAATAAAAAACCATAAAACAAAAGTATCTTTGGAATTAACTAATTTAACATTTATAGCTAATTCTATAAATAAATTTAGAGGCATTTCAGAAGTACAGATTGACTTGTGCGAACTACATGGCTTTAACTACCAATCAGGATTAATCTATACAGCTTATGTTCCAAACCTTAGAAAAGAAATAGCATGCGGTGGGAGATATACTGCATATAATGACCATTCAGATAAGCCAAGATATGCCACTGGTTTTAGTCTTGATATAAAAGACATCTTGAATCTTTCAGTTGGGCGGAGAGACACCTATGTCTAACGTATTACTGGTTGGGACTCACTGGGGAGATGAAGGTAAAGGTAAAATAGTCGATGTCTTGTCAGAAAATGCTTCTGGTTGCGTCAGATTCCAGGGTGGTCATAATGCTGGTCATACACTAGTTATTAATGGAGTTAAAACAATACTACATTTAATCCCATCTGGGATACTTCGTGACAACGTTACTTCTGTTATAGGTAATGGAGTTGTTATCTCGCTTGAGGCATTAGAAACTGAATTAAATGATTTGGCATCCAAAAATATCTCTATTAAAAATAAATTATTTATAAGCGAAGCATGTCATGTAATATTACCAACTCATGTTGCTTTAGATATTGCTCATGAAAAATCATTAGGGAAATCATCCATCGGAACCACGGGTAGAGGTATTGGTCCAACCTATGAAGATAAAGTGGCTAGAAGAGGAATAAGGTTAATCGATTTTTATAATATTGATAATCTTCGAAAAAAACTAATAAAATCAATGGATTATCATAATTTTTTATTAACAAAATATTATAAAGAAAGTCCAATTTCTCTGGAATCCGTACTGGAATCTTTAACCCCAATCTTTGAAAATATAAGAGAGCATGTATGTGATGTGATTCCTCTCATTTTGGATTTGAATAAAAAATCTAATATTATTTTTGAGGGAGCACAAGGAACAATGCTAGATATTGATCATGGTACTTACCCATATGTGACTTCTTCAAACACAACGCTCTCGGGCCTAATATCAGGAACAGGAATTGGCGTAGATAAAGTAAATTATTCTTTGGGGATAACCAAAGCATATACAACCAGAGTAGGGCATGGACCTTTCCCTTCTGAATTACATGATCAGCTAGGACTTGATATTGCTAAGTGGGGTGGTGAAGTTGGAGCTACGACAGGTAGAGCTAGAAGATGTGGTTGGTTAGATGTGAAAATACTAAATAAGTCTATTGAATTAAACAGGATTAATGGAATAGCTTTAACAAAATTAGATGTTTTAGATAACTTGGATCTTATCAAGATATGTGTTGACTATGGAGATATTGACTATGATACTTTTGAGGTTGAAAATCTAGAGTACATAGAGCTAAAAGGATGGAAATCTTCGACAGTAGGCATTACAAATTACGAAGATTTACCTGAAAATGCTAAAGCATATATTAAAACTATTGAGAAATTATCAAAAACACCAATAGTCATGATTTCAACAGGCCCGGCGAGAAATGAAATAATTTGTCTGAAAGATATTTTCGCTACCTAAATGACTGATCAAGAAAATTTAAATTTAATATATGGCATTCACACTTGCAATGCTCAGTTGAAATTAAGCCCCAAAAATATAAAAAAAATATATCTTAAAAAGCCGCCAGTGAGCAATCATCTCACAAAGATCATGAAAGATGCTGAAAATTTAAATGTAGAAATAGTAGAAGTTGAAAAAGATTTCCTAACAACTTTATGTTTTTCATCAAAACACCAAGGGGTTGTTTTTGAGCTAGAGAGTAAAACATTATCAAGTTTTGATATTGACCTATACCTGCAAACTGAAAAAAACCCTTTCATTGTAATATTTGACTCAATCCAAGATCCTAGAAACTTAGGCTCATGCATTAGATCATCAAATGCAGCTGGTGTTTCATTAATTATAAAAAGAAAATCTAACTCTTGCGAGATATCCCCATTAGTACATAAGACGGCATCTGGAGGCTTACAAGGCTTGTCATTGCTTGAAACCAATAATCTAGCCATGGTTATAAAAAAACTTAAGAGTCACAATATTAGGGTCATAGGAACAGCTGATAGCAGTGATATGACTATATATGATGTTAAATCATGTGATACAGGCGTTGCTGTAATTTTAGGTTCTGAAGGAGATGGAATTAGCAGATCATTGTTAGACTTATGTGATGATGTGTGCAAAATACCAATTTATGGCTCGGTAGAGTGTCTAAATGTTGCTGTTGCTACTGGAATTGCTTTATATCAGATTAAGAAAATGATTAAAAAAACTAAATGAATATTTGAAATATTATGGATACTAAAGTAGTATTCGCATATTGGATGAAACTATGAAAAATTACGAATTATTACTGATGTTTAACATAAACCAGGATGAGTCAACTTTAAAGACAGTTGATAAGTACAAAGGTATTATTAGTTCTAAAGGTGGAACTATAGATAGATACGAAGACTGGGGAACAATGAAGTTAGCTTATAATATAAATAAAATTAATAAAGCCAGATATATTCTATTGAATTTTCAGGCTAATAATGAAATTTTAGATGAATTGGCTAATTTAATTAAATTTAATGACAGCATCATGAGACACATGTTTCTTGCCCAAGATGAGAAAATTACTGAACCATCTGTGATGATGGCAACTAGAGAAAGAGCTTAATACAATGAGTGAAGAATATACTAAGAAAAAATCTAATTTAATAGCTGATATAGACTATAAAAATATAGCATTCTTAAAAAAATTTATAACCGAAGCTGGTAAAATATCACCTCGTAGAATAGGTGGAACTACAGGTAAAGAGCAAAGAAGAATTAACCAAGCTATAAAGATCGCTAGACACTTGGCACTATTGCCATTTTGCGATAACCACAAGCAATAATGGATATACTTCTTTTAAAAAATATCAAAAGCTTAGGTGAAGTTGGAGCAAAAG
The DNA here is from genome assembly GCA_047611265.1 of Gammaproteobacteria bacterium. Taxonomy (GTDB): domain Bacteria; phylum Pseudomonadota; class Gammaproteobacteria. Next base: position 140,353 of record JBLFWM010000002.1, on the reverse strand, counting down.
TATCAGTTAAATCTGGTTATGCTCGTAATTATTTGATACCTAATAAACACGCAGTATTGCCTACCAAGGCTAATTTAGCCGTCGTTGAGGAAAAGAAACAGGTGCTAATTAAGCAAGAAGAAGAGCTAAAATCTTTAGCCTTAATTGAGCAAGAAAAATACAAAGATTACTCGTTAGCTTTTGAAGTTAATGTTCAAGAGGATGCTGATAATTTATTTGGTTCAATTACCCTTCAAAATATTGTAGATCGTTTAGTAGAAGATGGATATGCTGTCGCAAAGAAGCAAGTTAGTCTCCCATCAGGAGCTATTAAGACTTTTGCCGAAGATTATATAGCTACTGTAAGTCTTCATACTGATATTAGTATTACTATCCCAATTAAATTAACACGTAATAATGTTGCAGCTCCAGAGCCTGTGATTGATAATGATGTGATTACAGAACCAGTTACTGACGAACCAGCATCAGAATAAACTCTATCAAGCTCTCCATAGAATATTAAAGGTATCTTGAACTTTATTGCCATACTGAAGCACAAACGAGTTCTTTAATACCTCATATTATTCCACAATTTTTCCACAGCTTCTTGTCTATAAAACCCATTATTTTTCAGTTAGAATAAATTATGGAAACTAAACTACCGAGCACACCAAAATCATTAGAAGCTGAACAAGCCTTTCTGGGATCATTAATCATGGATTCTACTTCATGGGATCAGATATCACATATGGTTCAAACAAAAGATTTTTTTGATAGTAATAATAAGCTTATATTTAATGAAATATATGATTTAGCTTCTGCTGGTCAAGTTATAGATGTTGTTGTCCTTGAAGATTGCTTAAGGAGCAAGGGGGTGCTTGATAGAATAGGTGGTATGCAATATATTAGCCAATTAGCTCATAAAGTTCCTACTTCTGCGCATATAAAAGCATATGCTGAAATTATAAAAGAAAAATCTATTATGCGAGAGCTTATCGGCATAAGCACAAGAACAATTCAAACTGTTCATCAAAGCGAGCAAGGTGACATTAAAGAGGTTTTAGATAAGGCTGAGTCTGAAATATTTGCGATTACAACTGACTCAAATGTTAATGACGGACTACATAAAATTGGGCCTGTAGTGAATGAATACATAGATACTGTCTATAGGAAAAAGAATAGTAACGAGTTAGATTATCTTCTGACTGGATACAATGAATTTGATAAATTAACCGCGGGTTTACAAAAGTCTGACCTAATTATTATTGCGGGTAGACCATCAATGGGAAAGACAGCTTTTGCTATGAATATAGCCCAAGATATTGTTTTTAAACAAAAAAAGAAGGTAGGATTTTTTAGTCTTGAAATGTCTTCACAGTCTATAGCTTTAAGAATGTTATCCTCATTAAGTTCGGTTTCAATGCAAAAGATAAGAACGGGTGACTATGAATCATCTCCTCAGGATACAAAGGCTGTTACTTCTGCAATAGAAATGATGAACGACTGTGATTTCTATATTGATGATACAGCGGCAATATCTCCCATGGAGTTGCGATCAAAAGCTAGAAGAATGAAAAGAGAGGCTGGTATTGATTTAATAGTCGTGGATTACTTACAACTAATGTCAATCCCTCGTTATTCTGAGAATAGGGTAAATGAAGTAGGCGAGGTGACAAGATCATTGAAAGCAATCGCAAAGGAACTAGATATTCCAGTTATAGCTTTATCTCAGTTAAATAGAGGAGTAGAAACCCGAAATGATAAACGTCCATTCTTGTCTGATTTAAGAGAATCTGGCTCGATTGAACAAGATGCTGACTTAATTGTCTTTCTTTACAGAGATGAAGTTTATGATCCCAACACTGACCAGAAAAATATTGCCGAGATACGCGTGGAAAAACATAGAAATGGCCAGACTGGTTTTGTGAAACTTACTTGGGTTCCTCACTGTACAAGATTCGAAGATTATCATCCTCAAGTTTATGATGGGGTCGGAGAATTTTAAATTTACTCTTCTAGTAAATTGAGCTTACCTATTTTATCTTCCCATTCTTTAGCGTCTTCAGGTGCAGCTTTAATTTCTGTTAAAATAGGCCATTTTTTAGATAGGCGTTCATTTATCTCTAGAAAATGACGATTATCATCTGTGACATCTTCATCAGAAATAATTGCATTAATGGGGCACTCAGGCTCACATAAACTGCAGTCAATGCATTCCTCTGGATTGATCACGAGAAAGTTTGGTCCTTCATGAAAACAATCAACAGGGCACACTTCGACGCAGTCGGTATATTTACACTTAATACAATTTTCTGTGATAATATATGTCATAAGATATGTCATTTTGCACTAAATAAATAATTTTTGCACATAATAAATAATTTTTGTACATGAAAAAAATAAAAAAAGTAGTTTTCCCGGTAGCTGGGTTAGGAACCAGGTTTTTGCCTGTTACAAAAGCAAGCCCAAAAGAGATGCTCCCAATTGTAGACAAGCCATTGATTCAATATGCGGCTGAAGAAGCTGTTTCCTCAGGAATTAAGGAATTAATTTTTATTATTGGAAGAACAAAGAATGCCATTATGGATCATTTTGATTCAGCTCCTGAATTAGAAAATGAGCTTCTCGCTAAAAATAAAAAAAATCTTTTAAGGTTAGTACAAAAAATTATACCAAAAAATATTGATTGTTTTTTTGTAAGACAAAGCAAGCCTGCGGGGCTTGGTCATGCGATACATTGTGCTAAAAATATCATCAATAACGAGCCATTTGCAGTAATTTTAGCAGATGACCTCATAAAATCACAACGGCCATGCCTAAAACAACTAATTGAAATCTATAACGAAAAAGAAGCTACTGTTTTAGCTCTTGAGAAAATTAATAAAAATGAATCCGATAAATATGGAATTGTTGAGTATGATTCGAAAAACAATAATTTATATAATATTAATTCAATAGTTGAAAAGCCATCTCCAAAAAATGCTAAATCTAATTTAGCAGTTGTAGGGAGATATATTTTTCCACCTGAAATTTTTACTAAAATAGAAAAACTAAAGACGGGTATTGGTAAAGAAATCCAGATAACTGATGCAATTGCTGATTTAATGAATGACCAGGCTGTTTATGGATATATGTTTGAAGGTAAACGATTTGATTGTGGGAGTAAACTTGGCTATCTAAAGGCTACGATAGAGTATGCCCTAGAACACAAAGAGCTTTCCAAAGAATTTAAAAATTATCTAAAAAAGTTAAAAATATAGAGAATATTATTGATGAATAAGTATTTATCAATTATGATAACCCAACTTATTCCTTGGTAGCTCAGTTGGTAGAGCGAGTGACTGTTAATCACCAGGTCGGCGGTTCGAGTCCGTCCCGAGGAGTATTTTATTGTTAGATATTTCTGCTACTATACCTATATGTCAGATAAAATTTCTCTCATTATAGGATTTTTATTAATAGTGTTAGTGTTACTTTTAGTGACATACACTGGAATGTATTTAATAGCTGCTCTAATTTAAACCTTCTTTAAAGGGAACCAGAGATTCTTTTCATAGCTTCTTCTAAAGAACTTATATCGATGGCAATCGATATTCTAATATGTCCTTCGGTCCCAAATGCACTACCTGGAACTGTGGCAACTTTTGCTACATTTAGCAGATAAAGAACTAGATCACTATCATTATTAATAGTTTTACTATTTTCTATATATTTAATAAAAGATGGAAACACATAAAAGGTTCCATCGGTTTCCTTGCAAGTGACTCCTGGTATTTTATTAAGCTCACTGACAACATAATCATGTCTTTTTTTGTACTCCGCAGTCATAGCTGGCAATTCTTTGCATTCCGAAGATAGTGCGACACAGGCAGCAGCTTGGGAGATAGAGCTAGCGCAAGAAGTAGACTGAGACTGAAGTGTTTTCATTTTCTTAATGACTTCTTTGTTACCAGCAGCATAACCTATACGCCACCCAGTCATGGAATATGCTTTTGATACTCCATTAAGCACAATAATTCTATCTCTTAGGCTTGGACATACGTTAGCCATATTCTGAAATTTTTCTTTATGCCAGTGAATATGCTCATAGATATCATCAGAAGAAACAAACACTTGTTTATGTTTTTCTAAAACATCACCCAGTTGCACCAATAATTTTGAATCAAAATATTTCCCACTAGGGTTATTTGGGCTGTTTAGCATGAAAAGCTTAGTTTTTTCATTAATTAAGTTTTCTAGTTGATTTGGGTCAATATCAAAATTTTTATCATACTGTGTTTCAAGAAGTATTGGTTTTCCACCAGAATAAAGGACCATGTCAGCATATGATACCCAGTATGGCTGAGGTATTATCACTTCATCACCTTCATCTACTAGGACTTGTAATAAATTGAAAATAGATTGCTTACAGCCAGACGATACAATTATTTCATCCATTGAGTAGTCTAGATTATTTTCATTTTTAAACTTATTGATTATAGCTTTTTTTAAAGAAGCAGTGCCATCCACAGATGTGTATTTAGTTAGACCTTGGTCTATAGCCGTCTTACCAGCATCTTTAATATATTGCGGGGTATCAAAATCAGGTTCCCCAACCGTTAAGACAATAACATCCTCTCCATTTTGACGCATTTCATTCGCCTTGGATGTCAGTGCCATTGTTGAAGATGGTTTAATTAATTTTATTCTATTTGAGAACGTCAACGTATTTCCTTTGGATAAGTAATAGTAGCTTAAATCGGTCTTTTAAGTCAACTTCGTGTTAAAATATTTTCTGATGAAGAAGTTTAATCTTAAATCGCACTACAGTCCAGCAGGCGATCAACCTATAGCCATAAAATCTCTCGTTGAGGGAATTATGTCTGGCGAACAACATCAAACACTTCTTGGTGTGACAGGCTCTGGGAAAACTTACACCATGGCAGAGGTGATTAAGGAAACTAACAAGACAACCCTGGTTATGGCCCCTAACAAGACATTGGCAGCTCAGTTATATTCTGAAATGAGAGATTTCTTCCCAGATAATTCAGTTGAGTATTTTGTCTCGTACTATGATTATTATCAACCAGAGGCATATGTACCAGTTTCTGACACATATATAGAAAAAGATGCTTCGTTAAATGAGCATATTGAGCAAATGAGACTATCTGCCACCAAATCATTAACAGAGAGAAAAGATGCGATTGTTGTAGCTAGTGTTTCTGCAATTTATGGTTTAGGTGATCCAAAACAATATTTAAAAATGAAATTGCATCTTGTTGCAGGAGACATAGTTAATCAAAGACAAATATTAAAACGTCTAACAGAACTTCAGTATGCCAGAAATGATCTTGAACTCAGGCGAGGAACTTATCAAGTTAAAGGAGAAATCATAGATATATTTCCTGCTGATTCAGAAAAGGAAGCTTTAAGAGTCGAGTTATTTGACAAAGAAATTGAAAACTTATATACATTTGACCCTTTAACTGGACAGATATATAAAAAAGTTAATAGATTTACAGTGTATCCAAAAACGCATTATGTGACACCAAAGGAAATCATGGATGATGCTTCAATTAAAATTAAAGAAGAGCTTAAGGAACGGTTAACTTTTTTTTCAAAAGAAAATAAACTTTTGGAAGCCCAGAGGCTAAAAGAGAGAACTAATTATGATTTAGAAATGATTGCAGAGATGGGATATTGCTCGGGTATTGAAAATTATTCTAGATATATTTCAGGAGGTCAGCCAGGTGAACCGCCATCATGCCTCCTAGATTATTTGCCAAGCGATGGATTGATTATTCTTGATGAAAGTCACGTTACTGTTCCTCAAATTGGCGGCATGTATAAGGGCGATAAATCAAGAAAACAAACTTTAGTTGATTATGGATTTAGATTACCATCTGCAATGGATAATAGGCCTTTAAAATTTGAAGAATTTACTAAGTATAATTTCCAAACCATTTATGTCTCAGCTACTCCGGGACCTTATGAACTTGAGTTTTCAAATAGTATAATTGAACAAGTTATAAGACCAACTGGACTGATTGATCCAGTCGTAACTGTGCGACCATCTTCTAATCAAGTCGAGGATGCTTTATCTGAAATTAACAAAGTTATCGAAAATGGAAATAGGGTTCTGGTAACAACGCTGACAAAAAAAATGGCTGAAAACTTAACTGAATATCTTCAAGAGTTTAATATTAAAGTTAATTATTTACACTCAGACATTAACACTGTTGAAAGAGTAGAGATTATCAGAGATTTACGCAAAGGTATCTACGATGTTTTGGTTGGAATAAATTTATTGAGAGAAGGATTGGATATTCCTGAAGTTGAGCTTGTATGCATACTAGACTCGGATAAAGAAGGTTTTCTGAGATCAGATAAGTCTTTAATCCAGACTATAGGCAGAGCGGCAAGAAATATTGATGGGCGTGTAATCTTATATGGTGATGTTATTACAAAATCTATGCAGAGAGCTATTGATGAAACTGAAAGAAGGCGCAACATACAGGTAGAGCATAATAAGAAAAATAATATAAAACCAGAAGGTATAAAAAAAGCTATAAAAGAGGCGCTAGATGAAGATATATATGTTTCTGCTAAAAAACTTGATAAATTAACGCTCATATCAAATGTTAAGAAAAAATATCCTAAAGTAAACGGTGATAATGTTATATCTGTTATTAAAGAGCTAGAAAAACATATGTTTGTACATGCTAGGGATTTAGAATTTGAAAAAGCAGCTCAAATAAGAGATCAAATCGCTACGATACAAGAAAATTTTCTTGATCTACCAAATAAAAACAAAGGAAGTGAAAGGTAAGAATATAAGTTATCTATGAATATAATTAGCTTGAGAATAGCCTATTGGCATGTTAATTTTACATGACTTAGGCGCGTAGCTCAGCTGGTTAGAGCGCCACCTTGACATGGTGGAGGTCGTTGGTTCGAGTCCAATCGTGCCTAGAATTATAAAATTATGTATAAAATTACTATAGAAAATAAGGTTATTGAAACTGCTGAAAGCTTGTCAGTAGATGAGATTGTTAAAAATAACTTCTCTAATATCAGGCCCGTTGCTGCAAAGATAGATGGCGTCTTGGTAGATTTAAGCGAAATCGTGACTAAAGATTCTTTGATAGAACTTATCAAGCCTGCTGACGAAGAAGGCCTTGAGATAATACGGCACACATGCGCTCATGTTTTTGGCCATGCAATCAAACAGATATATCCTGATACAAAAATGGTTATTGGACCAACAATTGATAATGGGTTTTATTATGATATCTATAGCAAAGACAGCATCTCTGAAAAAGACTTATCTTCCATTGAAGCTTTGATGAAAAAACTTGCAAAAAAGAATTATAAAATTAGAAGAGAAGTCGTAACTAAAGAAAAGGCTCAGAGTGTATTCAAGGAACGAAAGGAAGATTATAAATTAAAGCTAATTGAAGATATACCTTCTGATGAAGTAATAGCTATTTATCATCATGAAGAGTACATAGATATGTGCAGAGGACCTCATCTTGTAAGCACAAAAGAATTAAACTATTTTAAACTCATGAAAATTTCTGGCTCTTATTGGAAAGGAGATTCAAAAAATGAGCAACTTCAGCGAATATATGGTACTGCATGGGACACTAAGGATAACCTTAAAGCTTATTTACATAAGTTAGAAGAAGCTGAGAAGAGAGATCATCGGAAAATAGGGCAAAAACTTGATTATTTTCATTTTCAAGAAGAGTCTCCTGGTATGGTTTTTTGGCATGACAACGGCTGGAAACTCTTCAATATTGTCAAAGATTTTATTACCTCATATTTGAGAGATTATGATTATAAGATTATTAATACTCCTCAGATTCTAGACAAGTCATTATGGAAAAAGTCTGGCCATTTAGATAAGTTCTCAGATCTTATATTTGATGTTTCATCTGAAAATAAAGAATATGCGGTTAAGCCAATGAGTTGCCCAGGACATATTCAAGTTTATAATCAAGGCTTGAAAAGTTACAGAGATTTACCTATTAGGTTTGCAGAGTTTGGTTTAGTACATAGAAATGAGCCATCAGGAACATTGCATGGTTTGATGCGTATAAGAGCGTTTACTCAAGATGATGCTCATATTTTTTGCACGCCTGATCAGATTGAAAATGAAATAAAATTATTAATAAAAACTATCTATGAAATTTACAGACAATTTGGATTCGAAGAGATTAAGGTTGAACTATCCACTAGACCAGAAAAAAGAGTTGGTGAGGAAGAAATTTGGGATAAGTCTGAAGATGCTCTTATGAAAGCTTTAGACTCTAGTGATATTAAATGGCAACTAAATAAAGGTGACGGAGCATTTTATGGTCCTAAAATTGATTTCTCTTTAAAAGATTCGCTCGAAAGAGTATGGCAGTTAGGGACCATACAATTAGATTTTTCTATGCCGATAAGATTAGATGCGATATATGTTGATCATAATGGAGACAAAGTTGCACCTGTAATGATACATCGAGCAATACTTGGCTCCTTAGAGAGGTTTGTGGGTATTCTTATAGAGGAATATGCTGGGGACTTACCTTTATGGTTGTCACCAATTCATGCAGTTATAATGAATATATCAGACAATCAAAAAGCTCATTGTTTGGAATTAGCTAAGAAAATAAATAATTTAGGCATAAGAACATCATCTGATTTAAGAAATGAAAAAATTAGTTATAAAATTCGCCACCACAGCATGATGAGAGTTCCATATTTATTAGTTATCGGTGATAAAGAAGTTGAAAGCAACCAAATATCTATAAGAACTAGAACTGGTGAAGATCTAGGAGTAATGGATGTTGATAAATTTGTTAAAATGGTAGAAACTCTTGTAGGTAACAAGAGTATTGTTTTAAAAAACTAGTTAGGAGTAATATTATAGCGATTAATAGAAGACCAAGGATGAATTCGAGGATTAGCGTTCTAGAAGTTAGGTTAATAGCGTCAAATGGAGATCAGGTAGGCGTTCTTGATACCGCAAAAGCTTTAGAATTGGCTAAGGAAGAGGAATTAGATCTAGTAGAAATAGTACCCAATCAAACGCCGCCAGTCTGTAGAATAATGGACTATGGTAAATTTAGATTTGATAATCAAAAAAAAGCTCATGCTGCAAAGAAAAAGCAAAAGCAGACCCAAGTAAAAGAAATTAAATTTAGACCAAACACAGAGGAAGCCGATTACCAAGTTAAGTTGAAAAGCATAACGAAGTTCTTGAATGGTGGAGATAAAGCTAAAATAACCATGCGTTTTAGAGGCAGAGAGATTGCTCACCAGGTGATTGGACGAGAAGTTTTAGACAGAGTGCAGAAAGATTTAGATGAAATAGGAATTGTTGAACAAATACCGCTATTTGAGGGCAGACAAATGGTAATGGTTATAGCACCAAAGAAATAATTGCTGTATACTTAACACGTTTTTAGCCTAATAAGAGGAAGATGATGCCAAAAATGAAAAGCCATAGTGGAGCCGCAAAGAGATTTTCAAAGACTCCTTCAGATGAAATGAAGAGAGCTCAATCTCATCGTAGGCACATATTAACCAAAAAGAGTTCTAAGAGAAAAAGACATCTAAGAGATGACTTATTAGTCAGTAAAGCTGATAAAGCACTGGTTAAAAGGATGTTACCATATTAAATAGGAGAAAATTATGGCGCGCGTAAAACGTGGTGTAGTTGCACATGCAAGACACAAGAAAGTATTGAAATTAGCAAAAGGTTACAAGGGTGCCAGAAGCAAAGTATATAGGGTCGCTAAACAAGCAGTTATAAAAGCTGGGCAATATGCGTATATTGGTAGAAAACAAAGAAAAAGACAATTTAGATCATTGTGGATAACAAAAATTAATGCAGCTGCAAGATTGAACAATATGTCTTATAGCCAATTGATGGATCAACTCAAAAAGGCAGATATTACAATTAACAGGAAAATGTTAGCTGATTTAGCAGTGAATAATGCTGAAAACTTTACAGCTATCGTAAATTCTATAGCTAGTCAAAAATAGCTATTTTTTACTTGTGCCAAAAAATTATACTTCACTAATTTCAGAACTTAGAGAGAAATTAAAGGAATGCAAATCTCCTCATGATGTTGCAAATATTAAAGCACATTATCTTGGTAAAACTGGGATTGTCACGAATGAATTTGGCAAATTAAAAGACTCTGGTTTAGAAGAAAGAAAAGAGCTGGGAAAATCCCTGAATATTTTAAAAAATCAAACACAAGAGCTAATTACTCTAGAGCTCAATAACATTCAGAAAGCAAAAGAAAATGATAACTTTGTCGATGTAACTTTGCCTGGAAAAAATATATCTATGGGATCTAGGCATCCAATTTCAATTACTATAAATAAAATTACATCAATATTAAGTAGCTATGGGTTTGCATCAGTAAGCGGTATTGAAATCGAAGATGAGTTTCATAATTTTGAAGCATTAAATATCCCGGATACTCATCCAGCAAGAGACATGCATGACACCTTTTATGTATCTGATAATAAGCTCCTAAGAACACATACTTCATCTGTTCAAATAAGATCAATGCTATCTAATAAAGCACCGTTAAAAATCATGACTCCAGGGAAAGTTTACAGATGTGACTCTGACCCCACGCACTCACCCATGTTTCATCAAATAGAGGGTCTTTATGTTGATAAAAATGTTAATTTTTGTCACTTAAAAGGAGTTTTAATTAATTTCATCAAAGAATTTTTCGGAAAAGATATGGAGATACGTTTCAGGCCCTCTTATTTCCCGTTTACGGAGCCATCAGCAGAGTTAGATATCAAATTCAAAGGTAAATGGCTTGAGGTCCTTGGTTGCGGAATGGTTCATCCAAATGTTTTATCAAATGTTAAAATTAATACTAAACAATACTCTGGGTTTGCATTTGGCCTAGGTATTGAAAGATTGGCTATGCTTAAATATGATATAGTGGATCTGAGAATGTTTTACGAAAATGATATTTCATTTTTATCGCAATTCAAAGGGTTAAAGTAATTATGAAAATTAGCTTGAATTGGTTAAAAGAATACGTTCCTAATATTAAAAAAAATGATATTTTTACTGAAGAACTAACATCGTTGGGACTAGAGGTATCATCTATAGTTAAAACTAAAAAAGACACTATAATAGACATTGATATGACGCCTAATAGAGCTGACTGTTTATCAATTATAGGTATTGCTAGAGACATAAGCCCTATATATAAAAAAAAGATATCTCTTCCAAAATATATAAAATTTGTAAAATCAAAAGAAAATATCTTTTCAAATATAGATAAGAAAATTAGTCCTTCGTATAGCGTCTTAGTTATTAAAAGCATTGATAACTCAGTTGCAACCCCTCTTTTTATAAAAGAAAGACTTGAGGCGTGTGGGTTAAAAAAAATTAATTTTATAGTAGATGTGCTGAATTATGTCATGCTTGAGAATGGCCAGCCAATGCATGCGTTTGATGGTCAAAAATTTACTGGAAATATCAATGTAAGATATGCAAAAAAAAATGAAAAATTAAATGCTCTGGATGGTCAGAGTTATGCTTTAACGACAGACACTCCTGTTATATCAGATGATGAGAAACCTCAGGCAATAGCTGGCGTGATAGGATCAGAAGACTCTTCGGTTAGCGTTAAAACTAAGAGTATCATTATTGAATCAGCTTATTTCACACCAAATATAATCAGAAAATCTTCAAAATTTTTTCGCTTACAAACAGATGCGTCATATAGATTTGAAAGAGGAGTTGACCCGCTCTTGAATGAATATTCACTTGGTAGAGTTCTTACCATCTTGAAAGAATATACAGATATTGATAATTATTTCTTCAATCAATCTTCTGCTTCAAAAATAGCTAAGCATATAGACAAGAGTATTTTAATTAATCCTGATTTATTTGAATCATCTTTAGGTATAAAGATACCTTCTAGCTTCATAGTTCAAACACTCAAATATCTTGGTTTTAATCCAGAAAAGAAGAAAACAAGACTAAAGATAACTGTGCCTAGCCATAGATTTGATATTGCGATACCAGAAGACCTCGTTGAGGAAGTTGCTAGAGTGTATGGTTATAATAATTTTACTCCAACTTTAAGCTCCAACTCGATAAATAATATCAGAAACACTTCAGATAAAACTAATGATTACTCAGACTCATTGGTAGCACGTGGTTACAATGAGGTAATTTCGTTTAGCTTTATTCCAAAAGGTGATCAAGATAACCATATATTAAGATCTAAAATTATTAGTCTTATGAATCCAATATCCGAGGATAAGGCAGAGCTAAGAGGATCTATGATAAATAGTATTCTAAATACTTGTAGTTATAATTTCAGTAGGAAAAACCTTAATTTAAGAATATTTGAATCTGGAAAAACTTATATAAAACATAGTGATAAAAAGGTTATTGAAGAAAATATTTTTGCTGGAGCAATTTCTGGGGTTAATTCAGAATCTAATTTAAAAAATGACCAGGACAAGCTTTCGTTTTTTGATTTAAAAGGTGATCTATTATCTGTGTTACCAAACTTAAGTTTTGAAACCTACGCAGGCATTAATTATCTCAGCAAGACTTGTCAGGCAGTTATAAAGCAAAATAATAAAATTGTAGGATATTGCGGAGAACCTGATAAGTCTTTATATGCCCAATATTCTATCAAAAATACAATATTTTATTTCGAATTAATGATAGATAAGATTGTTGGTGCTGAAGATATTAAATATAAGAAAATCTCTATATTTCCCAAGATCAAGAGAGACTTGACTATTTTGGTTGATGACAATATTCTTGCGAATGATATAACAGATGCAGTAGAAAGAAAATCATTTAACTATATGATAAATATTAGAATAAGTGATATATTCTATAATAAGGCTGAGTTTGGAATGGGGAAAAAAAGTATGACTATTGAATTTATGTTCCAAGACAAACTAAGCACTTTAACTGATAATCAGATTAGTGATGAGATGACAAAGATAATAAGTCTACTGAAGAACAAACACGAAGCAATAATTAGAATATAATAATGACAATTACGAAGAACTCACTTGTTGAAGTAATACATGACGAAGTTGGTCTTAACAAAAGGGAAGCCAAAGAATTTATCGAAGAATTTTTTGAGATGATTAAAAATACTCTTGAAGAAGGTAATGATATAAAATTCTCTGGTTTTGGTAACTTTATTCTTAGGGATAAGGTGGCTAGACCGGGCAGAAATCCAAAAACTGGAGAGAATGTTACAATTTCAGAGAGAAGAGTGGTTACCTTTAAGTCTGGGCTTAAATTAAAAAATAAACTAGAAGCGTATGATGGAAAATCAGAATAAAAATACTCCTGTTATACCAAATAAAAGATATTTTACTATTGGAGAAGCCTCTAAAATTTGCGATGTAAAAGCTCATGTTCTCAGATATTGGGAACAAGAATTCGCAGAATTAGATCCTATAAAAAGAAAAGGAAATAGAAGGTATTATCAACAAAAAGACCTTGTGATGATTTTAAGGATTAAAGGGTTATTGCAAGACAAAGGCTTTACCATAGAGGGTGCTAAAAATATGATAAATAGTGATCAAGGCAAAGTGGAGCCATTAACTGACAAGCATATGGTAGCTCAAATTAAGTCTGATCTTGAAAATATTTTATCTATCCTTAAAAGATAACTATGATTAGTTCTTTTAGAGAAAAATACAATTATCCTGTTTACCATGTTAATAAAATAAATAATATTCGCTTCTACTCTGTTTCAGAAAATCTCAATGTTCCGAGTGTAACCAGTATACTTAGACTAACCAACCCAAAACAGCCAATAAATTTTAATTTAAATTATAAAACTGATTCTATGGAGATAGGTAATTACATGCATAAATATTTAGAGCACTATGTTTCCAGGGATGATAGCTTTCATAGTGATACCAAAAATTATGTTATAGCTAAAAAATTAGCACAGATTATTATAGATAATTTTATTGATAACCTAGATGAAGCTTGGGGTACTGAAGTTTCAGTTTTATATAAAAACTTATATGCCGGAACAATAGATCTTATTGGGAAAAAAGACGAGAGATTATCAGTAATTGACTATAAATCATCATATAGAAAAAAAACCAAAGAAGAAATGGAGGAACATTTTTTACAGTTAGCAGCTTATGCTGTAGCGCATGACTGGCAGTATAAAACAAATATTGACTCTCTTATTGTATTTTTAGCTATAAGAAATGGAGAGTTTGAAAAGACAGTTATATCTGGTCAAGAACTAGACTCTTACAAAGAAAAATGGTTTGAGAGATTAGATGTTTTTTCAAAACTAACAGAGAATATTTATGCCTAATATAGAAGATGTGCTGGAAAAAAATAAAAGTTTCGCAAAAAGACTTGCTGAAGTCCGGAGGTTAGTTTGACTATGACTCCATCCAAGGGAAATTAGATTTTTTATCATCAGAGTTAGCGCTTGAAGAAAACTGGTCAGATAAAGTTAAATTACTAGCCTTACAGAAAGAACAAAAACATAAACAAGATCTACTTCAAAATCTTATTAAAATTCAAGATGATATTGATCTTATTCAGTACACAATAACATCATTGCTGGATGATGGGATAGTTTCAGATAATAAAGAGATGGTAGATGAAATGATTCAAATATCCAGTGATTTAGAAAAAGAAATAGGGTTGTTAGAAACAACGCAAATGTTTAAGCAAAAAGAAGATCAGTATGATGCATATGTTGATATTCAGTCAGGCTCTGGAGGAACAGAAGCACAAGATTGGGTGGCGATGCTTCTTAGAATGTATCTGCGCTGGTTAGAATCTAAAAAATTTTCACACGAGGTTGTTGAGCTTTCTGAAGGAGAGGTTGCAGGTTACAAAAGCGCAACAATTAAAGTTAATGGTTTATATGCATATGGATGGCTAAGAACGGAGACAGGTGTGCATAGACTGGTAAGAAAATCTCCCTTTGATTCAGGGAGCAGAAGACATACATCGTTCGCATCTGTTTTTGTATATCCTCAAATTAATGAAGATATTAAAATTAATCTTAACCCTGCTGATTTACGTGTTGATGTTTATAGAGCTAGTGGGGCAGGTGGCCAACATGTAAATACAACAGAATCAGCTGTAAGAATTACACATCTCCCTAGTAAAATTGTAACTCAGTGTCAGAATGGTAGATCGCAACATAAAAACAAAGAAAGTGCGATGAAACAATTACGTGCTAAACTATATTTATTTGAAATGACTAAAAAAAATGAAATTAAGAATAAAGTTGAATCAGAAAAATCCGATATATCATGGGGTAGTCAGATAAGATCATATGTCTTGGATGACTGTAGGATAAAAGATTTAAGAACAAAGCATGAGACTGGTAATATACAGGCCGTATTAGACGGTGACTTAGATGCTTTTATTGAAAAAAGCTTGAAAGAAGGACTTTAGAATGACAGAGGAAAACAAATTAATTACTGAGAGAAAAAAGAAGCTTGAGGCAATTAAGTTAAATAATAAGGCGTATCCAAATACCTTTAGAAAAAAAGATTATGCTAATAATATTAGTGACAAGTACAGAGATCTTGAAAAAGAAGATATAGCTGAAAAAAATATACCCGTTTCTATTGCAGGAAGATTATTAACAATAAGAAATATGGGCAACTCATCTTTTGCAAACTTACATGATGAAAGTGGAAATATACAAATTTATTTGCAAAAAAAACAAGTAGGGGAAGACAGTTACGCTTTATTTAATAATTTAGATTTAGGAGATATTGTGGGAATTGAAGGAGTCTTATTTAAGACGAGAACTGGTGAATTAACTATCAACACTTCATCAATTATGCTTTTGTCAAAATCTTTAAGGCCTCTACCGGAGAAGTTTCACGGCATAGCTGATATTGAGATTAAATATAGGCAAAGATATTTAGATTTAATGATAAACCCAGAAACTAAAATCTTGTTTAAAACACGTTCAAAAATAGTATCTCAGATTAGAAACTTTTTTATAGAAGATGATTATTTAGAGGTGGAAACGCCAATGATGCATATGATACCTGGCGGCGCTGCTGCAAAACCATTTGTTACTCATCATAACTCTTTGGATCTTGATTTATATTTAAGAATAGCTCCAGAATTATTTTTAAAACGCTGCATTATTGGTGGATATGAAAAAGTTTTTGAGATTAATAGAAGTTTTCGTAATGAAGGGCTTTCTGTTAAACATAATCCAGAGTTCACAATGATAGAATTTTATTGCGCCTATCAAGATTATATATACCTAATGTCTTTAATAGAAAATTTATTTAGTAAAATTATCAGTTCACTGAATTTTAGCTCTAGTTTTAAATACCAAGATCTACAAATTGATTTTAAAACACCTTTTATGAAAATTAAATTTTATGACTCCATAGAGAAATATGCTGCAAATATTGATATCTCTCAGCTTAATGACAAAAAATATATAGAAGGTTATTGTTCTACGCATAATATCAATATTTCTGACAAAGGATCCGTAGTTAAAATGCATTTAGATATATTTGATAAAATGGTAGAGAAAGAGCTTATCAACCCTACATTTGTTACCCATTACCCAACAGAGGTCTCTCCTTTGTCTAGAAGTTTTGATGACGAGCCAAGTCTAGTAGAACGATTTGAGTTATTCATAGCTGGGAGAGAAATAGCAAACGGTTTTTCAGAGCTAAATGATCCTGAAGAGCAATCTAGCAGGTTCAAAGATCAGGTTAACTCGGATGATGATGAAAAAATGAGTTATGATGAAGATTTTGTAACGGCTCTTGAGTATGGCATGCCACCTACTGCTGGTGCTGGAATTGGAATTGATAGGTTAATCATGCTGTTTACGAATTCAGCGTCTATTAGGGATGTCTTATTATTTCCTCATATGAAACCTAAGAAATAAGAAACTGTTTTAAAATAGTTTTAGCATCCTCTATATTTTTTAACGAATATCTATTATCTGAACCTGATATATCATAAGCATAAATCTCAATGTAACCATTAATAATAATATGAATCTCGCTATCATTCAGTAAATATATTTTTATCTCATTGCCGATTGATTGAAATTCATGACCATATGATTGAATAAAATTTTCAAGCTGGACTATATTATTAAGGCTAGTGTTTCTCATTACATAGCTTTATTGCATAACCAATATATTTTTTGGGTGTCAGATTAAGAAGTAATTTTTTCTCATTTTCCGGTATCTTAAGAGATATAATAAGTCTATGTATGACTTCTTTGTCTACTATTTTGCCTCTAGTCACTTGCTTTAGCAGCTCATAAGAATTTGAAATATTATATTTTCTGGCAACCATTTGTATGGGTTCAGCTAATATTTCCCATGCGTCAACAATATCGCCATCAATTTTTTTACTATTTATTGATAACTTATATAGTCCTGTCATTAGGTTTTCATAAGCTAGGTATGAATAACCAAATGAAATCCCAATATTTCTTAGTACTGTCGAATCTGATAAATCTCTTTGAAGTCTAGATATCGTTAGCTTTTCAGATAAAAATTTTAATACACTATTGGCTAAACCTAGATTACCTTCAGCATTTTCAAAATTAATAGGGTTAATCTTATGAGGCATTGTAGAAGAACCAATTTCCCCGGCAATATTTTTTTGTATAAAATAATTTTTTGAAATATATGACCACATATCTTGAGAGAATCCAATAAGTATAGAATTTACATGAGCTATATTATTAGAGATTTCACAAATATAATCATGAGGTTCTATTTGAGTTGTATATTTATTCTCTTGAACCCCTAAGCTATTAATAAATTTTTTGTTAATAACAGGCCAGTTTATATTTGGAAAGGTTATGCTATGGGCAGAATAATTTCCCGTAGCACCATTAAATTTTCCCATAACTCTAAGATCTTTTATTTTTTTTTGTAAAAGAGCGAGCCTAGAATAGAAGTTTAAGAATTCTTTACCCATTGATGTTGGAGTTGCAGGTTGACCATGGGTATGTGACAACATAACATTTTTAGAATATTTTTTTATATATTTTTTAATTAATACATTCAGGGTATTGAGCTTATTTAGTATTAAACTCTGGCCTGTCTTCACCATAAGAGCATAAGAGAGATTATTGATATCTTCCGAAGTACAGCATATATGAATATATTCTTTATATTTTTTAAGACTAGAATTAGTATCAAACTTTAATTTTAAGAAATATTCTACAGCCTTCACATCATGCTTGGTTGTACTCTCAAGTTTTTTAACTAGTCTTGCATCATTCAAGCTAAAACTGTCATAAATATTTAGTAAGAATTTTTCATCCTTAAGCTTTATTTTTGGAAGCCCTTTAATTTTGTCAATTTTTGACAAAAATATGAACCATTTGATCTCAATAAAAACTCTATGTTTGATTAAGCTGTATTCGGAGAAGACATCACTTATGTCTTTGCATGCATCTGAATATCTTCCGTCTAGGGGAGAGATTGAGAGTAAATCATCTTTTTTCATAACCACATTTATCTCAAAGATGATATTATAACATAATAATAATTATAAATTTAAAAAAATCATATGAAAAAAATTACTTTTAGAACAGAAGAGGATTCATTAGGAAAGGTAAAGGTTCCTAAAACTGCACTTTATGGAGCTCAAACCCAAAGAGCAATAGATAACTTTAAAATTAGCGGAGACGTTTTTCCTCCAGATTTTATAGAGTCATTGGCTGCGCTGAAAGCTGCTTGCGCATTGGCTAATTATAAAGCAAAATTAATGCCAGCCACAACAGCAAAAGCTATCAGCAGTTGCGCATTAGATATTCATAAAAATATTGATAAATATTATGATCAATTTCCGATTGATTTATATCAAACAGGATCGGGTACAAGCACTAATATGAATATGAATGAAGTATTAGCAACTACTGTCTCTAACAAACTTAAGAAAAAAGTTCATCCTAATGATGATATCAATAAATCACAGAGTTCAAATGATGTAATCCCAACAACAATAAATATTTGCTCTGTGCTGTTAGCTTTAGAATTAAATGATGCCCTAGATTATTTTACAATGAAATTAATTGATAAAGAATTTGAAGTGAAAGATGTTATCAAGTCTGGCAGAACACATTTAATGGATGCCGTGCCTTTGTCATTTAGTTATGAAATAGAGTCTTGGAGAGAGCAGGTAGTGCACTGCAACCAGCCATTGCTTCAAAGCGCTGAAGAATTACAGTATTTGCCTATAGGTGGAACTGCGATTGGAACAGGGTTAAATGCCCCAAAGAACTTTGGGAAATTAGTTTCTGCTGAATTAAATAAAATACTAGGCAAGACAGGTGCAAAATTTACATCTAATCCAAATAAATCTGAAATGATTAGTTCTCAAAATCATATCTTAACCATGAGCGGAGCATTGCTCAGAGTAGCGTCATGTCTAACAAAGATATCTAATGACTTAAGATGGATGAACAGCGGGCCAGTTTCAGGTCTCTCAGAGATTACTCTGAAACCTTTGCAACCAGGAAGCAGCATAATGCCAGGCAAAATAAACCCTGTGATTCCTGAGGCAGTATTAATGGCGATGGCACAGGTAACAGGTAATCATAATGCTATCAACATAGCTTGTATATCTGGAAGTTTTCAGCTAAATACAATGCTTCCTCTTATTGCAAAAAATACAATAGAGTCTTTTAATTTATTAATAAATTCTGTTTATTCTTTAGCTGATGCTGTTGATACTTTTAAAGTAAATGAAAAAAATATTAAATCTAATTTGGAAAAGAATCCTATAATTGCCACTAAATTAAATGAAACCATTGGTTATGACTTAGCGTCAAAAATAGTAAAAGAAGCTTATAAGACAAATAAATCAATTACAGATATCACGGAAGAAAAAACTGATTTAACAAGATCTCAGATCTTGAAGTTATTAGACCCAAAAAAATTAATCTAACTAATTATGTTAAAAAAACACGCAAGTGATTTAATTTTTATAAAATGGTTTTTATTTTTTATAAGTTTAATTATTTCGTTGCTAGTAGCACATCAATTTGGTTTCTTACTCTTAATGTTGTCTAATGATATCAGTCATATTTCCTCTTTAATAATATTTATTTTCTTTATTTTTACTTTAAAAGTTGGAATTGAATTATTTTTTATTAAAGACAGGTATCTAAATATTAAATTATTTCTAGAAAATTTATCATCTGATTCAAAAAAAGATGCAGTAAAAAATATTATTTCTTTTGAGAAATCAAATCATCATGACGATATAACTTTAGCAAAATATATCACGTCAATTATCTCCCTAACTTCTAACAATAAGGAGATAGAGGAGGCCAGGAATAGCTTTGAAAATGATTTAACTAGCAAATTAGAAATAGGATGGTTTGTCGTAGATTTATTATTAAAATTAGGATTGGTTGGAACAGTCATAGGATTTATTATAATGTTATCAGCAATCACTGAGATTGAAAATTTTGATTTAACGTTAATGAATACATTGCTTCAGAATATGAGCGATGGAATGAAAGTTGCTTTATATACAACATTAACTGGTTTAGTAACATCAATTTTATTATCAATGCAGTATAAATATTTAGAGATATTTATTTATAAAATATTTCATACATGCAATACATGCATTCCTTTTTTTGACGATGAACTAAAGAAAATTTATAAAGATGAAAAAAAGATATTCTAACTTTGATCCATTTACAGATTTATTATTCAATATTCTTCTAGGTTTTACATTTCTATTTTTCATAACTATATTATTTATTAATCCTATTACTAAACTTGGTAATGTTAATATGAAAGCTGAGTATATTATAACTGTTGATTGGAAAGATAGCCTTCCTGACGATATAGATCTTTGGGTAAAGGATCCTAATGGTGAAATCGTATCATATTTAAAAAAAGACGCTGGCTGGCTGCATTTGGATAGGGACGACAGAGGAGTAATCAATGATAAAGTTATAATTGATGGCAAAGAAGTTATTTATCCCATAAACCGTGAAGTAGTAACGTTACGAGGTATTATCCCAGGAGAATATGTTGTGAATTTATATTTATATGACCATAAGAGCAATGATCCGGTTGAAGCTAAAATAATTATTGAAAAAGTAAATCCATCTTTAAGATTGGTATTTGTAGGAGACGTTATTCTAAAGAATGAAGACTCAGAGCTAACAATAACAAAATTCCGTCTTGACTCAGAGGGTAATTTTAAATCTATTTATGCTAATAATGAAATCCTCACCCCATATAGCTTAAAGGGTTATTAATAGAAATGAATATTTACTTTATCATTATATTATTAACAATAGTTTATGGAATATTAATTTTTGCTCTTATGAAAAAAGAATCTTTTAAAAAAATGATATATTTATCGATATCAATATTATTTTTATTTTTATTTTTACAGGTTAAAATATTTGACAACCTTGGATACCCGGTAACATCAGATTTCCCTGATAAATTTAATATTTTATATGTTAAAAAGATAGATAATCAATTCATTATTCTGATCAAAAATATTTCAAATAACTCTCTCCCTAGATTGTATAAATTAAAATATAGTAAAAAACTAGAAGATATTTTAAGCGAGGCCATGATCAAAATAAATGAGGGTAAGAAGATAATTGGGGTTTTTGATAAGAATAAGGCTGATAATCCTTATGGAATCAGCATTGAATATATTAAAAAAGTAGTGCCAGCTAAATAAAACAGAATTTTTCTTATATTATATGATAAAATATTGACAATTTTTTGAGGGATAAGAAAACATGGATTTTAAAGATAAACTTAAGCAATCAGACCAGTTATATGATATTTATAATATTAACAAAGCTGACATTAAACACTTGCCATACTCGCTTAGAGTATTATTTGAAAACTATATAAGAAATAATAAATCTGACTCAGGTGATGTTATTAATAAATTCCTGTCATGGAATGGAAGTATTCAAGATCAAACAGAAATAACTTTTTACCCTAGTCGAGTTATCATGCAAGATTTTACTGGTGTACCTGCGGTTGTTGATTTAGCGTCTATGCGTGATGCTGTTAAAAAATTAAATGGAGATCCAAAATTAATTAATCCTCAATGCCAGACTGACTTAATAATAGACCATTCTGTTATGGTCGATCATTATGGTACCGCTGACTCTAAAGATTTAAATACACAGCTTGAATATAAAAGAAATATTGAAAGATATAGATTGTTAAAATGGGGACAGAGTGCATTTGAAAACCTTAGAATTGTACCGCCTAACAATGGTATTATTCATCAAATTAATATCGAGTATATTTCTCAAGTAATTTTCAATAAGAATGAGTCTTTATATCCTGATACAGTAGTAGGGACAGATTCCCACACTACAATGGTTAATGGCCTTGGTGTGCTTGGATGGGGAGTTGGAGGCATTGAAGCAGAAGCTGCTATGTTAGGACAACCAATACCTATGTTATTACCAGAAGTAATAGGTTTTAATTTAACTGGAAAACTAGAGAAATCTACTACTGCAACTGATTTGGTTTTAACTATAGTTGAGCAATTACGTAAAGCAAATGTTGTTGGTAAATTTGTAGAATTTTATGGTGACGCTCTAGATTTCTTATCAATTGCAGATCGCTGTACTATAGCAAATATGGCTCCAGAGTATGGTGCTACATGTGGATTTTTTCCTATAGATGATATGACTTTAAGTTATATGAATACTACGGGTAAAGAAGAATCACATATAAAAATAATTGAAGAATATTCTAAAAAAGTTGGCCTATTCAGAGATTCATCTGATGAAATTATTTATAGTGATAATTTATCTCTTGATATTTCTAGCGTACAAGCATGCTTGTCTGGCCCAAAGAGACCAGAGGACAGAGTTAATCTTAGAGATGTTAAAAAGGTCGTAACAGATGAAATTACAAAACAAAAAAAAGATAAATCTTTAGATGATTCAGGAATAGTAGATGGAGCAATAATGATTGCTGCGATTACAAGCTGTACTAATACATCTAATCCTAGTGTAATTATTGGTGCCGGCTTATTAGCTAAAAAAGCTGTTGAAAAAGGACTGAAGGTCAAGGAATGGGTCAAAACATCATTAGCTCCTGGATCTAGAGTTGTTAAAAACTATTTAGAGAAAGCTGAATTAATTGAGTATTTTGATAAGCTTGGTTTTAATATTATTGGTTATGGTTGCACAACATGTATTGGTAACTCAGGACCATTAAAAGATAAGTATGTGGAAGAAATTGCCAACAAAGATCTTATAGTCAGTTCAATATTATCTGGTAATAGAAACTTTGAAGGACGTATTCATCCAGAGATAAAAATGAATTTCTTAGCATCGCCAATGCTTGTAATTGCTTATTCTTTAGTTGGGCAAATTGGACTTGATATATCTAAAGAAAGTCTTGGTAAAGATTTAAGCGGGAATGATGTGTATCTAAGTGATATCTGGCCTTCATCAGATGATATACGTGCAGTTGTTGATGCGAATATTGACAGAAAGATGTTCACTGATTCATACGCGGATCTATTTGATGGTGATACAAACTGGAAAGATATCAGTACAGATGATTCTGAATATTTTGATTGGCAAGAAGATTCAACATATATACAGCCATCTCCATTTTTTGAAAACATAGATGATGATTTGCATAAGCTTGACTCAATAACTAATGCTTACCCATTATTAATTCTAGGAGATAGTGTTACAACTGATCATATATCACCTGCTGGGTCTTTCAAAGATTCAACACCTGCTGGAAAATTCTTAGTCAAAAATGGGACTCAAGTTGCAGATTTTAATTCTTATGGTTCTAGAAGAGGCAACTATAAGATTATGAAAAGAGGAACATTTGCAAATATTAGAATTGCTAATAAACTTGTCCCTGAAACAACTGGTGGTTTCACAATACATATTCCATCAAAAGAAGAAATGTCTATATTTGATGCTGCTGAAAAATATAGAAAATCAAACGATAGTCTTATTATTTTTTCTGGTAAAAATTATGGTTGTGGTTCTTCAAGAGATTGGGCTGCAAAGGGAACTAAGTTATTGGGTGTGAGAGCAGTTATAGCAGAAAGCTATGAACGTATTCATCGCTCCAATCTTGTAGGAATGGGTGTATTACCTTTAGAGTACTTGGATAATAATAATTTTGACTCGCTGGGTTTAGATAAAACTTCTCAATTTACAATTGATGAAATAAAAATAAATGATAAGTCAGTTAAAGTTATGACTACTAAAGACGGCAAACCATTTGAGTTTAGTGTAAAAATAAGAATAGATACTGCTATGGAATGGAATTATTTTACAAGTGACGGAATACTTAATTACGTGTTAAAGAATATTGCTAATTCTTCGTAGAGTTAATGTAAGTATCTATTTTCTTTGAGAAAGAGGATTTGAATAGAAATAGTTTCCATTTAGATCCTCCAAGCTGTTCCCATAAAAGAGTTGCTCTTACGCCTGCAAATAGAGCCGTTCTTATTCTTGACGCTTGAATAGGGTCGGTAAGGTATTTATTTTCTCCATTCACGATAATTCTAGGTTCAAATTTACTCAGTGTTTTTTGGTATATCTCTGATAATTTTTGAGCTTTTTGGTCTGTGGTTAGGTCACTAGTATTTTCTTCTAATTCTTTCAACAAGGTTTGTATTAAACCTATAGTTTTCTGATTACCCATTAAATGATTAGATAATATTTTTAAAGATGCCACATACCTTCTTGTTTCACTACTTCTTGTGAATATATCACCTATTATTTGTTTTCTTAGATAAGTAAATCCTGATTTAATGTTATCAATATCTATATATATATCTTTAACAATTGTAGAGTCAATTTGTAAAATACTATTAACCAGAGGAAGGAAGTCCTGCTCGTTATATTCACCTTTCCAAGCAATATTTGATACGACATAACAAGATTGATATAAGCCTGCTAGCGCTATTATTTGCTCATCTATATTCTTTATTAACATACGTAACTAATTATGCCTCCGCCTATGCATTCATCATGGTCATATAATACGGCTGATTGCCCAGGAGTAATTGCTCTCTCTCCATCTAACATATCTAAGTGATATTTATTATTATCTTGAGTAACATTGACAGGTATCAATTTCCCTCCATGTCGAAATCTTGCTTTGCATTTAAAATTTACAGAAGGTTGTGAGCGTATCCAACTCATATTTTCAAGACCCACTTTTCCTGATGAAATCAACCTATCTTGATTCTGGCTTATAATTAATTTATTCCCACCAATGTCTTTGCTGATAACAAACCACGGTTTCTCACTATAATTTTTATTTCCACCAA
Source organism: Gammaproteobacteria bacterium (assembly GCA_047611265.1). Taxonomy (GTDB): domain Bacteria; phylum Pseudomonadota; class Gammaproteobacteria. The sequence goes on along the minus strand of JBLFWM010000002.1, from coordinate 115,059 downwards.
TTCTTATACCTTTTCGTTGCCCAATTGTGTAGTTAAAAAGACCATCATGTTCTCCAAGAACATAACCATCTTCATCGCATATATTGCCATGTTTAGTATTTATATATTTCTTAATAAAACTTGAAAAATCCTTTTTCCCTATAAAGCATATACCCATACTTTCTTTTTTTTGATAAATAGATAAATCAAAATCTTTGGCAATATTTTTAACTTCATTTTTATCAATATCTTGAAGAGGGAAGAGCAAGTTCTTCATGATGCTTTGATTTAACATATATAGAAAATATGTTTGATCTTTGGATCTATCTTTAGGAATATTTAATGTTAGGTCCGACCCATTTTCCTTTATCATCGCATAATGACCTGTTGCAACTTTATCGCATCCAAGAGATAAGGCATAGTTCATGAAATAGTTAAACTTTATTTCTTTATTACAATAAATATCAGGGTTAGGAGTTAGGCCTTGATTCAGTTCATCAATAAATCTTTTAAAAACTAAGTCCCAGTACTTATCTGAAAAATTTACCATAGAAAGTTTTATCCCTAATTTTTTAGATATTCTAAGCGCATCATCATAGTCTCTTTTTGAATTACAAGCGTCATTAGAATCATCTTCTTCCCAATTTTTCATAAATAACCCTGAAACGTCATAACCAGATTGCTTCAACAATACGGCTGTTATAGAGGAATCTACGCCTCCTGACATACCAACTATGATTTTTTTATTAGAATTCATTATTTATATTTGTTAATTAGACTACTTAATAGTATCATCTACGCTAATTTATAATATATCGATGTTCAAGAGGTAACAATGAATAAACTTAGATCTGCAAAAGAAATCCAGCAAGACTGGGATACTAACCCTAGATGGAAAAATGTTAAAAGAGACTACACGGCTGAAGAAGTTGTAAGATGTAGTGGTAGTGTAAGAATTGAGCATAGTTTAGCTAAAAATGGTGCTGAAAAACTATGGGATCTGATTAATACTGAAGATTATGTGAATGCTTTAGGAGCCTTAACTGGTAACCAAGCAATGCAACAGGCAAAAGCAGGCTTAAAAGCAGTTTATTTGTCAGGTTGGCAAGTGGCTGGAGATGCTAATAGTTCAGGACAAATGTATCCAGATCAGTCGTTGTATCCAGTTGATAGTGTACCAACTGTTATTAAAAGAATTAATAATTCACTTAGAAGAGCAGATCAGTTAAATATTGCTGAGGGCAACGAGGTTGTAGATTATATGCTACCTATAGTTGCTGATGCTGAAGCTGGTTTTGGTGGTGTTTTAAATGCTTTTGAACTTATGAAAGCTATGATTGAAGCGGGTGCCGCAGGTGTCCATTTTGAAGACCAATTAGCATCAGCGAAGAAATGTGGTCATATGGGCGGGAAAGTTCTTGTGCCAACACAAGAAGCAGTTCAAAAACTTGCTGCAGCAAGATTAGCAGCAGATGTTTCTGGAACATCAACAGTTCTATTAGCTAGAACAGATGCAGAAGCAGCAAACTTGATTACAAGTGATATAGACCCAAGAGACAAAGAGTTCTGCACAGGCGAAAGAACTCCTGAAGGTTTCTACAGAGTAAACAATGGAATTGAACAAGCTATATCTCGTGGATTAGCATATGCTCCATACGCTGATTTAGTATGGTGTGAAACTGGAGTGCCAGATTTAGCCTTTGCAAAAAAATTCGCAGAAGCTTTGAAAAAAGAGCATCCAGAACAATTATTAGCATATAACTGTTCTCCTTCATTTAATTGGAAGAAAAAATTAAATGATTCGCAGATAGCAAAATTCCAAAAAGAATTAGGCGCAATGGGATATAAATTCCAATTTATAACTCTAGCTGGATTTCATGCTTTAAATTACAGCATGTTTGAACTTGCAAAAGGTTATAAAGAAGATCAAATGACTGCTTATGTTAAATTACAAGAAGCTGAATTTGCTGCAGAAAAAGATGGATATACCGCTACTAAACATCAAAGAGAAGTGGGTACTGGTTATTTTGACACAGTCACTCAGGTTATTCAGGGCGGCAGATCTTCAACTACAGCTCTTGCAGGCTCAACAGAAGAAGCACAGTTTGATAAAAAGTAATCAATATACTTTTTTCTCAAACTAAGCAGGTTATATGATTAAATATAATATACCTAATGGTGGAGAGGTAATATCGTTCGAACAAGGAGCGATAAATACCCCTGACAAACCTATCATACCTTATATAATTGGTGATGGCATCGGAATGGATGTCACACCAGTTATGAAAAGAGTATTAAATTACGCAATTGGCAAAGCATATGGAGTCTCCAAAGAAATTAAATGGATGGAGATTTACGCTGGCCAACAAGCAAAAGAAAGTAATGACGAATTACTTCCTCAGGAAACTATTGATGCTATGAAGAAATATAGAGTGTCTATTAAAGGGCCTCTAACGACACCAGTCGGTAATGGTTTCAAATCTTTAAATGTGACTATAAGACAAAAACTTGATTTATATGCATGTGTTAGACCAATTAGATATTTCCCGGGAACTAGCAGCCCTATGGTAGAGTCAGATTTAACTGACATGATTGTGTTTAGAGAAAACACAGAAGACCTTTATACTGGAATTGAATGGAAACCAAATTCAGAAGGAGCTAAAAGAATAATTAAATTTATTAAAGAAGAGCTTGGAGAATCACCATTTCGTTTTGAAGAAAATTGCGGGATAGGAATCAAGCCAGTGTCAAAAGAGGGTTCAGAAAGACTTATTGATATGGCTATTGAGTATGCATTAGATGAGGAGAAGGATTTCTTAACCATTGTTCATAAAGGCAATATCATGAAATATACAGAAGGTGCTTTTAGAGACTGGGCTTATGGTTTGGTAAAAAACAAGTACAAGGGCACATTAAATTCAGACGGGACTTATTCTATTTTAAATTCTAAAACAAACCATGTTCTAACAGTTAAAGATTGTATAGCCGATAATTTTCTCCAGCAAATAATTTTAGTACCAGAGCAACACGAAGTCATTGCAACACTAAATTTAAATGGTGACTATATATCTGATGCGTTAGCAGCGCAAGTTGGTGGAATAGGAATAGCGCCTGGAGCAAATATAGGAGAGGGCGTAGCTGTTTTTGAAGCCACTCATGGTTCAGCAGAATCTTTTGCAGGAAAAAATAGAGTTAACCCCAGCTCAATTATATTATCTGGTGAAATGATGCTTAGATATATTGGATGGGATGAAGCAGCAGACTTTGTTCTCAAAGGCGTGAAAGGAGCGATTCAAAAAAAACAACTTACCTTTGATTTAGCTCGCGCAAGAGCGGGAAGAAAATTTATAAGACCAAAGTCTAAAGAAAAACACACTGAAGAAGAAATTCAAAAAGAATTAATGACATTAGTTCCTGGTGCAACTTTAGTTAGTACTGAAGGTTTTGGTGATGCGGTTATAGATAATATGTAATCTTATTTATCTCTAAAGATAATTCTACCCTTGGATAGATCATACGGTGTTAAGGCAACCATAACTTTATCGCCTCTAAGAATTCGTATATAGTGCTTTCTTATTTTTCCAGAAATATGAGCAGTAACAACATGTCCATTTTCTAACTCAACTTTAAACATAGTATTGGGCAAAGTTTCAATAACTTTACCACCCATTTCTATCTGTTCATCTTTTGACATAATTTATTTTAAACTGTAAATTAGAAGTTGTTCTAGTATAGCAAAATTTGAGTTAATAGTGTATGAATATAAATACTGCCTCTAAGCAAACAGATGATTTTAAAATTATGAATTTTGATCATCTTATGCAGATCTATGAAAATAATTATTATCTTTTTAGAAAGGTGATAACTACATTAGGGGATAGTAGCTCTATGTCTACAATTGTATTCAATAACAATGTTATGCAATATGAGCCCATCACAATAACTAGATATACAGATATATTTAGATTTTATTATAAATATAAATCTCCTTTTTATCCGGGAAATAGTTACTCAATTAAGCCTCATCTTGTGTTTACTTTATATAAAGACGCAAGATTACTTGAGGTTAAGTCTCTAGGCCAGAATAGAGATTTTGATGAAAATATCACTAATAAGATTAGAGTTAATTTAAATATTTATTTTTGGTTAAAGAGTATATTAAAAAATAACAATATATATCAATAGTATACATAAATAATATAATCTTAGGCTAATATTTAGTTTGATTCAGAGCCTTGTAAATCGTAAATTTATCCCATAACATATTCATTAAGGGGTAATTGAAAACTTAAAAGGAGAGTTAAGATGAAATTATCAGCAAAAGGACGGTATGCGATCAAGGCTATGATCAATATCGCTTTAAATACTTCAAAAGAGCCAAAAACATTGCTAGAAATAGCAAAGTATCAGGGAATCTCTTTATCATATCTTGAGCAATTATTTGCTCTATTAAGAAAACATAATCTAGTGTCTGGAATACGTGGGCCAGGTGGCGGCTACAAGCTTTCAGCTGAACCTGAAGATATCACTATAGCGCAGATTATTAATGCAATTAACAGTGATGTTGCGCAAAAAGAAGCCCCTGAAAGGAAAGATGAGGTGATTTGGTCTAAATTCAGTGCTAAGCTATGTAACTACTTAGAAACTGTTACTCTTGGTAGCCTAATAACAGAGAATAACTCTGTAAGTATGCCAGAATCAGCTCAAACTGAGGCAATGATAGAAGATGTAATGGTAAATGGAATTTGAGATAAACCGGAGAATATAGATGGCTTATAGCGATAAAGTGTTAGATCATTATGAAAATCCACGTAATGTGGGTACATTTGATAAAGATGATGCAACTGTTGGTACTGGAATGGTCGGTGCGCCAGCATGTGGTGATGTAATGAGACTTCAAATTAAAGTTAATGATGATGGTGTCATTGAAGATGCAAAATTTAAAACATATGGCTGTGGATCTGCAATAGCATCAAGCTCATTGTTGACTGAATGGGTTAAAGGAAAATCTTTAACCGAAGCTTCTTTAATAAAGAATACAGACATTGTCGAAGAATTAGCTCTTCCACCTGTTAAAATTCATTGCTCAGTTCTTGCTGAAGATGCAATAGCAGCTGCAATTGAGGATTATAAAAGCAAGGCTAAATAAGTAGTTATATATTGTATATATGATTATTATTTGCCTATAATGTTAGTAAGTTAATATAGAGGAGACAATGTAATGGGAACAACACCTAAAACAATGAGTACAAATGTTGGTGGAATGGAACGTATGATAAGAGTCGTGGCAGGTATAGCTATACTATACTTTACAATGGCTGGTATGATTCCAATGCCATGGGGATTAATTGGTATAGTTCCAATTCTGACTGGATCTTTGGGTTGGTGCCCAATGTATCTTCCGTTTGGAATTAGTACAATGAAAAATCAATAATCACTTAGTATTTACTAAATTAAGAGACGCTTTAAGCGTCTCTTTTTTTGTAATCTATCCTATATTTCTATGAACAATAAATATAATACCAAGCCAGAATACTGGGAAAAAGCTAAAAAATATTTAATTAAACATGATTCTATTTTAAGAAAAGTTATAGAAAGCATTGATAATAAACATTATTTAACGAGAAATTCTACCCCATTTCAAACATTAGCTAATGCTATTATTGGGCAACAAATATCTGTAGCAGCAGCTTCTAGCGTCTTAAAAAAACTTAAATTAAATATTAATGGTTTTACCCCAAAAAAGGTATATCTGGCTGGTGATGCTACGCTGAAAAATTCAGGTTTATCTAGACAAAAGGTTGAGTATTTAAACATCTTAGCTTCTAAATTCGTTACAAATCCTAATTATTTCTATGGTTTTAGAGATATGTCGGATAAAGATGTGATTAAAAGACTATGTGAGCTTAAAGGAATAGGTGAATGGACAGCTCAAATGTATTTAATATTTCAATTAAATAGATCAAATGTCATGCCATTGGCAGATATAGGCTTTGTGAATAGTGCAATCAGGATATATAGCATAAAAGAGCCAAGGTTAGAGAATTTATCAAAGGTTTCAGAAAAATGGGGGTGTTATAAAACCGTTGCCGTATGGTATATTTGGAGAATTATTGACCCCGAGGTTGTACAGTATTAACTTATGTTAAGAAAAATAACAAATATTGTGGCAGTTACTGTTTTGACATTAATTTTTATTAATATCTTAGCAATCCTATTAAGTTTTAATATATTATTATACATTCAATGCTTATTTTCATATTCAGATGTATGTGCTAACGCAGATTTCTATTATAAGTTTTTATGAAAAAAGTAATTAAAGATAAAAAGGTAACCAAAGAAATCAAAAAGAAAAAGAAAGATAAAAAACCTGTTTTTGATAAATACGGAGATAAGATAGAAGAAGGCATGGATTATGTAAAAGACAGACCCCCTCACTGGTAATGTTTGATCTATGTATTTTTTTTAAGATAGTAACTATGGATAACAAAGAAGAACTTAAAAAATTAATTCGCCAAGGCAAAGAGATTGGGTATATTCTCAATGAAGCTTTAAATAAATGTCTTTTAGGTTCCTCAATAGCTGACAGACAATATATTATTGAAACCCTGGAAGGAATGGAAATACAAATTGTTAATTCTCCTAAGGAATATGATGAGTATAAATACCTGTCTGGTGAAGAAGCTATAAAGATTTTACAGAGTTTGAGTGATGGAAACCATGAAGCTTTTGTAAAACCATCCAATGAAGATGAAGACAAATAAATAATTTTTACTTTTCAGGAGTAGAGAGATGGATCCATTATCACAGGGTGTTGTTGGTGTAGTTGCTGCTCAGCAAACTGCTAATCAAAAACATCTCTTAATTGCTAGCGTTCTAGGATTTTTTGCAGGTATGTCTGCTGACTTAGATATATTTATCAAATCTTCACAAGACCCATTATTCTCATTGGAATTTCATAGACAGTTTACTCACTCAATATTATTTATGCCATTTGGTGGGTTAATATGTGCATTATTTTTTTACTATTTATTTTTACAAAAAAAAGACATATCCTTCAAACAAACTTATATCTATTCAACATTAGGTTATGCAACACATGGTCTACTTGACGCATGCACAACTTATGGTACTCAATTATTTTGGCCATTTACGAATGATAGGATTGCCTGGAATACAATTTCTATTATTGACCCATTATTTACTTTGCCTATATTATTTTTAATTTTATTTGCAGTTATAAAGAACAATAAGAAGTATTCATATGTGGCCTTATCATGGGTCTTGATATATAGCTCATTAGGATTTATGCAAAAAGATAGAGCTGTAGAGACAGGGAAGAAACTTGCTCAGACACGTGGGCATGAAGTTATAAGTATTGAAGCAAAACCAAGCTTTGCAAATATTATTGTTTGGAAAACTATTTATACAACGCAAACACATTATTATATTGATGCAGTAAGAGTTGGACTTAACACAAGAGTCATAGAAGGAGTAAAGATAGAAAAATTTAACATTAAAAAATCATTTCCTTGGTTAGACCCAAAATCACAGCAAGCAAAAGATATTGAAAGATTTCGATGGTTTTCAAATGACTATATTGCAATTTCCCATAATAATCCAAATCATATAATAGATATTCGTTATTCTATGCTTCCAAACGAAGGACATGGGTTATGGGGAATAGAGCTAAACCCAGATGCAGATAATGAAGTATATATTAAAAGAATCTTTAATAGACGCAGTGACATGTCTACATACGTTAAACTCTGGAGTATGATAGTAGAGTAATCTACATATAAGATTTCACTTATATAGTATAGAAATTTAAATAATCTCTTCAGCATTGAATTTTATAGTGTTATATCTATAGTATGTATAATTTTTTTAATGTAGCTGAACATGAATTTTTAGATAAATTAAATGAGTACAAATATGCGTTATAAAGCATTATTCTTTTTGATTATTTTTGGTATTCAGCCATCTTATGTATATTCAGGCGGGCAATCTAATGAGTCAGTCAGCACTAAAAACTTTCAATATAACATTGGTTATATGACAGAGTATTGGATACGCGGCTCATTTCAGGCAGCATCAGTGTTACATGGGAGTATTGCTTATACCTCAGGGCCAGTTTACTTAAGCGCTGGATATGCAGACTTAAGGGATAGAAAGGGTAGCGCAACTTATAATGAAGGTGAAGCTTTCATAAGTTTGTATGGAAGTTATAATTTTGAATTACTCACTATACCAACGTATGTAGGTTTAGCAGCTTATCGATATACTGATGGTATTGACCAGCATTATAATGAAGTCAGCGTTGGTGCTGATTTTGATATATTCTCTGTTGATGCTGTAATTCTAGGTGACTACGATACATCGCCGAGTTCTGATTATTGGCATTTCCAAGTTACTGTGCCAGTAGGTCCAATTAATTATACCTATGGTACATATTCTGGAGCATGGCAATATGTTGTCCATGAAATATCTACAGGAATTACTATAAATGAAATTAATTATGGTATTAAACTAGGCATCAATAATGATAATGCCATGGGCGCTGCTGCTAATTCAAACCAAGACACAACATATGGAGCATTATCCGTCAGTTATAGTTTTTAGAAAAATTTTACAGGATCACTAGATGATTGAAAAGTTTATTAAGACCGAATGCGGTTTGTCTGAATATAAAAGGCTAAAGATACTATCAGAAAATAAATTATTTTTTAAATTAAAATTATATTTATATATTGTTGCAGCAACAATAAGAGACTTTTTTAAATAATGAAAAACATTTCTATTAACTTATTTAAATACTTAAGTTATTCATTATATGCCATTGGTTTTGCGTCAGGTTTTGTAGCTAGCTATGAATTATTAATGGATGTGTATCCTAGTTTTGGAATATTTATATTTTTAGCTTGGTTTTTTTTCACACTGGAGTTATTTTATATAATACCTCTTTATCCAGCTTTTTTTTTAAATGATTGGAGTTTTGCTATCATTAGTTATCCATCGTTTATATTAGGGATTATAATTTCAGATATTTTCGTACACAGACTAAGATAGTTATTAATTTTTCCTTGCATTCATTCTTTTAAATTTTTCAATTGCTGCTTTTCTTTTTAATTCCCCATTTTTATCAAGAGAGTTTTCAGATTTTAAATTTCTACTTATAGTGGTTTTAATGTTAGAACATACAAGACCAATTTCAAAAGGGGACAATGATTTCATATTTAAAACTAAATAGTAATTTAACCCATGCTCCCAGTGTTTAAAAAATCCATTTTCTATATACATTATCTCAACATCGTATTTTTTAGCAATAATCTGAAACGCTTTGGTTTGAGATTTTTCCTTGAATAATTGGGCCCATACATCATTTACCACCATTGACATAGCTAGATTATCTGTCACCCTGACATCTTTGTTTATCCCTAATGCCTTATCCAGAGATCTAGATTTATCTCTAAGCTCAACAGAAGTATTGTTACACCATTCACTTAATTCTTCAGGGATAAGTTTAGGAACAGCATTATATTTATGCATTATTTCAAAAAGTTCTGCAATCTCTGTATGGGTTATTGATTTTTGACATAGCAAAGCCTTGATGCGCGATTCAAATGAACTCCATTGATTTATTTTAGTTGGCACTTAATTCTCTTTTTTTAAGACAGTGATAATTAAATTCAAATTTAACTTTTCCATATTATACCCCACCAAATTCTATTCTGAATTTATTATATCTTGATTTAACTTATAATGATAAAAGGCTTTTATATTTAGATTACAAAAAGTATGGTTTAAATACATAGATCCTTCAAAAGCAAGTTATTAAGAGTCTCCTAATATCAATATTTGTCAATAACATAAATTTATTTATATTTATTTTATTTTTTTTAACATGCTATTCTAGAATTATGGGAATATTAATAAAATCACGGAGATATCTCTAAAATCATGAGGATATTTATAAACTTTATGTATGTAAATGCTCAAAACCAGACAGAGCATTCTGTCGATGAGATACTCCATCAAGTTCACCATAAAGGTCAAACGAGAGATTTTATTCTCAACAAGTTACGACCAAGGTTATAAATATCACTATTTATTCTCATCCAAAAATAATTGAGCAGGAATGAACAAAAAAAAATTTACTACAGCAGATATTCTTAAAAATAAAAACTATACTGAAGCGTCAGTATTTCAACCTATAAACCTCTTACGTGAATCAAGAAGACAAAATGAAATTCCTTCAGGAAAAGTGCCGAGTATTTGTGTTCTAGACCCAGACGGTGATCTAGTAGATTATCTAAATAATAAAAAAAAAGCAACAATAAGTAAATATTGGGCATGTTACCATTCGAATTTATATACATTTAAAATTGGCAAACTAACAGTGGGAATAATTCCTCGTGTCGTAGGATCTTCATATGCCGTGTTAATCGCTGAGCAACTATTTGTTTCAGGTTGTAAACTTTTAATCAGCATAACTTCTGCTGGAATTATTAAACAATCAGATTCTAATAAAAAATTTGCTTTAATTACACGGGCAATCAGAGACGAAGGAACAAGTTATCATTACCTGCCAAAAAATGAACCGTCTGAGCTTTGTCAAAAATTACTTAAAAAACTAAAAAATAATGAGAATCTTTGGTCGGAAGTAAAAAGTTGGACTACAGATGCACCTTATAGAGAAACAATGTTTGCAATAGATGAGATGAAGAAAGACAATGTTACCTGTGTAGAAATGGAAGCTTCTGCATTATATGCATTTGCAAAAGCAAAAAATAAAGAAGTTGTTTGCTTTGCGCATCTGACTAATACAATGGCACAAAAAGAAGGTGATTTTGAAAAGGGAGAGGATTATGGAAGCCCTGAAACAATTCAGCTGATTGAAGAAGTTATTAAGAAGCTCAAATAACATTTTATGAAAAATATATTTTTATTTATTATCATTGGAACATATACATCTTTAGTGAATGCATCTGATATTTATAGAGCCTCTCCTGAAAGATATGTCGGAAAGTCAGATATAGTTGAAACCAATGTTGGTACTAAATATATGGCTGTGACGTCTGATCCTCAGGCAACTGAAGCTGCTTATAATGTTTTATCAAATGGTGGCACAGCTGCTGATGCTGCAATAGCTGCTCAATTTGTATTGGGATTGACAGAACCACAGTCTTCAGGTTTAGGAGGAGGTGCTTTTGTTATATATTATAATGCCAAACAGAATTTACTAACTACATTTGATGGTCGTGAAACTGCTCCTTTAGCTAGTACACCCAATTATTTTTTAAATAATAATAAAAACCCATTAGGTTTTTATGAGGCTGTGCTAGATGGTCGCTCTGTAGGTGTGCCTGGAACCCCGGCAGTTTTAGGAAAACTACATGAAAGGTTTGGGAAAACTGATATGCAAAAGCTTATAGAACCTGCCGTTGCTTTAGCAATGGATGGTTTTGCTCCCTCACGAGGATTACTTGAGTCTCTACAGAATGATATTGGCAGACTTGATAAGAATAAAAAAAACAAAGAATATTTTTATAATCAAAAAATTATTAAGAATAAAAATTATGCAGACGTTTTGAAAGCTTTTGCAAACAAAGGACACAACACATTTTACAAATTTCCAATTTCAACCAATATTATAAATACTGTAAATAAAAAAAATGGAGTACTTACACAAAAAGATTTTGATAGATATAGAGTTATAGAGAGAAAGCCAGTTTGCGGTATATTTCAAAAACATAAAGTTTGCTCGATGGGTGAGCCATCGTCTGGTGCACTTACCATGCTACAGATATTAAAACTTATTGATCATAATCCAACATGGCATAATTATATCGAGGCTTCAAAACTTGCTTTTGCTGATAGAAATTATTATATGGCTGATTCTGATTTTGTTAAAACACCTGGGGAGCGTTTACTAGATGACAACTATATTTTAAAAAGACGTAGACTGATTTCTAATAAAAATATTATAAATAATGCCCAGCATGGAACTCCAGATAATTGGAAAGAAAATACTCAGGCTAGCTATTACGGACCTAATGAATCAGGCACAACTCATATCTCAATCATTGACCAATATGGAAATGCTATTTCAATGACCTCAACAATTGAAAATGCTTTTGGGTCAAGAATTATGGCCAATGGTTATCTTTTAAATAATGAACTCACTGATTTTTCATTTTCTCCTAAAAAAAATAATAACCTAGTAGCTAATAGAGTACAGGCTGGAAAAAGACCGCGATCATCAATGACTCCAACCATTGTTTTTTCTACATCAACTAATAAACCCACACTCATTATTGGTTCTGCAGGTGGAAGTAGGATAATAGGATATGTTACGCAAAGAATAATAGATGTCTTATATAATAATATGTCTTTAGAAGATGCAATAAACGCTCCTCATATTCTAAATCGTGGTGGTAACATTGAGGCTGAAGAGGAAACTAGTATAACGAATAATCTGTCACAAAAAGGACATTTACTAGATATAACACCTCTAGCAAGCGGACTCACTGCCATACATATTGATTCTGAAAAAAATATCATAAAAGGTGTTTCAGATCCTAGACGGATTGGAATTGCATTAGGTAAATAATAGAGTGTGGCTAGAGTAGTCTTTTACCCTTAAATGGCTATCAAAACAACCATGCATATTGTTATGATTAAGGTATGAGAATTACATGGTTAATTGGGAGCTAACCTTTAGAATAATTATTCTTTTTCAAGAGCAACATTTATGGTGTTTGGATAGTAAAAAGCTGCGCCAGTATTTCTATCAACAATATATCCAATTCCGCCTCCTAATAAAATATTTCCCCAAGTACTCGCATTACCATGATATGACTCTATGCTCACGCTCCCTGGTTTATACCCTTTCTTCTTGCAAGTAACTAGTATGTTACCTGAGTCTTTCGCAATAACAACACTACCAGGAGTTTCAACACTCCATTGCCCTTCCGTATTTGTTAACGAACAAACAGCACCATCTACATTTGAGATAATCTGAATTGCCTGACTTCTATCGCCTGTAATCGTTGCACAGGAGGTTATTACCAGTGATGTTAGTAATAATGCACTATATTTAAAAATTAGCTTCTTTATTCAATGTAACATAGTTGCCCATTATCTTTTCTAATAGTTCTTCTTTTTTATCCATTTTTCACCTCACTTTTACTTTAATTATAACAAGTGAGTGTGTGGCTAGAATAGTTATTTAATCAAATGACACATAAGTGTCATATAATTTTGTGGAGACGGCGGGAATCGAACCCGCGTCCGAGAGCACTCAGCCCTTAGTACTACATGTTTAGTTTATCTTTAATTTAATCACCAAGCTGACGACAAACAATCTACTTAATAACTGTCTTGTTTAATTTAACAGTACAATAACAAGCACATATACTGCGGTCTTATCATTATGACTTCAGTAAAGAGCATATAAGCCTACTCTTAGTGAAGCTAGCGGCAGTTAGGCTGCTAGGGCTAAAGGTTTATTTTCAGCGTTTATAGTTTATCAGCAGTTTAACGAGTTACCGAAAAGCTCGACATGCACTTCAGGAATTGCAACCCCACGTCGAAGCCAGGTCGTCCCCCTAAAATTAGTTTTATATCCTATCTCTAATAATAGACATACGCAATTGATATTGACCACATTTAATTTATTTTTTTATATAAGACCGAGGATAATGGGTAGACATTATTGAAAGTATCCCTGATGTTGGCGCTATCAGCATTATGTATAACTTTATGAGATTATTACTACCAATATATTTTATTATAACTAAGCAATACCAATACTCCCAAAACTGTATTAAAATATAGACTCAATTATGCTTCAAAATAAAAATATACTATTAGATATAACTAAACGAAAGGATAACGCCAAAGACCCATTTCATTACTTTCTTGTTTATAAAGTTCAATATGAAAAAAAGCTCAACATGGAAGAGTTAAAGATTCTAAATCATTTATTGAATACAACTAGAGAATTAAAAAAAGGGGATATAACTAATAGTAATATACTGATAACAAGTAGATCGGGTATCTTGTCTCCATGGGCAGAAAAAGCTAAACAGGTTATTATTAATTGCGGACTTAATAATAGCTTAAGTATTGAGCAGATTAAATTATATCAATTTAATGGAAAAGCTGCTTTTAAGAGTACAAGTAGTAATCTTGATTTAATATACGATAAAATGACCCAATATTGCCTTACTACAAAACCTGATATTCAAAAGTATTTTGAAAGAGAAAAATTATATACAAAGAGTAAGAGGTCGGAAATAATTCCGTTATCAAAATTAAATAAATATAATAAAACAATGGGCTTAGCTCTTAGCGAATTAGAGATTATTTATCTAAAGAAAATGTATGCCAAGCTTAAAAGGTCACCAAAAGATATAGAGTTAATGATGTTTGCGCAGATTAATTCTGAACACTGTAGACATAAAATATTTAATTCTAAAATTATTGTAAAAAACTCTAAGGAAGATACCTCCTTATTTAAATTAATTAAAAAAACTTTCAAGAAAACTAACAAAGATGTGGTGTCTGCATATACTGATAATTGCTCGATTATAAAATCAAACAGAGTAAATTTTTTATATACTGATCTTACAAATAAAAAGTATAAATATAAAAAAGAAGATGGTTTATACATAGTAAAAGCTGAAACTCACAACCACCCAACAGCAATTTCTCCACATGCAGGTGCAGCTACAGGATCTGGAGGAGAATTAAGAGATGAAGGTGCAACAGGGAGAGGCTCGATACCCAAAGTTGGGTTTACAGGTTATACGTTATCAAACTTACGCATACCTAAGGATAATAATAGATGGGAAAAAAATACTATAGGTACTCCTGGAAGAATTAAATCACCTTTAGATATTATAATTGAAGCACCAATTGGAGCTGCTTCTTATAATAATGAGTTTGGAAGACCCAACATCTTTGGTTATTTTAGAACATGTGAATTTAGTCCAGTCATTAAAAAATCTAGTGTAAAAAGCATTGGATACCATAAACCAATAATGATTGCGGGTGGTGTTGGAGTTATAAGAAATAGCCATATACATAAAAATAAACTAGACCAGGGAGATTTGATTATTATTCTAGGCGGACCTTCTTATCTTATTGGGCTTGGTGGAGGCGCAGCATCATCATTATCGTCTGGCTCAAGCAGTGAAAGTTTAGATTTTTCATCTGTACAAAGAGATAATCCAGAAATTGAAAGAAGATGCCAAGAGGTTATTAATCAGTGCGTGTATTTAGACAAGCAAACACCTATCAAAAGTATTCATGATATTGGAGCTGGAGGTTTATGTAATGCTGTTCCGGAAATAGTTAACGATTCTGGTAGAGGCGCAAAAATTATGATGTCTAAGATTCCTCTTGGCGAATCATCCATGAAACCTTTGGAAATATGGTGTAATGAATCTCAAGAAAGATATGTCATAGTAATTGATGTTAAAGATTTAACCCTTTTTGATTCTATATGCACTAGAGAGAATTGTCCTTACTCTGTAATTGGTAAAGTGACCACTGTTAAGAGCCTTGTTGTATATGATGTAGATGATAAAACAAAAGTCATTGATTTGCCAATGAGTTATCTTTTGGGTAAGCCTCCAATTAAGCCTATTAATATTATTGGTTATAATAAAAAAGACTATAGCGATAAGTACAGCTACATAAATTTTGAAAAATGTGTGCAAGACATATTGTCATTACCAGCAGTAGCGGACAAAGGATTTCTTATTACGATTGGCGATAGGTCGGTGACAGGATTAGTTGCACGAGATCAAATGATTGGAGCTAACCAAGTACCTGTTTCTAACGTGGGTATAACAATGTCTGATATAGGTTCTTCGAGTGGTCAAGTCATTACAATGGGTGAAAGACCATCTATTGCAATTACAAACCCAGAAGCTTCAGTGGAAATTGCATTTGGTGAAGTTATAACTAATATTTCATGTGCACATATAAAAGATCTTTCTAAAATAAAATTATCAGCAAACTGGATGGCATCATCTAAAAATAGCAATGAGATTGAAAGTCTTTATCTGGCTGTTAAAAAAATATCAACCCTATGTATTTCAAATAATATTACTATACCAGTTGGCAAAGACTCATTATCAATGAGTACATCATGGAAAAATAAAAAAATATCATATGATGTTGAAAGTCCAGTAAGTCTTGTCTTGTCAGCATTTTGTTCTATAGATAACGTTAATGACGTTATTACTCCTGACCTGAAAGGTAATGGAGAAATTTTTCTAATAGATATCTCTGAAGGCATGGAACGCATGGGCGGGTCATCCTTGCATCAAATACATAATATTATTGATCCAGACGTCCCAAGAATAGATAAACCTGAGAATATTAATTTATTCTTTAATTTTATTCAAACACTTGTAAAGTCAAAAACTATTTCTGCATATCATGATAAATCAGATGGAGGGTTATTTACAACGTTGACTGAAATGGCCCTTTCGGGAAATATGTCTTTAGATATCTTCAAAAGTTTAGAAAAATATTTTGATGTTGCTCACATGACAAGATTTTTCTTTAATGAGGAATTAGGCGCCGTAATAGAAGTACCTAAAAAAAATATAAATATGTTCAATCAGCTAATTCAAAAAAATAAAGCTGAAGCATTGGTTACTCCATTAGGTAGATCGGTAAAATCATTAAATCCTAGTTTATTAATAAAATCATATGCAGATATATCATTCTCTCTGGAAACACTAAGAAAATATTGGAGCAATCTATCTTATAAAATTCAAAAGATTCGCGATAACCCTTTAACTGCAAAGGAAGAGTATAATAATAAAATATTTTCTCATAGGAATTTAAAATCTTTGGATAATAAAATTAATTTTTTAACAAGTAGCGTAAAGATTAAAAAAACTAAGCTAAATAGAAAACCAAAAGTAGCAATTCTTAGAGAGCAGGGTGTCAATGGGCATAAAGAAATGGCACATGCATTTATGATGTCAGGATTTGAAGCTCATGATGTGCATATCAATGATATCTTAAAAGGTAATATAAATATGAAATCTTATGAAGGCTTGGTTGCCTGTGGTGGTTTTTCATATGGTGATGTTTTAGGCGCAGGGAAAGGCTGGGCGAGTAAAATACTTTACAATAATAAGATAAAAGATGAGTTAGAAATATTTTTTAACGATAAGAATAAATTTGGACTCGGTATATGCAATGGCTGCCAAATGTTTTCACAACTTCATTCTATAATACCTGGCACTAGTCACTGGCCTTTGTTTGATAAAAATAAATCTAATCAATTTGAAGCTAGGCTCTCAAGAGTTAAGATAAACAAATCTAAATCATTATTTATGACTGGAATGGAAGGGTCGATACTACCAATAATAGTTTCGCATGGAGAAGGGAAGACAGTATTTACAGATAAAAAAAATATAAGGAGTGCTATAATAAGCTATGTGGATAATGATAATAAAAAAACTACAGAATATCCATTTAACCCAAACGGTTCTGATAACGGATCAAATGGTTTTACAAATAATGACGGAAGAATAACCATCATGATGCCCCATCCAGAAAGATTATTTACATTAAATCAGTATTCTTACCGTCCTGCTAATTGGAAAATATCACCGTGGTCTAAAATGTTTATTAATGCGAGAAATTGGTTGAAGTGAAAATATTTAATAAATATAACTTAGATAAAGAGAATAAAGTTACGGATGAAAGACATTTCAATAATCGTAGAAAAATAATGGCATCAACACTAGCCTTTCCATTTCTAATGAATTCAAATATCTTGTCTGCATCACAAAAAAAATTATCCTTCAATAAAGACCTTGATTACAGTACAAATGAACAAACAAATACTATTAAACAGATTACATCATACAATAATTTTTATGAACTAGGAACGGGAAAGCGAGACCCTATGCTAAATGCATCCAAGCTTAAATCTGATGACTGGAAATTAACAATAGATGGTTTGGTAGAAAATCCATTTACACTAGACAGTGAAGATTTAATAAAAAAGTTTCAACTAGAAGAGAGAATATATAGACTGAGATGTGTTGAAGCTTGGTCCATGGTTGTTCCGTGGATTGGTTTTGAGTTAAGAAGTCTAATTAATCTTGCTAAACCACTGCATAATGCAAAGTATGTTTCTTTTGAATCTATATTAGACAAAGAAAATCTTCCTGGTCAAAAAAGAAATATTTTGAATTGGCCATATAAAGAAGGACTAAGAATGGACGAGGCAATTAACCCGTTAACGATGATAGCCGTGGGTCTTTATGGAAAAGTTTTACCTAACCAAAATGGTTCTCCTGTAAGATTAATTGTTCCATGGAAATATGGATTTAAGAGCATTAAGTCAATTGTTAAAATTTCATTTGTTGATCATCAACCAGCATGCTCATGGAATGAGCAAGCTCCTGATGAGTATGGGTTTTATTCTAATGTTAATCCATATGCAGACCATCCTAGATGGAGTCAAAAAAGAGAAAGAAGAATAGGAGAGTTTGGCAAGAGAGACACTTTATTGTTCAATGGATATAGTAAATTTGTTAACAATCTCTATACAGGCATGGACCTTGAAAAAAACTTTTAATATAATTTATTACTTTGAATAGGTTCATCACATATTCGCTATCACTATTTCCTATATTTTTTATTTTTTATCAATCTATATATAATGATGAAATCATTAATCCCTATTCATATTTAATAATCTCCTCGGGTTATATAGCTATGAGCATGATAATAATTGTCTTATCAGTCCCACTTCTATTTTATATTAAAAATTACATAGACAGGAGATCTCTGGGAATTATTACTTTTTTGATTACATTACTCCATTTCTTTTTATATTTGACTGATAATGATCTAAATTTTTCTTCTATATCATCTGATATAGTTTCTAGAAACTTTATTCAGGCAGGCTATGTTGCCTTAATATTGTTCATTCCTCTATTCATGACATCATCGAATAAAGCTCAGAAAAAACTTGGCACCAAATGGTTTGCATTGCATAGATTAATTTATTTAATACTTGTATTATCACTATTACATTACTATTTAATTATTAAAGCTGATTATTTTTTATTTAATACTTATGTGTTTATAATATTATCTATATTGTTAATTAAAAAAAGGATTTATAAGATATGAACAGAAGAGAATTTATTCAATTTTTGATGGCTGGATATGCAGCTGGTATTGTAAAACCTTCATTTGGTTCACCAACGATAAATTATAATACTAGATTATTTGGTGACTTAAGACTTATTCATATAACGGACACACATGCGCAACTAGACCCAATGTATTTCAGAGAACCTAATTATAATTTAGGCGTTGGCAATAATAGGAATACTCCACCGCATATAGTTGGAAGAAAACTTTTAGACTACTATTCTATTGACTCAACTATTATGAAACATGCTTTTACACACCTTAACTTTCATCAGCATGCAAAAGAGTTTGGAAAGTTTGGTGGCTATGCCCATTTAAAAACTGTCATTGATCAATTAAGACATGATGCTAATGATAATTCTTTGTTATTAGATGGCGGGGATACATGGCAGGGTAGTGGTCTTTCACTATTAACTAATGGCATGGATATGGTTGAGGCATCTAATATTTTAGGTGTTGATGTAATGACTGGACACTGGGAATTTACATATGGTGAAAAAATATTTCTAGAAAATTTAAAAAAATTCAATGGGGATTTTGTTGCTCAAAATATTTCATTGACCGAAGAAGCTTTGTTTGATGGTATTGAGCCTGTTGATGAGAGTAACCATTTTCAGAAACCATATGTTATAAAAACAATAAATAACCAGAGAGTTGCAATTATTGGCCAAGCCTTCCCGTATACGCCTATTGCAAATCCAGGAAGATTGATTCCTAATCTTACTTTTGGTATTCGTGACAATGAATTACAAGAGTTGATTAACTTAATCAAGGCTAAAGAAAATACATCATTAATTGTTTTATTATCTCACAATGGTGTTGATGTTGATAAAAAAATGGCATCTAAAGTTAATGGAATTGATATAATATTTGGGGGTCATACTCATGATGTACTACCTAAGCCTATTGAAATTATCAATAATAATTCAAGAACTGTAATCCTTAATTCGGGATGTAATGGAAAGTTTGTGTCAATGATTGATGTAAAAATTAGACATGCCTCTTTTGATTATAGATACAAACTCTTGCCAATTCTTTCTAATCAAATCAAACCGTCAACCCAGATGAACAAGCATATTAAAGATGTAAAAAAACCATATTTAAAAGAATTAAATGAGAAAATTGGAAAATCAAATTATGATTTATATAGAAGAGGTAATTTCAATGGTTCTTTTGATAATCTTATTTGCGACTCAATGTCTAATGTTTTGGATTCAGAAATCTGCTTATCCCCTGGATTTAGGTGGGGACCAACTATTCTTGCAGGAGAAGATATTTTAATGTCTGATATTTATAATCATACTGCTATTACATATCCTAATGTTTACCGAAGAGAAATGACCGGTCTTACCATTAAAAATATTTTAGAGGATGTAGCTGATAATATATTTAATCCAGACCCTTATCTTCAGCAAGGAGGAGATATGGTTAGAACAACCGGAATTAATTATCAAATTACACCAAAAAATACCATCAATAAAAGAATAACTAATATTACATTAAATGATGGTAAACCATTGATTAATAACAAAAAATATATAGTTAGTGGTTGGGCTAGCGTAAATTCAGAAGAATCTGGTGATCCTATATGGGAAGTAACAAAACAGTATCTTGGTAGTATAAAATACTATGATTTAAACGAGGTAAAACAGCCAACTTTAGCCTTAGAAAATGATAACGAAGGGATAGAAATTTAGTTACAAGAAATAGATTAAATGTTAGTATTTCATTTGAATTTATACACTATATTTGTAAAAGGAGACCATATGTTTGATGTAGATATGAAAATTGCAGGCTTTGATGACGAATTGAATGATTCGATTAATAAAGAAATTATTCGCCAGGAAGAACATGTAGAGCTAATTGCTTCTGAAAATTATGCAAGTCCTAGAGTTCTAGAGGCTCAAGGTTCAGTTTTAACGAATAAATACGCAGAAGGCTATCCTTACAAAAGATATTATGGTGGTTGTGAAAATGTTGATATAGCTGAGCAGCTAGCTATTGATAGATTAAAAGAAATATATGGTGCAGATTATGCAAATGTTCAGCCACATTCTGGCTCACAAGCAAATGCTGCGGTATACCTTGCTTTGCTTAGTGCTGGCGATACTATACTGGGAATGAGTCTGGACGCTGGTGGTCACCTGACGCATGGCTCAAAAGTAAATTTTTCAGGAAAGCTTTTTAATGCTATCCAATATGGTATAGACGAGGATGGTATGCTTGACTATGATGAAATAGAGAAACTTGCTGTAGAACACAAACCAAAAATGTTAATTGGTGGTTTTTCAGCTTATTCGCAAGTAATTGATTGGGAAAGAATGTCGAAGATTGCAAAAAAAGTTAACGCTTACTTTGTAGTTGATATGGCACATGTATCTGGATTAGTTGCCGGTGGAGTTTATCCTTCTCCAGTTCCATTTGCTGATGTAGTTACATCAACTACTCATAAAACATTAAGAGGGCCTAGAGGCGGAATAATAATCTGTAAATCTAATCCAGAACTTGAGAAAAAGTTTAATTCTTTAGTGTTTCCAGGAACTCAAGGCGGACCATTAATGCATGTTATTGCAGCCAAAGCAGTAGCATTTAAAGAAGCATTAGAACCTGAATTTAAAGATTATATGAAACAGGTTGTATTGAATGCAGACTTACTAGCAAAAACAATAATTTCAAGAGGCTATGATATCGTATCAGGCGGAACTAAAAACCATCTGATGCTGGTTAGCTTAGTAAAACAAGGGTTAACTGGTAAAGCAGCTGATGCAGCTCTGCATAGAGCAAATATTACTGTAAATAAAAATTCAGTTCCAAATGATCCGCAAAGCCCATTTGTTACAAGTGGAATAAGACTTGGTACTGCAGCTATTACTACAAGAGGTTTCAAGGAAGCTGAAACTACTATACTTGGAAATTTAATATGTGACGTGCTTGATGATATCGAAGACGAGTCAAAAATTGCGTCTGTTAAAGAAAAGATATTGAATTTAACATCTCAATTTCCAGTTTATTCTAAGAATAAAAAAGCTGTAGCTTAGAGGTATTTAGTATGCGCTGTCCTTTTTGTGGGGAGCCTGAAACAAAGGTAATTGATTCTCGGTTAATCGGAGAAACGAATGCTGTAAAAAGGAGACGTGAATGTGTCTCTTGTAATATACGTTTCAATACTTCTGAACAATCAGAATTATCATATCCTCGTGTAATAAAAACAAATAATTCATCAGAATTATTCTCCGA
This sequence comes from Gammaproteobacteria bacterium, assembly GCA_047611265.1. Taxonomy (GTDB): domain Bacteria; phylum Pseudomonadota; class Gammaproteobacteria. Next base: position 92,637 of record JBLFWM010000002.1, on the reverse strand, counting down.
AGATAAAGTTAAGAAAGGTGTTTATATAGCTTTAGAGAAAAGAGAAAACTCTATGGTTGATATTGACCACACCTTTGATAATATTTTTAAAAAATGCAGAACACAAGCAGATAAAGAAGTGTCTTCAAATGTAATAGGAAAAATAGTAATGGAAGAGTTATTGAAACTTGACCATGTAGCATACCTTAGATTTGCATCTGTTTATTTAAATTTTGAAGACAAAGAGGCATTCACTAAAATTATAAAAAGTTTAGAGAAAGATTTATCGCCAGAAATGAAAAAACTTCAAAAGAATCTACTGCAAGATGAATAAAGAAGAAATAGATAAATATTATATAGAAGAAACTTTTAAATTAGCGCTTAATGGAAAATTTACCGCACATCCAAATCCTATGGTTGGTGCGATTGTGGTCAAAAATGGAAAAATTTTAGGAAAAGGATATCACTTGAAACCTGGTTTCCCACATGCAGAGCAAGAAGCTATTAAAAATGCCGGTAAATCTGCTCAAAACTCAACGCTATATATTAACTTAGAACCATGTTGCCACTTTGGAAGAACACCTCCATGTTCTAATTTAATAATTAATAGCAAGATAAAGAGAGTTGTGATTTCATGCTTAGACCCAAATCCACTTGTAAATGGCAAGAGTATTAGACAGCTTAAAAAGTCTGGGATAGAAGTTAGGGTTGGAGTTTTAAAAAATAAAGCAATGAGGCTAAACAGAGGATTTTTTAGTAAATTTTTATTAAAAAGACCAAATATTATTTGTAAATCAGGAATATCCCTCGATGGGAAAGTTTCTCTGAGTAATGGTATAAGTAAATGGGTTACTTCAGAAGAATCAAGACTTGATGTTCAGGTAGAAAGAGCATTGTCTTCATTAATATTTTCTTCATCTAAGACAGTGATGGCGGATAATTCTAGTTTAAATATTCGCGAACCATTACTGCTAAAAAAAATATTAAAACAACCAGACCTTGGAATAGTGGATAGAACTCTCAAAATACCATTAAACAGTAAAGTTTTTAAAGAATTATCTCGAAAAATTTACTTATTTACATCAATAAAAAAAACCACTAAAAAATATAAAAAAAATGTGATTATTGTTTATATGCAAACAAGAAAAGGTAAAATTAATATTACGGAGTGTATGTCTTTTTTAGCTAAACAAGACATAAACAATGTGTTTGTTGAAGCTGGACCAACATTAATAGAATCTTTCTTTAAAAAATCTTTAATTGATGAATTAATATTATATATTTCTCCAAAAATAATTGGGGATACCGGAAGATCTTTTTCTGGAGTTACATACATAAAAAAACTTTCCAAAAAGATAAAATTTAAAATAAATGATATGATTCCAATTGGTAATAATCTAAAAGTGAGACTAGAAAAATAATATGTTTACAGGGATTATAGAAAATATAGGAAAAATTATTGTTATAGAGGAAGTTAATAATAATTATCTAATTAAAGTAGAGGTCACTAACCTTTCAATTAATATATCAAATGGCGATAGTATTGCTGTTAACGGAGCTTGCCTGACAGTAGTTAACGTTAAAAATAATATTTTTAGTTTTGATTTATCTCCTGAGACTATGAAACTAACATCATTTAAATATTTAACGAAAGATGATCTTGTAAATATAGAGTTTCCCTTAACTTTGAATAAATTTATTAGTGGACATATAACTACTGGCCATATTGATACTATTGGGGTGATAGAAAAGCTTTTAAAAGATACTGACTCATGGTTTATTCAAATTAAAGTTGATAAAATATATTTAAAATATATAGTTCACAAAGGCTCCATCTGCATTGATGGTGTTAGTCTGACGATTAATCAGGTAGATGGAAACATGATAGACTTAATGGTAATTCCTCACACATATCAAAATACTATTATTAAAAATTATAGTTTAGGTGATAGTGTGAATATTGAAGTAGACTATATAGCAAAACATTTAGAGAAGCTTAAAAATGATTAATACTACTAAAGAAATAATCGATTCCCTTAAGAAAGGTAAAATGGTCATCATTATGGATGATGAGAATCGTGAAAACGAAGGCGATCTTGTAATGGCATCAGAATTTGTTAAAGCTAAAGATATTAATTTTATGGCTTCAAAAGGCAGAGGCTTGATTTGCTTAACTCTTACTAGTACTAAATGTAAAAAACTAGGTCTACCGCTTATAAAAAAAACAGGAGAAACATCTAAGGAAACAAATTTTACAGTGTCTATAGAAGCTGCAAAAGGTGTTACCACAGGAATATCAGCTGCTGACCGAGCAAAAACAATTCAAACTGCAGTTGCTAAAAATTCAAAAGCAAGTGACTTAGTTCAGCCAGGCCATATATTCCCGCTTATGGCAAAAGATGGGGGAGTCCTTATAAGAGCTGGTCATACAGAAGCTGGCTGTGATTTGGCTAAACTAGCTGGACTAGAACCTTCTGCTGTGATTGTTGAGATACTAAATGAAGATGGAACCATGGCTAGAAAAAAAGATCTGTTAACTTTTTCAAAAAAACATAAATTAAAAATTGGAACAATTGAGGATCTGATTAAATACAAGGTTTCTAATGAAAAAACTGTTAAAAGGATACGCGAAGAGGTTATTAAAACCGAGTATGGTGAATTTACTGGAATCTTTTACAAAGATACCCTGACCTCTATGGTTCATTTTGCATTAATTAAAAATAAAATAATTTCAGAAGAACCTACGATGGTTAGAGTTCATGTGCAAAATATCTTAACTGATACTGTTAAGTCTACTAATTACTCAACCTGGCCAATTGATAGAGCATTAAAAAAAATCTCTAAATCAAAACAAGGAGCCGTAGTATTTATTACAGAAAATCTTACAAGTAATCAGCTGAATAATTTGAAGTTATCTAAGTCAATAGTTTCAAAAAATAAAGCTAAGTTTGATGATTTTCGGACAGTTGGCATAGGCGCGCAAATATTAAGCGATATTGGGGTGAAGGATATGATATTGTTAAGCAGTCCTATAATTTATCATGGAATAAATGCTTTTGGGCTCAATGTAATTAAGTATGTAAGCAAGTAAATGAAGAAAACAGATAATAAAAGTATAGAATTATACGATCACCCTGAGATATATTACAAAGATAATTATTCTGATCTTTTGAAGCTAACAAATAAAAAAACTATTATTGTTTCAACTTCATATCATAAATACATAACAGGGAGTATGGCTACTGACTTCATAGGCCATTCTGGAGAAAATATCTCTAATATTGGTTTCATTGAATCGCCGGGTGCTTTCGAATTACCATTAATAATAAAAATGATTTTAAGTAAACATAAGCCAGATATAATTCTAGCCTTAGGATGCATCATAAAAGGTGATACCAAGCACGATGAATATTTGTCATCATCGGTAATTAATGGATTAAAAAATCTTAGCCTTGAATTTGAAAAACCAATAATAAATGGAGTATTAACAACGAATACTGAGCAACAAGCTATTGACAGGGCTGGAATTAAATTCAAAAAAGGTTTGGAATACGCAAAAACTAGAGAGAATTTATTGAATATTATTAAAACGATCACTATAAAATGACTATTATTAATTCTAAACAGAGAACCATCGCAAGAGAAAATATCTTAAAAGTTTTATATCAGCAGGATTTAAATGAGTATACATTCTCAGATATTTTAAAAACATTCGTCGAAAAGAGAACATATGACAAAGATTATTTTGAAAATATTATCTTACTGATTGAGCAAAATAATGAAAAAATAATTAGTTTCATAGAAGATAATACGGATTTAAAGCTTGAGTCACTGATACCAATAGATAGGTCAATACTGAGGCTGTCAGTTTGTGAATTTATATACAGAGAGGATGTGCCTAAAAAAGTTATTCTTAATGAAAGTATAAATATTGCTAAAAAATACTCGACTGATGAATCGTATAAATTTATCAATAATATTCTTGACCAGTTACTTAGATGCTTTGATAAAAATGATTAAGAATGAAGAAGGCATTATTGATTATATTAAATCAAATATCAAGACAACCTCTGGTAATGTTGTCAAAAGTATAGGCGATGACTGCGCTGTAATTAAAATATCACCAAAGAAATATTTTGTTATTACAACAGATACTTCCTTGCTAGGACCTCATTTCACTAAAAACTATAGCCCTTATGAAATTGGATATAAATCATTAGCTACAAATTTAAGTGATATTGCTGCAATGGGTTGTGTACCTAAATATATATTTATGGCTTTGACTATACCTAAATTAGAATCAGAATGGATTAAATCTTTTTATAAAGGCATTAAACACCTTACAGAAAAATACAATGTTGCATTGATTGGTGGAGATACTAATCGTGGACCATTAAGCATCTCGATTCAAGTAATAGGGGAGAACAAGAAAAATATACTTTACCGTGATGGGGCAAAAAACGGTGAAGATATTTATGTTACGGGTAAACTTGGATGTGCAAGAGCAGCGCTAATGATTACTAATAAAAAAAAGTATCAACATGAGTTTAAGTTACTTAAAAAATATTTACATTTGCCTGTGCCTAGAATAGATATTGGAATAGATATTTCTAGATTTGCAAGTAGCTGTATTGATGTATCTGACGGCATTGCTAAAGATTTATATAATATAACTGTAAGCAGTAAATGCGGCGCAGATATATTTATAGATAAGATTCCAACTCATAAGCTAGTTAAAAAAATAATACCGTCTAAACTTTACTACGAAGCTCTTATCGGTGGAGGCGAAGATTATGAATTATGTTTTACTGCAAACAAAAAATATCAAAAACAAATTGATAAAATATCAAAGAAACATTCTCTTTCTATTACTAAGATAGGTGTTATAACAAAAAGTAAATTGAGATATTTTGATAATGATAAGCTAGTTAATTTAAGCTTGAAAGGGTTTGATCATTTTTCTAAGTAAAACTACTGTCCCTTATAACCAAGTTTTTCTAAATATGTTGTAAGTTTAATAAGTGGCAAACCAATTACTGAAGTCGGGTCTTCGCCAGCAGTTTTTTCAATTAAACTAATAGCTAAGCCTTCCATTCGTATACTAGCAGCACAGCTTAGCATATCTTCTTTATCTATATAATTATTTATAACCTCTTTAGATAACTTTTTCATTTTTACATAATAATTCACTACAGAAGAATATTTTTTCATAGTATTCGTGTCTATTACACATATTCCTGTTTTAAATATTACTTTTTTCCCTGAAATAAGACTAAGTTGCTTTTGCGCATTCTGTTTGGTGAGAGGTTTGCCTAATATTTTATTCCCAACCACAGCTATCTCATCTGACCCTATAACTATAGAGTTTTTCTTAAGTAATGCTATTTTCATGGCTTTTTCAATTGATAGTCTTTTGACAAAGCTGTTTACTGGTTCGTTTTTATTTCTAGATTCATCTATATCTGGCGAGATTGATGTAAATTTTAACTTAATCTGTTGCAGAAGCTTTTTTCGATGAATTGAACTTGATGCCAGTACTATTTTTCTCATATGACCAAACTCTATATTAGATTTTTGAAACACTGATGTTATCAGAAACATAGTTAATATTAAATGATATATGCTTTTTTTATAAAAAAGTAACTAAATAAAGCAGATATAAATTGCTTGATAAGGATTTATTGCTTAGAATAGCGTATATTTTATAACAAATAGACGGTACTAACTCATGGCAGTTCAAAAAAGTAGAAAATCTAAATCTAAGAAAGGAATGAGAAGGTCTCATCATGGTTTATCTGGACCATCTATGTCTGTAGATAAAACCACTGGTGTTAGACATTTAAGACATCATATTGCCAAAGATGGTTACTATATGGGCAATGAAGTAATTGCACCTAAAGTAAAGAAAGAGAAGCAAGAAGAGTCGCAAACTTAGTAAAATCTTAGTAAACTAACCATAATGCATCAAAAAATTACAATAGCATTAGACATGATGAGTGGAGATCATGGCTTATCTGCATCTGTGCCAGGTGCAATCAAATCATTAAAAGAACATGATGATTTATTTCTTATACTCATAGGTGATGAAAAATTAATTTTACCTTTAATACCTAATAGTTTTAAAAATACCCAAAAAAAAAGATATAGCATAGTTCATACAACTGAATATATTGCCATGGATGATGAAATAATAAAGGCTATTAGATCTAAAAAAAATTCATCAATGAGACTCGGAATTAATGCTGTAAAAAATAAAGATGCTGGTGCATGCGTAAGTGCTGGAAATACCGGAGCTTTAATGGCTTTATCTAAAATTATTTTAAAAATGATTCCAGGAATCGATAGGCCGGCAATATGCGGATCTCTACCAACAAAAATTGGACAATGTCATATATTAGATCTCGGGGCAAATGTTGAATGCGATGCTAACCATTTATATCAATTTTCAATTTTAGGATCAGCCCTTGTTCAATCACTGGAAATCAATACAAGACCAGTAATAGGTTTATTAAATGTAGGGTCTGAAGAATTCAAAGGAAACGATACTATTAAAAACGCAGGTCAATTAATGCAAGGGTCAAAATTAAATTATGCTGGATTTGTTGAGGGTGATGAAATATTTAATGGTAACTTCGATGTCATTGTTTCAGATGGATTTGCTGGAAACATTGCGCTCAAGAGTATTGAGGGTGTTGCTAAGCTGATTAGTCATTTTATAAAAACAGAATTTAATAAATCAATATTTACTAAGCTTGCTGCATTAATCAGTTATCCAGTAATGGGAGCAGTAAAAAATAAAGTAGACCCAAGAAAATATAATGGTGCAAGTCTCTTAGGACTTCAAGGAGTTGTTGTAAAGAGTCATGGTGGAGCAGACTCATATGCTTTTAGCCAGGCAATAAACACGGCTTACTATGAAGTGAAAAATGACATATTAGATAAAATTGAATTATTAGTTCGTTCGGGAGGTTCTCATGACTAACAAGTATTCAAAAATAATTGGTAGTGGCAGCTATCTTCCAGAAAAAATATTAACTAACCATGATTTAGCGAAAATAGTTGATACAAGCCATGACTGGATCTTTGAAAGAACTGGGATTGAGCAGAGACACATTGCATCTGAAAATGAATCATCTGTTGATATGGCGTATAAGGCTTCATTGAAAGCTATGTCTATGGCTCAATTATCGCCCGATAATATTGATATGATTATTGTTGCAACAGCCACACCTGAAAGAAAGTTTCCGAGCACAGCTGTTCTTTTACAAAATAGCTTAAAAATTGAACAAGGTTTTGCTTTTGATATTAATGCCGCTTGTACTGGATTTGTATATGCGCTTGATGTTGCCGATAAATATATACAGTCTAAAGTAGCAAAAAATATATTAGTAGTAGGTTCTGAAAAAATGAGCTCTTTACTTGACTGGAAAGATAGAAATACATGTGTATTATTTGGAGATGGAGCTGGAGCAGTTGTATTGTCTGAGTCTAGTAAACCCGGAATATTATCAACTAATATAGGCTCTAATGGCTCATACAAGGATCTCTTGACAGTTAATATTGATCCTGAGTTCATAGAAATGAAAGGGAATGATGTTTTTAAAATTGCTGTAAAAACAATGGGGAAACTAGCAGTTTCAACACTTGAAAAAAATAATATGACAATTGACCAGATTGACTGGTTAATTCCACATCAAGCTAATAGTCGAATCATAAATGCAATTGCTAAAAAAATATCCTTACCAAGTGAAAAGGTGATATTAACAGTTAACAAGCATGGTAATACATCAGCAGCATCAATTCCTTTGGCATTTGATGACGCATATCATAATGGTTCTTTAAAGGAAGGAAATCTAATAATGCTAGAAGCATTTGGGGCTGGTTTTACATGGGGCTCAGTTTTACTTAAGTTTTGAGATGTTAAAATCACTAGATTCATGCACAAAGTGTCACAGAATCCATCAGCACCTTTTATCTCTAAGAAATATCTACAAGGATTACCATAACAAGCCTGTCAAAGGTTCTGGGTCTAAAGATTCAAGCATATGTATTGTTGGATTAGCACCTGGATTACATGGGGCTAATAGAACAGGAGACGTTTTTAACGGTGATTTTTCTGGGAATATATTGAATAGTTGTCTTATAGAATCAGGGTTCAACAAATCATTTAAAAAGAACTATCCTTTTATTACTAACGCAGTTAAATGCTACCCTCGAAACAATAAACCCAAGGTAAGTGAAATAAAAAATTGTTCATACTTCTTATCAAATGAAATATTAGAAATGAAAAACTTAAAAATTATAATAGCTTTGGGAAAGGTATCACATGATGCAGTTTTAAGAATATTTAAACTACCACTATCTAGATATATATTTAAGCATGGCGTATGTCACAATGTTTCAAAAGAAATTACTGTAATTGATTCTTATCATTGTAGTAAAATCAATATAAACACGAAAAGAGTTAGCAGGGAAATGTTAAGAGATATTTTTTCTTTAGCTAAGTCATATCAACTAAAACTATGATTGATAAATTAATATCAGATATAACGAATAGGCCGGGTATATACAAATTCTTAGATCAAAATGCTAAGATAATATATATCGGAAAAGCTTTAAACTTAAAGAAAAGGGTTTCGTCTTATTTTAATAAATCTGTTGGCGGCATAAAGACTCAGAAACTAGTTGAGCATATATCTGATATTGAAGTTATCATAACTGAAAATGAAGAAGAAGCATTAATACTTGAAAATACACTTATTAAAAAACATAAACCTAGATACAATATTCTTTTAAGAGATGATAAGTCATATCCATATATTTACATTGATACCAGTCACAACTTTCCTTCTATTAAATTTTATAGAGGAAATAAGAATACTAAAAAAGGTGTTTTTTTTGGACCATATACGCAAGTAGCCCACGTTAGATATATGTTAAATCTAACTCAAAAAATATTTAAAATAAGATCATGCGAAAATTCATATTTTAATAATAGAAATAAGCCATGTTTGCAGCATCAGATAAATCGCTGTGACGCCCCTTGTGTAGACCTAATAAGCAAAGAAGATTATGATGCTTCAGTTAAAAATACAATACTTTTTTTGCAAGGGAAGAATGAATCTCTTATTGATGAATATAATGTAAAAATGGAGAACTACTCATCTAACCAAGAGTTCGAGGAAGCATCTATGGTGAGGGATAAAATATCCATGATCAGAAGCTTGACTAAATCTAAAAATATTATAAACAATCAAAAAGATCTAGATATTATTACATGCAGCAATATAGATGACATTCACTGCATTGATGTATTTCTTGTTAGGGATGGAGTTAATCTAGGAAATAAGACTTTTGAATTTAAAAATTCTGAAGACTCATCAGAGACAATTTTAAATTCTTTTTTTAAACAGTATTATCTTACCAATAATCCTCCTAACAAAATTGTTGTGCCCAGTAAATTCCAAGATTCTAATTTATTAATAAACGTATTATCCAGAAAACATAACAAGAGTATTAAATTAATTTATTCTACTCGCAAACCTTATTCAACATGGTCTAAAATATGCCAAACTAATACAGATGATCGTCTACAGTTACTAGTAAAATCTAAGTCAAAAGATGATCTATTTTCATCACTAAATAGTGATTTTAAACATGCTGATGAAGTAGAAAATATTATTTGTTTTGATATTAGTCATCTGAGTGGATCAAACACACAAGGCTCATGTGTATGGTTTACAAAACATGGGCCTCAAAAAAATCTCTATAGAAGATATAACGTGGTTGATATTAAAAAATCAGATGATTATGGAGCCATCAAGTTTGTCATGAGAAAAAGACTAAAAAAACTTAAAGATGAAAATAATCTTCCGGATCTTATTGTGGTTGACGGAGGGAAAGGTCAAATTACCCAAGCAAAATTAGTGTTAAAAGAGTTAAATATATTTAACCTGATAGTTTTAGGGATAGTTAAAGGCCATAAGCGTAATACTGATAATGACAGAATATTAGACATAAATTTTAATGATATTACTTTAACTTTATCAAAAAAGACAATCATTACAATACAAAAAATGAGAGATGAAGCTCATAGATTTGCAATTATCGGGCAAAGACATAAATCTAATAAGAAACAATACAATTCTAAGCTAGACTCTATCCCAGGAATAGGTAAAATTAAAAAAATAGAATTATTAAAATATTTTGGAGGAATTCAAGGAGTTCTAAAATCATCAGCGGAAGATCTAACCAATGTCTCAGGTATTAGTATACATTTGGCTGACATAATTTATAATCACTTACATAATAATGAAATTTAATATAGCTAATTCATTGACGTTAACGAGGATATTTCTAATTCCTTTGATAGTATATTTATTTTTATCAAATGAAGAGAGTTATAGAATTCTTATATTCTTTCTATTTTTATTGGCAACAATAACTGATTATCTTGACGGTTTTTTTGCACGTTACCTGAAGCAGGTAACAAGCTTTGGTGAATTTCTAGACCCTGTTGCAGATAAGCTTCTTGTAATCATCACTCTGATACTTCTTGTTACAGAAAATCAAGATATCCTTTTTCTTGTACCGGTTTTAATCATCGTTACTAGAGAGTTTCTAGTTATAGCAATAAGACAGAGATTAGCTGAAGTAGGAGAGAATATAAAACTAAGCGTATTATTGATATCAAAAATTAAAACAGCAATACAATTAATATCACTTTTACTTTTACTATTTAAATTTCCTCTTTTTGGTGTAGATATTTATCAGGTAGGAATATATTTATTACAAATAGCATCTTTATTAACATTAATATCTTTTTTTTATTATGCTAAAAAGTCATGGAGTGTTATCATTAAATAATTCAAAATAGTAAATTATGCGAGAATAGCTCAGTTGATAGAGCGCAACCTTGCCAAGGTTGAGGTCGCGGGTTTGAGCCCCGTTTCTCGCTCAAATTTAGCTAATGTATTTTAAACTGTCTTTATATATGTCTAAGACTTTAGTTCTACTGTAATTATCCCTAACATGATTATAGACTTTTAAGGTTTGTTCTTTTAATTCATTTTCACTAAGCATTATATGTCTATTTACCGCTTTTATTAATGATACTGTGCTGCAAGCTTCGCAAAGAGTTCCATAAGAATCATTTGGAATTATATCAATGCATCCAGGTACTTTTGTTGTAATTATTGGTATTTTTAATGTTCCAGCTTCTAGCAAAATTGTAGACATACCTTCTCTATATGATGGTAGTACAATACATGATGCTTTCTCCATAAAAGGCATGATATCTTCCTCATAACCATGGTAATCAATTACCTTGCCCTTAATTGATTCTTCTAAAATTGCTTTTGATATATAACTTTTTTCATTCCTATAGGATCCTAGTAACATGAATTTTAAATTTTTATCATCTTTGAAATGAGTTGCGGTATTTATATACTCCTCAACACCCTTTTCCTTGAGTAATCTTGCTATCATGATAAATGAAATTATTTCATTATTCTTCATTTTCATTGGTCTATTTATTTTAAAATCAGCACCAGCTCCTGGTACTATTTTTGTTACTTGAGAGGTATTTATTTTATTCTTTTTATAATATAGTTTATCAAAATTATTTGTAAACCAAATCTCTAATGATTTTTTTAAAGCTAACGACAAAAGAACCGTTATCACATACTTGGCTATAATTTTTTTTCCTATAAATATATGACCCAATCCCGTAATCATAGAAATATATTTTATATTTAAAAATCTACAAATAATGCCACTATATATATTAGCTTTTAATGTAAAATTAAATACCAGATTTGGCTTGGCAAGCTTATGGCTCTTATATATTTCTATAAATGTATTAAATTCTTCAAATAAATTAATACCTCTCTCATTCATAGGGACGGGTATTTTAGTTATTTGGGGATGATTAAATTTATCTATATACAGATCATCTCCGGCAATTAGGTTGACGTGATAGCCTTCTTTTATGAACATTCTAACAACATCATGTCTGAATTTATAAATAGTCCAGAAGTTATTAGAAACAATTGATATGCTTTTATTACCCATTAGGTTCTCTCAAAATTTTATATAACAATAAGTTTATATGTTTATAGTAGAACATATTTAATAATTATTTATATATTTTATATATATATAATGATAAAATACTTCACTATTACATGGAGCATTAACTCTATTAAGATTCGGCTAAGTGGCAGAGTGGTAATGCAGCGGCCTGCAAAGCCGTCAACGCCGGTTCGATTCCGACCTTAGCCTAAAATATATAAAAATGAAAACTGATAATAAACTCCAAAAACTCATCAAATTATTAAAAGATAAAATATCCTTTATTCGGATTTCATTGATTAAGGATGAAGAGAAAAAATTTAATTTTATTTATAAAAATAAATATTGGCAAAATATCAACAATGGCTCGCTATCCGGTGCTGGTTCTAACCTAGATGATTCAACGCATAATCTTTCTATAGAGTTACCGAATTTTATTAATATGCACCAAATCAAATCTCTTCTAGATATACCTTGTGGAGATTGGGTATGGATGTCTAAATTAAATCTCACTAATATTAAATATACTGGATGTGATATTGTTGAGGATATGGTTAAGGCAAATAATGAAAAATATAATAATGCTAAAACTAGTTTTATTAAAAGAAATTTATCACATGATGACTTGCCTGAAGCAGATATTATTTTAATTAGAGATTTATTAGTGCATTTAAAATATTCTGACATTATTTTGTGTTTAAATAATATAAAAAAACATAATTATAAATATATTGCAATTACAAATTTTCCAAAATTAATCAAAAATATCAATAATAAGTTTGGTGATAGATGGAAGCCAATTAATTTTAATCTTAAACCTTATTTTCTCCCTAAACCTGACTTTGTCTTATCAGATGATAGCCAAATAGGCGAGTATGACTCACAAAAAACAATTGCTATATGGAAATATGAAAACTTTCATGGCTGGTCTTAATTGGGTGTGCATGCTAATATTTACTTGATATTGATATTTATTTTTAGATAGTTTATGAAAGCATAATTATTTATTTTTTAAATAAAAAATATGATTATATAGTTTTATTTTTAATGGATAGCTATCTGTGTGGAATGCTCTGATTCTTCGAGTTAGCTCATCTTTTGCTATTTCATCATCAACAAATTCAAACGCATTTAATTCTGATAACTTCCTCACTGAACCCTGCCATTTTTCGTTTTTCTTAGAATCTAGTTTTTTATTTAAAAAATTATCTTTACCGAGGAATAGTCCTTTGCTAATTCTTTGGAATAATTTAAATAACTCGGAATGTGTTTTTTTAAGCAGCGAATCTACATTGTCATCATCAGATATTAGAAATCTAGAACATTCAATAATTTTTCCATTATCAACTTTGTCATCCATTAAATGAACTGTAACTCCATATTCTTTACTATTATCATAAAGAGCAAAATTTAAACAACCACTACCTGGATATTCAGGAGGCCCAGGGTGAAAATTTATTGCTGCGATAGAAGCCTTTTCAATGAGTTTAATCGGTAAAATAAAGAAACTTCTGAAGCAGAAAATATATTCACCATCCCACTCTTTTATACCGTCTGGCAAATGCTCATTTCTATGATGTGACTTTATATACTTGACATCAAAGCCTAATTCTTTTAAATATTTGGCTGCATCATCTGAATATGAACAATCATGTCTACCGAAAAAAAGTACTCGAGACACTTTTACCTCTCTGAGAGATTAATCTTCTATACGAGATTAAATTTAACATATTTACAAATAACTTAATAGAGAATAAAAGGCTAAGGTTGGAATCGAACCGGCACGAGGTTGCCCTCGAGGGATTTTAAGTCTGATTACTATTATTAATCCTGGGAGCTATTGTTGACCCAAATTTCTTATGCTAGCATGGATAATATATTTGTGAGTAGCCAGATGATTAATAACAACAAGTTTTTTATAAAAAATCTTAGTAATATTGTTTTTATTGGAGAAACACCAATATTTGATAAATTAATTAAGTTTAATGATTCTGTGAATATTAAATCTTTTGTGATTACGTCGTCTAGTCAATCAAGCTCAATTAAAAAAAATATTGATTATGTTGTTCATGACAAGTTAGATGAAAAGTTTAAAAACTATATATTAAAAGAAGTAGATATTGATGACACACTTTTTATCTCTATAGGATCAAGAACTATCTTTAAGAGAGATATAATTGATTTTCTTAAAAACAATCTTATAAACTTTCATGATTTTAGATTGCCACTAAATGCTGGAGGTGCTGGTTTTTCATGGCAAATTCTACGCGATGACAGGCTGCATAATTCGTTAGTACATCTTGTTGATGAAGGAGTTGATACTGGTCCACTTCTTGATTACGAAACAACTATTGTTCCAAACTCCTGTACTACACCAAGAGACTGGGAGGAATATAATTTAGGACGATTCGAGATATTTTATATACAGCTAATAAAAAAAATTATTGAATCTAAAGATCTTGATTTGCAACCTCAACTAAAATATCTCGGTAGTTATCAACCTAGATTATCAACTTTACACAATGGTTTTATAGACTGGAATTTAGAATCTCATAGCCTAGCATCATTTATAAATGCCTTCGATGATCCATTTGAGGGTGCCAGTACATACATTAATTCTACCTCCAAAAAAGTTCATATTAAAAATATTACATTACATGGCGGTGATTCCTCGAATCATCCATTCATGAGCGGACTGATTTCCAGACATGATAAAAATTGGATTGTAGTCAGCACTACTGATAAGTATATGCTATTAATCCGAGAAGTCCTTGATGAAGCAGGCAAAAATATAATTAATGAAGTTAAGGTAGGTGATAGATTTTTTACTCCTGAAGATGCTCTTGTGAAAGCACGCGAGTATAGAGCAAGGTTCACGAATACTAGCAAAAAATGAAGAATATTTAATATTATTTCTATACTAATAAACAGTCAGTATGTTATATTCCATTATACTTATTAAGTAATAGATGTTGACCATCTATATTTATTAAGAAGTCTACAAATAAATTAACACTCGCCCGGGTGGCGGAATTGGTAGACGCAAGGGACTTAAAATCCCTCGAGGGCAACCTCGTGCCGGTTCGACTCCGGCCCTGGGCAGAATTTATGAATAAAATATTACTTATAGCATTAGCGCTAATTATTTCAAGCTGTTCTAAAAGCTTTCTTCCTATGTCTGGTGCACTTATGCCAGAGCGTAATACTGAAAGACTATCAGAAGAAAGTTACGGAGAGTATCCAAAGAATTACCAAAAAATATTAAAAAACTTTCTCCAACAGAAACTTGTTAATCATGAAAGCGCTAAAGTAGAATTTATAAACAAACCAGGTAAAATCTCAGTCAGTCAAATGGGCAGTGATTATAGTGGATATAGATTGTGCTTGTCGATTAACTCAAAGAATAATAAATCTATTTATACTGGGTATAAAACACATTTATTTGTAATTAAAAACTCTGAAGTTGAGCTCCATCTTTTTGATAGTGGTTTATTAAAAATTCCATTTGAATTTTGTGTTGATAGAAAAGTTTCCGATAGCATGTTCCTTAATGAAATACCTGATCAACCTGCAGAAATAAAAATTGATGAAATGGATACTATAGATTTAGATAAAAAATCAGACTCAGTATTGCTTAACAAAAATAATGTTTATATATTATGTGAAACTCCTCAAATAAAGCGGACATTTTATTTCAATGAAAGCAAAAATATTTTTGTTGAATCAATTGGGGTAAATGAAGAAGAACTTGAGGATATTAAGTTTTCAACAACACATATTCTTGGCTCAAATAAATCAGAAGAAATATTAATCAATAGGGTTTCTGGTTCTTTGATAATAACAACAACTGGAGAAGATCCAGTTTCTGGTGAATGTCAATTATTAGATGCTAAGAAATTTTAATTTGACCCCAAGTCTTCTTGAATCTGGACTAAATTAGGATTATAGTTATTATTCATTTTAGTGACAAATTTGGGGAGTTTAATTATGAAGACAGACATAGAAATTGCACAAGCAGCAAAATTAGAAAAAATATCTATAATCGCAAAAAAAATCAATATACCTGAGGACTCGCTAGAGCCGTATGGTCATTATAAAGCTAAAATCTCCCTTGATTTTCTTAATAGTCTTGAGGATAAGAAAGATGGAAAACTTATATTAGTAACCGCAATTAGCCCAACTCCCGCGGGAGAAGGAAAGACAACTACTTCTGTAGGTCTGGGAGACGCATTGAATTCAATTGGCAAAAAAACTCTTGTAACTATAAGAGAACCTTCGTTAGGACCAGTTTTCGGCATGAAAGGTGGAGCGGCAGGAGGAGGCATGGCTCAAGTAATTCCCATGGAAGATATTAATCTCCATTTCACTGGTGATTTTAATGCTATTCAATTAGCTAATAACCTTTTAGCTGCCATGTTAGATAATCATATACATCATGGCAA
This sequence comes from Gammaproteobacteria bacterium, assembly GCA_047611265.1. Taxonomy (GTDB): domain Bacteria; phylum Pseudomonadota; class Gammaproteobacteria. Next base: position 76,144 of record JBLFWM010000002.1, on the reverse strand, counting down.
TGATTTAAATATTGATGTAAGAAGGGTTGTATGGAAAAGAGTTTTAGATATGAATGATAGAGCTCTTAGAAAAACTGTATGCTCTCTTGGGTCTATTGGTAATGGATATCCTAGGGAAGATGGTTTTGACATAGTGGTTGCATCAGAAGTAATGGCAATATTTTGTTTGGCAATATCCCTTGCTGATCTAAAAGAAAGACTGGGTGATATTGTAGTTGCATATACAAGAGAAAAAAAACCAATACTTGCAAGAGATATAAATGCTCATGGAGCAATGACCGTTTTACTTAAAGATGCAATAATGCCTAACCTTGTTCAAACATTAGAAAATAACCCTGCCATAATACACGGCGGCCCTTTTGCTAATATTGCACATGGCTGTAATTCTGTTATTGCAACAAAAGCATCTCTTAAACTTGCAGACTACGTGGTCACAGAAGCAGGCTTTGGTGCAGACTTAGGAGCTGAGAAATTTCTAGATATTAAATGTAGAAAAGCAAATTTAACACCATCTGTTGTTGTTTTAGTAGCTACAATAAGAGCTTTAAAATATCACGGAGGATGCCCTAAAGAAGAATTTAGTAAAGAAGGCCTCGAGTATCTTAAAAAAGGGCTTGTTAACTTAGAAAGACATGTAAAAAATTTAAAAGAACATTATGGTCTTCCAGTTGTTGTAGGGATTAATGGTTTTGCGTCAGATACTGCGGCTGAAAGAAAAATATTGCAAGATAAGTCAGATGAATTGGATGTGCCCATAGTATCTTCAACACATCATGCAAACGGAGGAAAGGGCGCTAAAGAACTAGCGGAAACTGTAGTTAAGGTTATTGATGAATCTAAAAATAATTTTAAATATCTATATGAAGATGATCTTGATTTATGGTCTAAAATGGAGACTATCGCACAAAAAATTTATGGAGCTAGTGGCATTTCAGCACCAGCAAAGATTAAAAAGCAAATCGAAGAATTACAGAAAAACGGATATGGAAAATATCCTGTTTGTGTAGCTAAAACTCAATATTCATTTTCTACAGATCCTACTTTAAGAGGAGCTCCATCTGACCATGTGATTACTATAAGAGAAGTTAGATTGGCAGCGGGTGCAGAATTCGTCGTAATGGTGTGTGGTGACATAATGACAATGCCTGGATTACCAAAAGTGCCGGCAGCTGAAAAAATTGATTTAGATAGTGATGGAAATATTATTGGACTATTCTAATAATGATGAACTGGTTTCCTTACCACTATGTAAGATCTAGAAATATACTTTTAATATTTTCAGTATTTCTTATTCTAATCTCAATGTTTGCCCCTATAAGTTTTGCAATTAATGGATTAACTATTGAAGGCATATCTCTTACGATTTACGGAAAAGAAATTATTGGTTTATTAAACGCATACTCAATGCCTGATATTTATAAGCTTATCCTTTCTGGTGAAAGTCTATTTAAATTACCTCATACTTTTTTAAGGTATATAATTTTTTCTTTTGGATTCTCTCTAATGTTCTATTCTTTTTCATTACCCTTGAAGAAAGATACTGAACCACATTCAATGATAAAAAACATTTCATTAATATTGATAGCTCTATATTTTTTATTAAATCTTATTACCTCAAATGGATTAAGCCTGGTTTCCTTGTTATTAACAATGATTTCACTTTACTATATTATATTTTTTAAGAGAAAAATATTTATAAATATTAATGAAAAAATATTAATGTTTCTACTTATATTAATATTTTATTATGCCTTATGGTCTTCGGTAACCCATGGTTCTAATGCACGTGAGCTTGATAATTACACACGTTTTCTTTTTGCCATTCCTCTCTATCTTTTTTTAAGAGATATTAAAATTAAATTAGAATTAGTTTTTATTGTAATCAATATAAGTAGCATATTAATTGGATTGTATGCATTGTATGCATCATTAATCGATGGACAGAGTAGGGTGTATGGACACATGAGTACTTCTACTATATATGGCAATATTAGTATGCTTCATTTCTTTTTCTCATTCATATTATTTAACTATGATAAAAATTCTTCGAAGTCAGCTATTCTTTCTTTGCTGGGTATGTTATTTGCAATACTAGCTGTCATGCTTTCTGGTAGCAGAGGACCATTACTTGCTATTCCCCTGGTCTTTTTATTTTTCCTGATCAAGAATAAAACTTTTTTATTTAACATCAGGTATATAGCAGCAGCCCTCTTGACGGTCATATTATTTTCATATCAGTTTGGTGTGTCAGATAGAGTGATAGATGGTTATAACGATATAAAGTTAGGTAGTAATAATGGATTAACTACGTCATGGAAAAGCACAGGATCTATTATACCAAGAATTATTGTCTGGAAAGGTTCTATAAATATGATTAAAGAAAGCCCTTATTTAGGAGTGGGGTTAGATAAATTTAATGAAAATCTTGTTAATCAAATCAATAATAAAGATATACCTGCTATACGAATAGACTCTAGTAATCCATCGGCAGGTTTTAACCATGCTCATAATCAGTATCTTGACTTATTTGCTAAAACTGGAGTGTTTGGGCTTATACTCTTCTTGCTGCTACTATGTATTTATTTTAAAATATTTTATGCTGCTCTCATTTTTAAAAATGAAACAATGATTGTTGGCTTATTAGGAATGACAACTATTATCTCTTATTCTTCATTTATGGTTAGTCATGTCGTACTTGCCCACCAGCACTCTATATTATTTATGCTATATACTCTTACGATTTTTGCATCTATAATTTCAAACAGAATTAATTATAAGGATAAAATATGAAATTAACGATAATAGGTACAGGCTATGTAGGTCTTGTAACCGGAACATGTTTTTCAGATGTTGGGCACAATGTTTGTTGTCTTGACTCTAATAAGAAAAAAATTAATGGTTTAAAAAAAGGTGTCATGCCTATATATGAAAATGGACTAGAAAAACTTGTAGCTAAGAATACTAAGGCCAATAGATTATCTTTTACCTCATCATATTCTGCAGCTATAAAGCATTCAGATATAATATTTCTAGCTGTGGACACTCCATCACAAGCAGATGGCCTTGCTGATCTAACTAGTATTAAGAAGGCATGCAATAGTATTGCTGAACATATGACGACTAATAAGATTATTGTTGAAAAATCAACTGTACCAGTAGGAACGTCTGAAATAATATTAGATATCTTTGCAAAAAAATTAAAAAAATTAAAAAAGAATCTCACTGTAAAAATAGCCTCAAACCCTGAGTTTTTAAAAGAAGGTTCTGCTATTGAAGATTTTAGTAGGCCAGACCGAATTATTATTGGAACATCTGATTTAGAGTTACAGGCCTTATTTGATACTATCTACAAACCTTTTAATAGAAAGCAAAATAAAATTCAAAACATGAGTGTTAAGTCTGCTGAATTCACAAAGTATGCAGCTAATTCGATGTTAGCTACAAAGATTAGCTTTATTAACGATCTTGCGGTTATTGCTGATAAATTAAATGTTGATATTGAAGATATAAGAATTGGTGTTGGTTCCGATAAAAGAATAGGGTATGAGTTTCTTTATCCAGGGTGTGGCTATGGAGGCTCTTGCTTTCCAAAAGATGTAAATGCATTGATAGGTACAGCAAAAAAATTATCTCATAACTCTTTGTTATTAAAAGCTGTAAACCTGACCAATGATAAGCAAAAAACCTATTTATTCTCTAAAATAAAAAAATATTTTAAAAATAACCTCAAGGGTAAAACTATTGGTGTGTGGGGACTTTCTTTTAAACCTAACACGAATGATATTAGGTATGCCCCAAGCATTGAAATGATTAAGCTAATACTTGAGAATGAAGGCTCTGTTCTCGCTTATGACCCAATCGCAAGCTTGAAAGAAGAAACGAGGATATATGACCATAAACTCTACCGTGAGACAAAAAATTACTCTCAAGCTATTAAAAATGTTGATGCATTGTTAATTTGTACAGAATGGAAAGAATTTTGGTCAATAGACACCTCTTTGTTCATTAAATCAATGAAAACCCCTGTGATATTTGACGGACGCAATATTTATCCTCTTGATAAGTTTGCAGGAACTGGAATTAAGTATTTTGGCATAGGAAGAAACCACGAAGACTAAGATATTTTACCCTTTTATTGACAAGGCTTTTTTATTATTCTAATCTGTTCTTAGGGTGAACATATGTGGGCAATAGCACAAACTAAGCCAAAGCAGGAGTATAGGGCACAAACAAACCTTAATAATCAAGGTTTTGACTGCTATCTTCCAGTTATTGAGAGGCAAAAATTTCAAAGAAATGCCTGGATTTCATGCAAAGAGGTCTATTTTTCCAATTACATCTTTGTTTTTTTAGACTCCCTAAACTCGAATCTCTCGAAAATTAATAACACTTTTGGCATTTCTAGATTACTAGTGAACAAAGATTTGTCTATTCCTTATCTTCTAGATCAAGATTATATAGATTTTTTAAAGTATAATATTGATACTAAAGGTATAGAAAACAATGGTATAAAGGAAGGATCTAAAGTTTCTATTACCAAAGGAAAGCTTTCTAATTTTACTGCTATTTTCCTTGAGAAGTCTGGCAATGCTAGATCAAAAATCCTTATATCGCTTTTAAATAATGAATATATAACCACTATTGATAATAATTCTATTGAACGAATCTTTTAACTTGATATTACTCTATTCTTATATTATTATGTTCATTAGTTGAACAGATAAAATTCAACTGCGGTAGCCATCCTAAATTCATCTAATGAAAATATCAATAATACTTCCATTCTATAATGAAGATAAAACAATCAAGTCAACTATTGAGTGCCTAAGAAATCAGACTCTAGTCGCTAACGAGATTATTTTTGTTGATTCTGGTTCGGATGATAATACAGTAAAGATTATTAATGATATGGCGATAAAACATCCTGATTTAAATATAAAAATATTTTTTTCTGGAAAAAAGAGTCCTAGTAGTTCTATAAATCTAGGCATTAAAAACTCTACCAATAATATGATTATATATATGGATTGTGGCCTTGATATACCATTAAATTGGATAGAAAGCCAAGTTGCTAGTTATAACAGAAAAAAAACAGATATTGTTTCTGGAAGAATCTACACGGAAGGTACGAATACAGTTGATAAATGCTTTATTGCTCATACATATGGTTTTAAGAACCAATGCATATGTTTAACAGGATCATTAATGAATAAATTAATTTTTAAAGAAATTGGGTATTTCATTGAAAACTGTAGAGCTGGATATGATGTTGATTTTATTAATAAAGCAAAACAGAGCTCATTAACAAGAAGTATTAACAAAGACGTTTGTCTTAAATATTTTGGTATAAATTTTGCGGCTAATATTAGAGATGGTTATAACAAGATTAAACTATACTCTAAGTCAGCATGGAGTGCTTATGGAGATAAGAAACCATATTTATATTTTTTAATGTTAATTGTATCGTTATTGGTTATTTCTTTTTCTCAAATTACATACATTATAGTGTTTATAATTAGTTATCTTGCTGTGAGAGGGTATGTAATTCCATTTTATAAATCTAAGAGAATCTTTGAAGCAAAGAGTGGAAAATTTTTTGTAATGTTGCCGATAACTGCTTTATTTTTTGATATTGCCAGAATCAATGGTTATGCAAATGGATTATTTAAAAAAAATAAGAGTATATAGATAAATATGAAAAAAAATATTATTGACAATAATCATAAGCTCACGTCAGATGATCTTAATATATTAAGACACCTAGAGTCTGAGCAGAAAGTCAGCCAAAGAGAGTTATCTAATTCATTGAACATTAGCCTAGGAAAAGTTAATTTTATAATAAGAGCCTTAATTGATAAAGGTATCGTTAAAGCTCAAAATTTTAAAAATAGTAAGAACAAAAGAGCCTACGCATATTATATAACAAAAGAGGGTATCCAAGAGAAATCTAAATTAACAGTCAAATTCTTTCAGAGAAAGATGAGCGAGTATGATAGCCTTAAAGAGGAATTACGTGTTTTAGAAGCTGAGATTAAAAAAAATAAAAAAGATGAGGATGTTAGTTAATATGACAGCACAATATAAAAATATTAATCTAAAAAATAAAAAAGTTCTTATCACTGGGGCAGATGGTTTTATAGGATCACATCTGGTAGAGGCTCTCCTAAATGAAGGTTCAGATATAAGAGCTATGGCAATGTATAATTCATTTAATAATTGGGGATGGTTAGATCACTTAGATAAAAAAACTCTTCAAAAAATTGAGGTATATCCAGGTGACATGCGAGATAAGAAATCAGTTGACAATGCATGCAAGGATATTGATATTGTTTTTCACCTAGCATCATTAATAGCTATACCTCAGTCATATTATTCTCCATATGCATATCTTGAAACTAATGCTACAGGCGCATTAAATTTACTTGAATCCTGCCTTGATTCTAAAGTAGAAAAAATAATTCACACCTCTACTAGTGAGGTATATGGCGAATATGATTCTGTTCCAATAAGTGAGTCAAATAAAAATATTGCGAGATCTCCATATTCTGCAACTAAGATAGCTGCAGATCAACTAGCATATTCATATTATAGTACTTTTGACCTCCCAGTTTCTATAATTAGGCCATTCAATACTTTTGGGCCTAGGCAGTCAAATCGAGCAATTATACCAACTATAATTACTCAAATATTAAATGATAAATTTATAAATCTGGGCAGCTTATACCCAACTAGAGATTTTACAAATGTAAGCGATACTGTTTCTGGATTTATATCTATTGCTCAAAATAAAAAAAGCATTGGAGAAATTATTAATATTGGATCTGGATATGAAATCTCGATTACAAATCTTGTCAAACTAATACAGTCAATAATGAAAACTAATTTAGTAATTAAAACTGATAAAAAAAGAGAAAGGCCGGTTAAAGGTGAGGTTTTTAGATTAAAAGCGAATATAGGTAAGGCAAATAAGTTAATAAATTGGCAACCCTCATACAAAGGAAAGAAAGGTCTTGAGAAAGGGTTGAAGGAAACTATAGAATGGTTTTCAAATAAAGAGAATCTGGGATTATACAAATCATCAATATATAACAAGTAAATAAAAAGTGAATTCTAGTAGCAGAGTAATTATAACAGGATCATCGGGTTTTATCGGTTCCGCCTTAAAAAAATATTTTAAAGACCATAAGGTGTCTTGCCTAGGGATATCTAGAAAGGCAGCCGAAGGAACTGATATTGTTGTCAGAAATTATCATGAAGTAATTGGTTATAATGATGGAAATACTTTATTAATTAATTTAGCAGGCAATAATACATTGATTTCAAATAATGAAATTAATTTCATAAGTGCTCTCTCAGAATCATATAAAGAAAAAATGATATTTATGTCAAGTTCAAGAGTATACGGCTATGACTCTAAAGGATCTATGAGCGAAAATAAAAAATTATCAAATCTGAATGACTATAGTAAATCAAAAATCTCTTTAGAAAAAAAAATACTTAAAAATAAAGGTATGATTCTTAGATTGTCAAATGTTTATGGCAAAGGAATGTCTAAGCATAATATATTTAATATTTTACATGATCAGATTATTGAGAATAAAAAAGAAATCATCTTGAAAAATATAAAATCTATTAGAGACTTTATTTATATAGATGATTTTTGTGAATGTTTGCTTAGGGTTGTTTCAAGTAAAGTTAGAAATTTAATATTAAACATAGGCACAGGTAAAGGAACAGATGTTTTAACGTTAGTTAAATATATGTGCAAATCATTAGGGCATAATTATACTGATAAAAATATAATCTCTAATGAATTAACTGAATCTAGACTAGTTCTAGATATTGGGCTTTCCAAAAAAATATATAACTGGGCACCAAAAACAAATATTGAAAAAGGTATTCAAAAATGGTTAAAGTAAAATTAAATGATTAATAAGAAAAAAATAGTGGCACTAATACCTGCAAGATCTGGAAGCAAGGGTCTAAAGAATAAAAACATACTGAATCTTAAAGGTAATCCATTAATACATTATCCTATAACCGCTGCAAAAGATTCATTATATGTTGATAGAATCATAGTAAGCACTGATTCAGAAAAAATAGCAGATATAGCTAAAACCCATGGCGCAGAAGTACCTTTCTTGAGGCCATTAAATCTAGCATCTGATACTACGACTTCTAGTGAAGTTATTATTCACATGCTGGAGACATTGAATACTGAGCTAGCAGATTTTGAATATCTAATTTTATTAGAGCCTACATCGCCATTAACAACAGGGAATGATATTGATAGAGCATTAATTGAATTAGATTCAAACAATAAATTTACTGCCTTAACCAGTGTCGCAAAAATAGAATCTAATCATCCAGAATACTGTCTTTCAATAAATGACAATAAAATACAACCCTATAAAGGGAAATTTCCAGGAAAGGCAATGCGAAGACAGGAAATAGAAGATCTTTACTTTCTTGATGGGTCTCTTTATCTTTCTCGGATAAAAAATTTTATTAAGACTAAGTCATTTTATCATGAAAAAACACTTCCTTTCATAGTTCCATATTGGAAATCTTTTGAAATTGATACATACTTAGATTTAATTTGTATAGAAGCAATCATGAATAATATAGATGAAATTCAGGTTAAAAATGATTAGAGATAAGAAAATTCAAAAAAGGTTATTAAAAGCTATACCTGGAGGAGCTCATACATACTCAAAGGGTTTTGATCAATTCCCAATTAATGCGCCAGAAATACTGAGCAAAGGAAAAGGCTCTTATGTTTTTGATGATAAAGGAAAAAAATTTCTTGATTATGGAATGGCTCTTAGAGCTGTCAATATAGGTTATTCAGAAAAAATAATTAACGATGGTGCGATTAAAGAAATTAGAAATGGGAATAATCTAACAAAGCCATCAACTATTGAGCTTGAAGCTGCGGAGTTATTAATAAATGAAATAGATTCTGTAGACATGGTTAAATTTACAAAAAATGGCTCTACTGCTGTTTCAGCTGGCGTAAAACTTGCGAGAGCTTATACTGGTCGTGATCTAGTGGCAATATGTACGCAACACCCATTCTTTTCATATGATGATTGGTTTATAGGGTCCACGGTTGTAAAGAGAGGCATACCCAAAAGTATTCAAAAACTTACAAAACACTTTAACTATAATGATATAAGTTCTCTAGAGAAATTAATCAAACTTTATCCAAAAAAAATTGCGTGTGTAGTGCTTGAGCCAGCTACAAATATATGCCCATCAACAAATAAGTCTACAAATGGCTGTTGTGGTAAAATTAAATGCGATAGATCATATAAGAATTCAAAAAATAATTATCTTCTTAAGGTTCAAAAATTATGCAAGAAGCATGGAATTGTTTTTATTTTAGATGAAATGATAACTGGCTTTAGATGGGATCTAAAAGGAGCCCAGCATCTTTATGGAGTTAAACCTGATTTGTCCACTTTTGGTAAAGCTATGGCTAATGGGTTTTCAGTGTCATGTGTTGCTGGGAAAAGAGACATTATGCAACTAGGTTCAATTGAGCATATTGGTCAAGAAAGAACATTTTTATTGTCAACTACTCATGGAGCTGAGATGTCTAGTCTTGGAGCTTTCGTTGCTACATATAAATATATGAAAAAGAATTCAGTTATAAATCATATATGGAAGTATGGCTATAATTTAAAAAAGACTATGAATTCACTTGCAAAAAAATATAAGTTAGAAAATAACTTTATTGCTGAAGGCCCCTCATGTTCACCAGTCTATTCATTTAAAGATAATGCAGGAAAGATATCTTTATCCTTGAGAACACTTTTTTCGCAAGAAATGATTAAAAATAAAATATTAATGCCCTGGATAAGTTTATCCTTTCGCCATGGAGTCAAAGAGTTAAAAATTACTGAAAAAGCGTTGAACAAAGTTTTTCCTATTATTAAGTTGGCAATAGATAATGGTGTGGACAAGTATCTTGATGGTGAGATTATAAAACCAGTTTTCAGGACACATAACTAGTTAATATGAAATATAATAAACTATTTGAATTAAAGAATAAAACTGCAGTAGTAACTGGAGCCTGTGGCGTATTAGGAAAAGAATTTTCTATAGCTCTAGCTCAATATGGTTCTCGAGTTGCTATTGTAGATCTTGATAAATCGAGCGCTGAACGTTTGGCAAGGTCAATTACTAAAAAATATAACATTGAATGCATGGGAATATCCTGTGATGTTAGTGATGAAATTGATGTAAAAAAGATGGCAACTATAGTTGAAAAAAAGCTTGGTAAAATTGATATTCTATTAAATAATGCCGCAACCAAGGGCAAATCATTAGATGAATTTTTCAAACCATTGGAAGAATATAGTTTAGATACATGGAAGGAAATAATGAGTGTAAACTTAGATGGCATGTATATCGTTGCAAAAGAAATTGGCATGAGAATGGCAAAAAGAAAGAAAGGATCAATAATTCAGACGGCATCAATATATTCTTCTCTGATGGCATCTGATCAGAGAATATATAAGGGCTCAAAATACTTAGATAAAGAAATTAATACACCGGCAGCATACTCTGTTTCAAAATCAGGAGTAGTTGGCTTGACGTTACACTTGGCATCTTATTGGGCAAGAGATAATGTCAGGGTTAACACAATATCCCCAGGCGGGGTATTTAGCGGGCAAAATAAGAATTTTGTTGATAATTATTCTAAAAGAGTGCCAATGAATAGGATGGCTAACAAGGAGGAGATAGTTGGAGCTATAATTTATCTCGCTTCTGATGCCTCTAGTTATGTAACTGGTCAAAATCTATATATAGATGGCGGATTAAGCGGATGGTAAAAATAATGGAAAAATATTTTCAAGGGTTGTGTGATAACTTTAGATCTCTAAATATTTGGGAATCGTTTGTAGTTATTGGAATCTTGGAGATACAGTAGAATAATTTTGCCTAGTAATATTAGAATAATTCCTCGTCTTGATATCAAAGGCGCTAATCTTATCAAAGGAATTCATCTTGAAGGGCTGAGAGTAATTGGAAACCCAAATGATTTTGCAAATAAATATTATAAAGAAGGAGCTGATGAGATTATTTATATGGATATAGTAGCAAGCCTATATGGTAGAAATAATTTAGAAGATATAATTAAGTCTACGGTTAAGAATATTTTTATACCTATTACAGTTGGGGGCGGCATCAATAACACAGATGATATTAACTTGATATTAAGGGCTGGCGCAGAGAAAGTTGCTATTAATAGTGCTATTACACGTAATCCAGATTTAATAAAGAAGGCAGCATTAAAGTTTGGATCACAGTGTATTGTTGCCTCCATTGAGGCAAAAAAGAATGAAAGTTCATGGGAAGTTATGATTGAAAATGGAAGAGAAAAAACAGGATTAGATGCAATAGAGTGGGCTAAAAAAGTTAATTCTTTAGGAGCTGGTGAAATCTTGGTGACATCAATTGACAAGGAAGGCACAAGAAAAGGTTTTGATTATGATTTATTAAAGAAAATATCTAACTCCGTTGATATTCCAGTTATAGCATCAGGTGGTATGGGCACAATTAACGATGGAATCAAAGCGGTACAAGAGTCAAACGTAGATGCCGTAGCAATTGCAAGTATTCTCCATTATAAGAAAGAATCTATACCAGAAATTAGAAAAATATTTAAGAAGTCAGGGGTTAACGTGAGAGATTATAATGTTAAAAATTAGCATTATAGACTCGGGACTATCGAACTTATATAATGTCTCACAAGCATTTGAATATATAGGAGCTAAAACAAATATAGTTTCATGTAATGATGATACGATACACGATCACTTGGTTTTACCTGGGGTTGGTTCATATGAAAGAGGAATGAATTCAATTAAGAAAATAGGATTGATTGATAAAATAAAGAACCATGTTGAATCTAATAGACCTTTTCTTGGAATTTGCTTAGGAATGCAGATGATGTTTAAAAGGAGTTATGAGTTCGGAGAACATAAAGGTTTAGATATTATAAATGGAGATGTTGTAAAAATTCCATCCAAAAATAATGCTAATGATACCCATAAAATACCTCATATAGGATGGAATGATAATATGGTTAAAATCAATAATAAATTAACAGTAAACATGGGAGATTCGTTTTCCATGTATTTTGTGCACTCATACATGTCAACTTCTGTAAACAATGAAAATATAATTAGTACAGTCAATTATAATGGCATTGATATTATATCTATGGTTAATTATAAAAATAGTTATGGATGCCAATTTCATCCAGAAAAAAGCGGGGAAGATGGCTTAAACATCCTCAGAAACTTTACTCGTATATAAATGAAAATATTAACCTCATATATTGTTCAAAAAAATACTCTTATAAGCGGTGCTATTAAACTATTGCAAGATAATCAGATTAAGATTTTAGTTATAGTTGACGAAGGATCTAAGTTGCTAGGAACAATTACTGATGGTGATATTAGACGAGGTTTAATCAAAGGCATAACTATAAATAATCACTGTTCTAAAATAATGAATAAAAGACCTTGTTGTGCTCTTGAAAGTGATGATAAAAAAATTGATAAAATTATTAAAATAAAGAAAATAAACCATCCGATTTTACTAGATAGTTCTGGAAAAGTAGTGGGAATCTATTCTGAATTAGATCTAAAAAAGAGAAACAAAGAAAACCAAGTTATTATTATGGCGGGTGGTGAAGGTAGAAGACTTATGCCATTAACGATAAATACACCTAAGCCATTGTTGAAAATAAACAACAAACCTATTATTAGCATGACTGTAGATAGATTTATTAACTCAGGTTTTTCAAATATATCTGTTTCTGTTAGATATAAGTCTGAAATGATAATAAAGTTTTTTAAAAAAAATAAATACAAAGGTATAGTAAATTTTTTGAAAGAAACAAAGCCTTTGGGAACAGCTGGATGCCTGTCATTAATTAAAAAAAACAAACAAATTGCTCCAGTAATCGTAATCAATGGAGATGTAATTACTAATGTTAATTATGATGATTTATTAGATTACCACAATAAGTCAAAATCTCTGATCACCCTTTGTGTTGCTGACTACATATCATCTGTGCCCTTTGGAGTTGTTAAGGTAAAAAATCATAAAGTTTCAAGCATTGAAGAAAAGCCAGTAAATCGTTATTTGATAAATGCTGGAATATATATAATTGATCAAGAGGTTGTCAAAAAAATGAAAGATAAGGGTAAAATTGACATGACTGATCTTATAAGTTTGTATGTTAAAGAAAATAAAGTCTCAGTTTTTCCATTACATGAGTCATGGATTGATATTGGGAACCATGATGATTATAAAAGAGCGCAAAATATTTAGTAATTTATAAGAATAAATGTATAATTAAGAGACTTAATATGACAGAACATAATATAAATAATTTTCTTGATGTTGTAATGGAAAGAAAAAAAATAATAATAGGAATCATCCTGGTTTCTTTATTGACTTCAATTACATATGCGTTTAACAAAACCATTAGCCCAGAAATATATAAAACTTCTATTTATATAATACCATCGCAAGAAAAAGATATTAATGCGCTGAATATTATAGATAAGAATGGTAAAAGCTTGACACAAGCACAGATAATCAAGCCAAGTGAGGTCTATAATATATTTATGGTTAATGCTCAGTCAAGAAAGTATCAAAGAGACTTCTTTTTTAATAACGGAATATTTGACAAGTATATTGCCGAAAACCCTGAAAAATATTTTGAAAATTTTCATAGAAATTTGATATTCACGTTACAATCAAAAATATTATCAAGAGATGTTAGAGGAGAAAAATTCTTAACTGTTAGCCTTTTACATCATGACTCTAATGAAGCAGCGGATGCTCTAAATCTTTATATTGATTATGTAATTATGAAAACTTCACGGGAACTTATAAGTGGTGCAAACAAACTCCTGTCAAATAAACGTGACTCAGTACAGAGTCAAGTAGATTCAAAAATTAACCTTGCTAGACGTATTACGCAAGACAGAATAGTGCAGCTAGAAGAAGCTTTAGTTATTGCAGAAAAACTAAATATTATTGAAATGAAAATCAATACTACTAATCAACAAAGTGTGATTATGAGTGATGACAATGTTCATAATAATAGTCCATTATATCTATATGGGTCAAAAGCTCTTAAAGTTGAAATTGAAACCTTGTCAGAAAGAAAATCTGAGGCATCATTTGTACCGGGTCTAAGAGTACTTCAGCAACAAGTTGCTGCTTTAAATATTATTAAAGTTGATCCAGAGGCAGTTGTAGCAGCTCAGATTGATCAAAAAGCATTGCCTACAGCTGATAGATATAGCCCAAAAAGAAAACTTATTGTATTTCTTGGGGCGGTCTTAGGTGTATTTATTTCTCTATTATATATTTTTATAATCACTACTTTTTATCGTAGAAAGCTTTAGTAAAAATATCTACTGACAACATTTTTTCCAGCATGAATATCTTTACAAGAAATCCATTTACCAGATTAAAAAATATCTTGCAGCCAAGAGAGGCAAGATCCTTATATGCTATATTTTTTATCTTATTAATATCTGGCGTATTTGAGATATTAGGTATTGCCTCAATTATTCCATTTATAAATATAATATCAGACCCTAATTACGTCATAAATAATACATATATATTAGAAATAATAATGTATTTAGATTTAGATCCAAGAGAGTCTAAGGTATTGATAGGAGTTTCTGTTCTATCTATATTTACCTTCATAAATTTATTTAATATATTTTCACTTCGTAGAACATTGTATTTTATAGCAAGAGTAGAGCATAGTGTGGCTTCATCTACGTTAAGATACTATTTAAATAGACCATATGCGTCTTTTGTAAACGCGTCGCCAGGAGTTATAACCAAACATGTTTTAGAGGATGCATCATCTCTTGGTAGTGGCATAATATTTCCATTAATCCAGATAATATCAAAATCTATTATTATAGTTTTTATTTCTATATTATTAATTATAATTGATTATCAAATATTTTTAAGTTCATTTTTTATATTGACAATTATATATATAATAATATATAAAAATTTTGCTGGCATTGTTAAAAAAGGTGGAGAGGAAAGACTCGTTCTTAATGATCATAGATTCAAAATAACACGAGATGCTTTTAACTCTCTAAAAGAAGTTAAATTTTATTCATTAGAAGATTACTATCTTAAAAATTTTTCAGAATCAGCTAAAGATTTTGCATTAGTGGATGCAAGAATTAGTTACCTATCATCAATTCCTAAGTATATTTTAGAAATAATAATGTTTAGCATTATCTTCTCATCAATTATTTATTTAATATTTATTGATAGTCCGCTAGCTATACATTTTCCTGTAATGGCTGTTTTTATATTAGCTGCTTATAGAGCAGTACCAATGCTTCAGAATGTTTATACAAATATAAATATATATAAATTATACCTCCCTGTGTTTAATCTCTTAGAAGATATATTTACAGCTAATGATGCCCCTAATATTATTGGAAAACCCAAGATAATTGAGTTTAATCTTAAGAATGAAATTTCTTTCAATAATATTACTTTTGGTTACCCTGAGAAAAATTCTTTTATTAAGAATTTAACATTTAAAATTAAAGCAAAGTCAATGACATCTATAATAGGCCCAACAGGACAAGGTAAAACTACATTAATTGATATGTTACTTGGTTTTTATAAACCACAGTCTGGTGAAATAAAAATTGATAATCTTACCCTAACAGATGAAAATAGAAGTTCATTTAATAAAATAGTAGGTTACGTGCCTCAAACAGTAAACTTGCAAGAAGGTTCTTTATCGTCAAATATTGCTCTTGGCATAGAGAATAATTCTGTTGATCACGCTTATCTTGTTAAAATTATTGAAATCTTGAGGTTAACTAGCTTAGTGAGTACTCTTAATGATGGTATTGATAGCAATATTGGTGATAGAGGTATTAAACTTAGTGGAGGACAACGACAGAGGATAGGAATTGCTAGAGCTTTATACCTAAAACCAAAAATTCTAATTCTAGATGAATCTACTAACGAATTAGATAGTAAAACTGAAAGCCAGATAATCAATGCTATCCGAAAAGAATATCCATTGATCACCATTATAATGATCACTCACAGGCTCTCTTCGTTAAAAATGGCTGATAGTGTAGTTCTGCTGCAGGATAATTCTATGAAAAATATTGATATGGCCAATATTACAGACATTAAAAAACTAGAAGAATTAATAGACACGCATAGTTAACTTGAAGAATAAAATTACATTACAGCCAATATTCAGTTACACAACTTTAATAAAGTCATTATTCTCTAATAATGACAGTAACGGTAATTCGTATATATTAAACTCTGCAAGATCTTCGCTTAATATTTCTATAGATGCGTTATTAAAAAACCCAAGAAAAATAAAAAAAATACTATTACCAGACTTTATATGCTCAGAAATAATCCCGGTGATAAGTAATTTTAATATCCCAGTAATATTTTATAGCGTTGATGAGCATCTTAATCCAGATATTAATTTTATTGAAGATAATATCAGAAACGATCTTTCCATTGTCTTGGTTGTAAATTATTTTGGAGTGCCATCTGACTGGACTTCTTTATTAAAACTAAAATCAAAATATGAATGCATAATCATAGAGGATAACGCTCATTCTTTACATGGAAAATATGAAAATATTGATTTTGGTAATCTAGGAGATATATCTTTTAATAGTCTGAGAAAAGTTCTACCTGTCTTAAGTGGGTCTTTTTTAAAATTTAATAATAATATTGATTTAAAGAAGAGATTTCAAAAAAGATTTTTAAACTTTTCTGAGTTTAAGTATTCTTTTAGATTCTTTGGTCGGAATAATAAAAATCCCAAAAATATGCCAGATGACTCTAAAAGTGTTTATGACAATATTGAACCTATAGACTATTTCTCATATAAAATATATTTAGCGCAACAAAAAGACAAGGAAAGGATTTGTAGAATAAGGAGAAACAATTATAATTTTTGGCAAAGATACTTGGGTCATTCAGAATTAGAAATGCTTGATATAAAATCAAGTATATGCCCATATGCATTCCCTTGTATATTCAATGACCAAAGAGTTTATGATAAATGGACAAAGTGGGGTATAGCAAATAATATTAATATTATTAAATGGCCATCATTGCCTAAAATTGAGTCTCATAAGCTAAAGAATGTTAAATTATCTAGAATCCTACTATTTCCAGTGAATCATATGAATGAATTAAATGCTATGGAATTTATAAATGAATAAAATGAAATGCTTGATAAGAGATTATTGCGGAAATATCTATTACCATGGATATAAAAAACATTGTAGTCTGGGTAATAGGTGTCTTATATATCATGCTTTTGGCTCTAAGCTTTCACATGATACGTATGGAATAAGTATAAATATTTCTAAATTTAATGATCATATAAAATATTTGTATGATAACTATGAGCTGACTGAATTTAATAATTTTTCTAACAAAAGCATGTCGGTATCATTATCCATAGACGATGGCTATAAGGATACAATTGATGCTGTTAATATTCTTGATAACTATGGAATCCCATTCAGTCTGTTTATTACTGCTGGAATGATCGGTAAGGATAATTACTTGTCAGTTGAGGATATTAGTGAAATTGCAAAGTTGGAGAAATGTAACATTGGCGCGCATGGTTTAAATCACTTAAGACTGGGTGATCTTGACATTAGAAAGCAATATTCTGAATTGAATGATGGCAAAGTAATAATAGAAGATATTACCAAGAAAAAAATTACTGCCGTAAGTTATCCGCATGGATCTTATAATAATGATACATTGAGCATAATTTCAGATATTGGTTATGAGTGGGCAGTCTGTAGTAAAAAAGGATTTAATGATATAAATACAAACAATTATCTGCTAAAGAGATCAGAAGTGATTGCAACAGATAATATTAATGATTTGACAAGAAAACTAAAGGGTTACTATGATTACTATTAAAAACTATACTTTTGATTATTATAGATACCTATTTGTGACATCTTCTATTGTATTGTTCGGTATATTACTCAAAACATTCGACAAAAGACCTTACATCATTATTGAGACAGCATTATTATTATTTGGGCTACTATTTTCTATAATATACATGATGGAAAATAAAGCTAGGCTGACTAATAATTCTAAGTTTTTTATTCTCTTTATTCTATATTTATTTATTTATAACTTTAGTATAGTTTTTTTAAGACCTTTTGAGGTTGATATATCAGTTTTTGATTCATTATTGTTTGGTATACAAGAATTTAGGCTGTCTACTGTGGGGTACTTTCTGCCATTATTATTCTTTCCATTAGCATTATATGAAAGAGAGAAGATTATTGAAAAATTTGTATTATTATCAAAAATAGCTATTGCATATACTCTTTTTGAACAATTTTTTTCATTAAGTGGCTACAGAACATTCTTTGAAAGCTTATATTTTAATAGTGGAGTTGTAACATCTAATCAAATTGGAGTTAAGAGTTTCGGGGTATATAGAATATGGGGTCTTATTGGATCACCTCAAATATTAGGGATATTTCATATTATGACCTTAGCGTTAATGCTGCACTCAAAACAAAAACTTTGGGCATACCTTAGTCTTCTATGTATTTTTCTGTCTACATCTAAAACTGCAATATTAGTGCTAATTTTATTAGTATTTTTGTATTTAATAGTAACAAGAAGATATTTACTATTTTTCTTGGCTAGTACAATGATAACGCTATTAGCATTTTGGCTTTATAGTTTGAATGAGTACCTTGTGTCAAGTTTGTCTAACGATTATCTCTATGTTCAAAAATTTGTTGGATCTATTCAAGGATATTTTATCCTTATAACCAACACCTTGGATTATCAACCAGGTGTAAATGGTGGAGATGGTAGTGTACATATAAATCAGGCTGGCCCTCTCATGCGAGTTTATACATATTTTTCAACGAACCCTTTGGAAATTTTTTTTGGAAAAGGAATTACATATTCATTCTTACATTCTAATCAACTTGCCGAAACTGCTTTCGGAGCACCAGACATTAAAAGTGCAGACCAGTTTTATATGGGACTCTCTTCTGATTTTTATATTCTTACATATTTTGAGCAATATGGAATATTTGGAACATTAGCTTTATCATTAATATATTTTATATATCCTGTCATCCTTTTGTTTAAGAAACACTCTTATATACTCTATATCCCGATTACTTTTTACCTTGCAACGTTCCATTATCCACCACAAATATCCAAGATTATAATGTTATTTTTAGGACTATCAGTTTGGCTTATATATTTTCAAAAAAATAACAATAAAAGTGAAATAAACCCTAACTCAGTACCAATGAAGTAAATAATGCAGTATTATCAGTCTATGAGAGATTTCTTAATTAAATTACCAAGAAACATCAAAAGATCAATAATGATTTCCGGAGATATCATGGTGGTCTTTCTTGTATTTTGGTTAGCGCTTATGATGCGTGCTGGCGAAGTCTTTTGGTTTAATGAAACCTATGCTTTAACTAATGCTCGATTAGAAGATCTTCTATTAGCTTATGCCATACTAGTAATAGTAGCCATTCCTGTTTTTGTTTACTCGAGACTATATAGATCAATAATAAGATATATCTCCCTTGAGACTTATATAAAAATTATTAAGGCAACAGCTCTTTCTTCATTACTTTCTAGCTTGATAATGTATTACTTAATTTTGCCAGTACCAAGATCAGTAATTTTAATCTATTTTATATTGCTAACGGGATTTATGTTTTTTACTAGGTTTATAGCAAGAAGTTATTTATTAGATGAAAAGTTTAGAAATCAAAAAAATATTCTCATATATGGTATTAATGATAGTTCTCAAAAAGTTAGTGACATTTTAAAAAATACTAAAGATTTTAATATATCTGGATTTATATCCAAAGACATTAAACTTAAAAAAACAAGTATAAGTGAAATCCCAGTATTCATGGTAGGTGATCTTGAAAAGATAATAGACAAACTGAATATTAATGAAATTATTCTTATCCCTGAAAACTCGGGCTCAATCAAGAACTTTATTACCTCGGATCTTAACCCTTACCGTTCAATTTTAAGAAAGATTCCTGACTTAAATAAAATAGCAAAAGGAATTATTAATGAACAGGATATTCAAAAGATTGAAATTGAAGATTTACTTGGCAGAGAGGCAGTTAAGCCAGATCCATATTTATTAAAATCATGTATAGATAAAAAAGAAGTCTTGATTACCGGTTGTGGTGGATCCATAGGTTCTGAGCTCACTAAACAAATAATTTTGCTAAATCCTAAATCATTAATTTTAGTTGAACAATCTGAATATTTTCTTTATGAAATAATGCAGGAAATATCAGAAATCAAGAAGAAATATAATCTTGACCTGCCTGTTTATTCATATCAAGGATCAATAGGTGATAAGGAATTCATGTCTTCGGTTTTCAAAAATAATAATATCGATACGGTTTATCATGCTGCTGCAAATAAACATGTTCCATTGGTTGAACAAAATCCAGTAGCTGCAATTAAAACTAATATTTTAGGGACTCATAACTTGGCGGTAATATCATATAAGAATAATGTTGAAAACTTTGTTTTAATTTCTAGTGATAAAGCGGTTAGGCCAACAAATATAATGGGAGCAACAAAAAGATTTGCTGAAATAATATTACAATCATTGCAAGACCTGGTTGATCAGATGCCTCCTAGTGTTTGTCGAACAAAGTTTTGTATGGTGAGATTTGGTAATGTTTTAGACACATCTGGTTCAGTTGTTCCACTTTTTAGAAGACAAATTAAACATGGTGGACCGGTAACCGTCACTGATCCAAAAGTAATAAGATATTTTATGACGATAGAAGAAGCATCAGAACTTGTAATTCAAGCTGGCTCACTCAGTAAAGGTGGTGATGTATTTGTTCTTGAAATGGGAAGACCTGTTAATATTTTAAGTCTAGCTAAGCAGATGATTGAACTATCAGGTTATGAAATAAAGAATGAAAAAAATTCTTTAGGAGACATTGAAATAGAAATAACAGGACTTCGTGAAGGTGAAAAACTATATGAAGAATTACTAATTGGTGACAATGTTAATCGTACAATTCATACACATATAATGTCTGCGACAGAAGAAAAATTAAGCTATGAAGAAGTTAGTGCTTATCTAGAAAAATTTAAAGAAATTAATTCAAATACAAGTAAGTCAGATATAAAAGAATTACTGCAAGACTCGATAGGGGCGTCAATGACACCTAGGGATAATGTTGTAGAAATTAAGAAATGATTACAATATAATTCATCAGTGTTACAAAAAACAGCCATACTCATTGCATCTATAGATGACAAAAATCTTAACATAGACAATAAAGAGAAAGATAAGTATGCGCTCGATTACTCTATAATTTTACATTCGAAAGTTGATATTAAATATTTTTTCAATGGTATTCCGAGTAATCTAACAAATTTACCAATTGCTATAGCTAGATCATGGTATAGAAATTTAGATAATGTAGATATTCATACATCACAGTATTCTTCTGGTATGGTGTTAGAGAAGCGTACTGCTCTCATGATCTCAAATATAATTAAATTTTATTATTCTTTTTCTGAATTAGCAAAAGTATACAAGACTATTGAAGTACCTTGTAATTATCCTAAATTCCTTGACAAGATTTTTAATATTTTTAAAAAAAATATAAAATTTATATCTGAGCAAATATATAGTGAAGATCTTGATAGATCCATAAAAAAAAGAGCCGCCATAAAAAAGGTTAGTGTAAATAAATACAGTCCTATATTTAGATTTCTACAAAAACCTTTTATTGGTTTGATGAGAAATAGGACAATAGTGTTTCCAGACTGGACATATTTAGGGCAAAAGAATAAGAACTATTTATATCAAAATAGTTTAAATATATTTAATTCTTTCTATTATAAAGATATTGACAAAAAAAATGATGGTGAGACGCCTAAGCCAGTTAGCATCAATACTGATGCCATCCAGTCATTGTTAGATAAATATAATATTGAGCCTAATGATTCTTATAATCTTCTTACATTAATCCAAGATATTATTTCAATAGAATATAATGCATCTATCAAAGTTCTTGAGCAACAATATTTTGTTATGGAAAATCTAATTAATTATTATAAGCCATCAAAGGTAATAATACCTGATGATGGTGGCTATGCTGCTTATAACATGCTAATGCAAGTTACTTCAAAATCTAAAATTG
This sequence comes from Gammaproteobacteria bacterium, assembly GCA_047611265.1. Lineage (GTDB taxonomy): Bacteria > Pseudomonadota > Gammaproteobacteria. The sequence goes on along the minus strand of JBLFWM010000002.1, from coordinate 53,855 downwards.
AAACAGTTACAGTTCTTGATGGATATCCTATGTTTCTTGATGTTGATCAAATTAGAATTAAAGAAGATGGAACATCTCCTTTAGTTAAAAATTATGCAACCATGGGCTCCTTGAACCATGAAATGGTCGGAAATGTTTATCCGAAATTCAATAGAGTATTTATTAAAGCTCCATTACTGTCTTATTTATCAAATAAAGTTAAGCCTAAAACAATATATGATGCTGTAATTATGATGCCCGTTCCAGACGCAATGAATCCAAATTATAGATGGGACATGAAGAACAGGTATATTTTTGATGTCATTAACTGCTTAAAATTAATGAAGATTGATAAGATTGCAGTTAAAATTAAACCTGGTCCTAATATGAATGATATTAAGTTTTTACAAGACTATTTTATTAAGAACAATGTAGATAATGTTGAATTTATTCAAGGATTTGGTTATGAAGCTATATCTAAATCTAGTATAGTAGTGGGATATCTGGGAACAAGTGTGTATGAGTCTCTAATAATGAAAACTCCATATTTTATTTATGAGCCAATATACTGCGGATTAACTAATAATACTATGAATAACTCGATAATAAATAATGATTATATAGCTAGAAATATCGAGGATTTATCTGAAAATATTTTGAATAAAAGAAATATAAAACTTTCGATTGAGGAATTAGTTGATGGACCAGAAATGTCATCAGCTATTATATAGATGAATCTTGAGATAACTAAAAAAAAAATTACCGCAATTATATTGTGTGGAGGAGAAGGTCAACGACTCCGTCCGATTACTGAAGAAATACCAAAACCACTCATCAAGATAAGGGAGAAGCCAATACTTTATTATATTATTGAGCACTTAAAAAAATATAACATTACCAACTATGTCATTGCGACAGGCTATAAGTCTAATAAAATTGAAGAATATATGACTGAAGAGTTTAATGATTTAGACTATAGAATTGTTAACTCTGGCGATACAGATATACTTTCTCGTATTCAAAAGTGCTTAGAATATATTGATGGTGACATTATATTAAACTATGGGGATACAATTTCAGATATAAATATTGATGAATTTATTACTTTTCATCAAATGAATTCTGATAGTGTTATAATTTCTTCATATCCAATAGTAATTCCATTTGGAGTTATGAAGATAGATGAAAATAATGAGGTTTTAAGTTTCAAAGAAAAACCTGTGTTAGAAGAAGTCATGAATATAGGGAATTATTACATCCCTTCTAAATTTAAAGATAGTTTGTTGAAACATAATGATTTATTGAGTTTAATAGATTCTCTTATAAAAGAGAATGATTTAAAATGTTATCAACATCAAGGAATACATATAACAATTAATACATTAGCAGAATTAAATAATGCAGAAGAAAATATCAAAAAAATACTCTAGTCAATCATACTGGAAAAATAAGACGGTGCTTATTACTGGGATAAATGGGTTTATTGGTTCTAACCTAGGGAAGCTGTTAGTGTCCTTAGATGCAAATGTAATTGGCATAACAAACGATAAAAGTAAAAACAGTGTATTGGAGCATTATAAAATTAAAAATCTTATGGAGATCCATTATTTAGATATAAGTAATTATGGAAAGTTAGATAAAATTCTTATGAAATATAAAATTGATGTATGCATTCATTTAGCAGCTCAAGTGGATGTTAATATCGCCGCTGTCAATCCATTTATGACATTTGAAAGTAATATCAAAGGAACATATAATTTGCTAGAAGTTTTACGAAAACAAAAATCTATAAAATCTATTATTGTTGCTTCTTCTGATAAAGCGTACGGTCATTACAAGCAAAGCAAACTTCCATATCAAGAAGACTATGATCTTAGAGCCAAGTATCCCTATGATGTGTCTAAGGCGACCGGTGACATGATTTCAAAGTCATATGCATCTGATATGTTTAAAATGCCAATAATCATAACTAGATTTACTAATATCTATGGGCCGGGCCAGTTAAACTTTACTGCCTTAATACCAGACTGCATATTGTCATGTTTTAATTATAGGAAATTTATCCCTAGAAGCAATGGTTTAAATATGAGAGACTTTTTATATGTTGATGATGTCTGCGACTTATACTTGTGTCTTGCATATAATTTATCAAAAAATAAATTATTAAGAGGGGAAGTTTTTAACGCAGGTACAGGCACAGGATATAAAGTTAAGGACATAGTAAAAAAAATATGTAGCCTAACTGATAATTTGGATAATTACTTGAAAATAGCTCCTAAATTTAAGAATAAAAAATCATTTGGAGAGATTAAAAATCAGTTTATGACACATAATAAAATTAAAAAATATTTTAAATGGACCCCGTCACACACATTAGAGGATGGTCTCAGAAAAACAATTGAATGGTATGTTGAATTTTTAAAAAAATATAACTATAAGTCATTCTTATCAAAAGAGTTGAAATGAAAATAATGATTCTAGGGGCAGATGGGTATTTAGGGTGGCCAACATCTGTAGATTTGGCATCTCAAAATCATGACATCCTACTTATAGATAATTTTACAAAAAAGAAACTACTCAAACAGTATAAAAGAGCGCCTCTAGTAGAGAATGATGTAGTAAGTAAAAGAATAAAATTATTAAAAAATAAAAATAACAGCATTTCTTTCAAAGATATTGATTGTGCTGATCACTCTAAATTCAGTAAGGTCTTTAAAAAATTTAAGCCAGATGCAGTTATACATTATGCAGAACTACCTTCTGCTCCATACTCAATGTTTGGGCACAAAGAAGGCTGGAAGACACTACAGAATAATTTACAAAGTACATTTAATCTAATTTCTTGTATAAAGGATTATAAGGAAGATTGCCATGTAATTAAATTAGGCACTATGGGAGAATACGGAACACCCAATATTGACATAGAAGAAGGCTGGATTGATGTTTTGCATAACAAAAGAAAGCAAAAGTTTCTGTATCCAAGACAAGCATCAAGTTTGTATCATACCTCTAAAATTATGGATACAGATTTATTATGGTTTTATGTAAGGCTATACGGATTAAGAGTAACGGATTTAATGCAGGGACCTGTTTATGGATTAAAATCCAACAAAACCATAGATAATGAAAACCTGTATCCTGACTTTTCATACGATGATTTATTTGGAACAGTCTTGAACAGATTTATTGTGCAAGCTGTAGCAGGAATACCATTAACTGTTTATGGGTCAGGTAAGCAAATCAGAGGCTATATCAATCTTATTGATACAGTAAAATGTGTAAATATTGCTTTAAAGAATCCAGCCAAAAAAGGTAACCTAGAGATCTACAATCAATTTACCGAGCAATTCTCAGTAAACGAATTAGCTGACAAGGTAAAGAAAGCTCTTAAAAAGATTGATATAAATGTAAAGATTAAAAAGATTAAGAACCCTAGAATTGAAAGTGAAAAACATTATTATAATGCTAAAAATAAAAAAATGAAGAAATTAGGTTTAAAGCCAGCCCTTTTAACTGATGACATAATTATAGAGATAGCTATGTTTATAAAAAAACATATTAAAAATATTGATAAAAAAATAATTCTACCCAAGAGCACATGGTAATGAAAATATTAATTACAGGCGGACTTGGTTTTATTGGAAGTAATTTGATTGAGCATCTGATTAAGAAAAAAAGTATTAAAAAAATCATACTAGTTGATAATTTTTCAAAATCTTCAACAAGATATTTAGATTTGATTACAAAATATAAATATCACTCATCATCAAAGAAATATAAAAATTCTTCGAGTAGAGTCCAGTTAATTAAAGCTGATGTAACTGATATAAATTTTGCAAAATTAATAACTAGAAATATAGATTATGTAGTCCATTTAGCGGCAGAGTCTGGAGTTGATATTTCAATAAGCAAACCTTTGGAAAGTTTTAATACAAATGTAATAGGAGCATATAATTATCTTGAATCTTCTAGAGTAAATAAAGTTAAAAGATTTATATTTGCATCTAGTGGAGCAGTTTTTGGTGACACTAAGCCACCACTTAAAGAATCAAATATTAAAGCGCCTATATCACCTTATGGGTCAAGCAAGTTAACAATAGAAACTTTTTGTGAAACTTATTCTAATGTCTTTGATTTAAACACTACTATATTAAGATTTAGTAATGCTTATGGTCCTTATGCATTGCACAAACAAAGTATTGTTTCAAAATTCATTAATAATATCTTGAGTAATAAACCAATTGTAGTAAATGGAAATGGAAGTGTCACAAGAGATTATGTTCATGTCTCAGATATATGTAATGCAATATATAAATCAATCAAAGACAAGAATGGTCCTAAGACATATCATGTTGGAACAGGTAAAGAAACTTCGATTAAACAACTCATAAAAATATTTAAAATTGGATGTTCTGGTCATGAAATTAATGTTAAGTATGGCTCAGATAGAATAGGCGATATGAAGAAAAACTATACTTCTGTTGCTAAAATAAAAAAAGATTTAGACTGGGCACCAAAGATATCTCTGCAAAAAGGTTTCTCTCAAACATTTAAATGGTTTCTGTCGCAAAAATAATGACTATCATGACAATCTTGCCGGCTTTAATTACTTTTATAGTAGGTTATATGCTGATTAAATATCCAGTTTCAATATCTATGCCAACAGATAGAGGCATGCATAAAAATGCTATTGCTACTTCTGGCGGAATTGCGTTGATCATAGGTTTTAGCATCATTTTTTTACCTCATGCTTATGGTATTTTATTGATATTAATTGGTTTTCTAGGATTTCTTGATGATAAGTATTCTTTAAAAAAATACTTAAGATTTGGAATTCAGATACTTATTTCCGTATACTTGATTTTAGATACTCATGAATCTTTCCTGCATCTTCATGGTTTTCTCTTCCTTTTCATTTTGATTTTTATATCAACATATACCATAAACATATATAACTTTATGGATGGAATTGACCAGTTGGCAATAATTCAGGCTGTATTTTTTGTCTTGAGTTCAATGCTATTAGGATTTATATTTATCTCAATTGATCTGGCGTTAGTGTTAATAGCTTTTTTCCTAATTAATTATCCAAGAACTAGGATATTTTTAGGTAACAGCGGCAGTTATATGCTTGGATTGTATGTAGCTATTATCATAACAAAATATATGTTATTTCTCGGACCGATCTCTACAATTCCATTGTTTATACTTATGACTACATTTTATATTGATACAACATATACAATAATTGTTAGGTTTGTTGCAAAATTTAAAGACAAGAATTCCAGTATAATCAGCTCAATTAGCCATATTACAGAAGCTCATCGTACACACTTATATCAGAAACTTGCTATTAAACTAAATTCTCATCCAAAAACCGTTCTACTTATTATGTTATATAATATAATATGGTGTTTGCCTTTATCATATTTAGCTGTTAATTACTCTGATCTCAGTTTAATTTTACTTTTTCTTAGTTATGCACCGTATACATATTATTGTTATATCAACAAAGCTGGGATTGAGTCATAGAATATAATGAATAAAGAATATATATTCTTTTTAAAATATAATTTAAATAATCTTAATATATTTAATACTCTTAAACATATATATTATAAGATTGTCCATTTAATAAAAAAAAGATTATCTAAAACGAATTATCCTGATAAGCATTTATACCTTAGAAAGATAGATTTTATATCTGACAGATTTCCAGATCCTATGGAATGGAGAAATATCTTAAGAAATACCCCTAAAGATAGTAACGAGGTTAATTTAGAAGTTTTTTTAGCAACAAAAATATTTCATATAAAAATTAATAAAAATATATTTCAAAAAAATAATTTTGAAGATCCCGAGGACTATGAATCTCTTCATCGATTTATATGGATAAGATATTATTTGTCTAAAGAGAGAATTGATCTAGAAGAAATTCAGAAAATTGAATCCTTAATTATATATTGGTGTCAATCATCATTTCTTAATGATAATAGACTTAAAGATAAATTAATATGGGAGCCATATACAGTTTCAGAGAGGCTTATAAATATAATATTTTTTTATAATAAAATTGAAAAAGATATTCCCATTATTGTTTTATCGCAACTTGATAAGATGACTGAATATGTAATTAAAAATCTTGAATTTTATAATTCATCTTATGGTAATCATTTGATTAATAATTTTCGTGGAATCTTATCTTATGCAATTACTTTTCAAAATGAAAAACTCATAGAAACTTTTTCAAAACTAATGGATGAGTACCTGGATGATTTCATTGAAGATGGATTTACAAAAGATTTTTCGTCACATTATCAGTTGTTAGTTTATTTCTGGGTGTATGATTTATCAGAGCTAGCTAAGAAAAGATCACAAAAAAATATAGCGAAGCTATTAAATAAACATCTAAAACCGTTATATGAAAAATCTATGTTTTTCTATTCAAAAAAATCAAAGCATTTGAGTCTATTCGGAGATATTTCTCCTGATTTACCACCGAAATACTTAATTAGCTTGCTTGATAGTGAATATTTTTTTAATAAACAATATTCAGCTCTACACTTATACAAGGATAATCATTATGTGGGATAAAATTATTTTCTCTGATTGGGAGATTATATATAGGAAAAGCAATAGTTTTGAAAACATTGAAAATCATGAACATATTGATTATTTACATTTTGTTGTTAATTATATGGGCTGTCCAATTCTTGTAGACTCTGGTCTAGCTAGTTATATGAGTAATCATATCCATGCAAACGCTAGAAATGCTGAATATCATAATAGTCTTCTAATTGATGATTATGCTTATATGCCTATGAAAAAGAAAATATTTCCTGACAAATATTATGCCACGAGTAATTCATCTATAAAGACAAAAACACAAACTGGATACAAACTTATTTTAAAAACATCAGGTTTTAATAGAATTGATAAAAATATTGATTTTGAACGTCATTTACTAGTTGAGGATAAATCATTTGCTGTTATCGATAATTCAAATTCAAAAAATGATCATAAAATAAAGAACTATTTTCACTTTGATTCGAATCTACAGTTTATAAAGAATTCAGGATCTTTTAGATTTAGTCTTAATGATACTAGTATGGAGTTTATAAATCATAGCAACGAATTATCTAACAATGATCTTAATATTGGCTCTAAGCAATATGGGTCTACTGAGTTAAAAAAAGTTTTAAGTAGTAAAAACATCATTAATGATAACAACCCGGTTATTCATAGGATAAATATTATATAAAATGTGTGGAATAACTGGCCATATAAATTTTTCTTCTAAAAATCAATTAGAAGATAGCACATTAAAAGAGATGGTCTCATCTATGGTACATCGCGGACCTGATGATTCTGGCCTACATATTAATGATAAATCTCAAATTGGAATGAGACGATTAAGTATTATAGATACTCATAATGGCGCGCAGCCAATAATATCTGATGATAATATGGTAATTATTATAATGAATGGAGAAATTTTTAATTATCAATCACTTAAAGATAATTTAACTAAAGGCGGAGAATCATTCAAAACAAACTCAGATACTGAAGTACTTCTTAAGCTATATATTAGATATGGAAAGAAATGTATTGAAATGATTGATGGAATGTTTGCATTTTGTATTATTGATAATAGAGATAATTCGGCGTGGTTAGCAAGAGATAGGTCTGGGATTAAACCTTTGTATTATTTTATATCTAATCAATCTATCGTTTTTGGATCTACGCTTGATGCCGTTATTAAATCAAAACTTGTCAGGCCTAAGATTTCACAAGACTCTATTGATTTATATTTAGTTTTATCTTATGTGCCAACTCCTCGAACAATTTATGAAAGTATTTATAAACTTGAGCCTGGACATGAAATTAACATTGATGCTAATAAAATTAATATAAACAAATATTGGGATATCAATCATGCAAACAGTTCTTCGAAAGACAACTATTCTATTACTATTGATAAGCTGCTCAATAGCTCAATAAAAAAACATGCCGTATCAGATCAACCAGTTGGAACTTTCTTGAGCGGAGGGATTGATAGTTCTGTTATAACTTATAAATATAAAGATATATCTTCAAAATTTAGATGTTTTACTGCTGATTTTAAAGATAAAGATCAATCTGATAGCATATATGCCTCAAAAGTCTCTCAAAGTCTTGGAATAGAACATTCACGTAAAGATATGTCGCACATAGATCATCTTGGTCTTCTAGATGAATTGATACCATATATAGACGAACCTGTATATGACTCATCAATGTTACCCACATATGCTTTATCGAAGATAGCTAAACAAGAGAATATTTCTGTATTATTAGCTGGAAATGGAGCTGATGAGGTATTTGGTGGCTATAAAAGGCATTATGCCAGACTTACTAATTTTCTCCGCGGCAGATTATCATGGTTAAGTATTTCGGTAATAAAGATATTTAGTAAATATTTTCATAAAATTATTCAATTAAAATTCAAATATATTGGATATGCTATTGTTTATTCTGGTAATAATTTAAATATTCTCTCAACAATGAATAATTCAAAACTTAAAAATATTGAGCATAATTTAAAGCAATATTTTACTCGTAACATAAAACCAGCAAAGCAAAAATTCAGAAATAAAATGAAATTGATTGATTTTAACTGTTATTTACTAGATAACGGGCTAAGTATTCTTGATAAATGTACCATGGCAGCCTCTATCGAGGGTAGAGTCCCATATCTTGACCATAAAATTCTGGAATATGCCTTTAATGAAAATAATGTTGAGAATCAAAAAGAAAACTATGCTACATCTAAGCAAGTGCTGCGAGATATTATAGAAAATAGTGAGATCTCTTACCTCGCCAAAAGAAATAAGCTTGGTTTTAATATGCCTATAAATAAGATTTTAGAAAATGATAAAAATAAAGAAATTATCAAAGAAACAATAGAGGCGGCAAAATCAAAACTTGAAAAATATATTAACTACCCGCTATATTTAAAAATGATTATCGATAATAAGCCATGTTTTTCAGAAAACATTCTGTCAATATATGTTTTATCAAAATGGTTAAAAACACGGAATATAAAATGATATCGATAATATGCCCTTGCTATAATTCTATCGAGACCATAAAGGGAGTATTTGATTCAATTTCTTCTCAGAAGAACATGAAATTTAAGATTGAGGTTATTTTTGTTGACGATGGTTCAATGGATAATACTGTTAATTTAATTAACTCAGAGATCAAAAGATTACATACCAAAGGAATAGCTGCATATTTATACACTAGCCGACATAAAGGTCCTGGTGCCGCAAGAAACATTGGTATTAAAAAATCAATTTATAAATATATTGCCTTTATTGATTCTGATGACACATGGTATGAAACAAAGATTGCTATTTGCGAACAAGCAATTCTAGCTAACCCTGGGTCTAATATATTCATTCATGATGAAACCTATATAAGAAATAACAAGGAGAGCAGTACTATTGTAAATGGTGTTCATGCTAATCCCTTAAAAACTTCCTTATATGTTAAAAACTGTTTATCAACGTCTGCTGTCATAGTAAAAAAAGAGTTATTAACAAAGTATGGGGACTTTGATCAAAGACTGATGTCAAGTCAAGACTATGATTTATGGTTAAAACTATCACCTTATCTCGTGCTTCATAAGATTAATGATATTTTAGGCGAATACCATGAAACCAGTAACAGCATAACTGCTAAATTTTATTTCTATAGAGTATTTGATCAACTGTTGATTGCTCATAGATATAAAAGATATGTTACAATTCACCAGTATTACTTTAAGATACTTAAAATAATATTTAGCAAACAATGGTTTTATGGATTAAAAAATATGTTTTTTGGGGATAATTCACATAATTATTAATCTATGGATATTGAGAATATTAAAATATTAATTTTAGCTGGTGGTTTTGGGACCCGCTTAAGAGATGTGGTTAGCGATGTGCCTAAACCTATGGCCCCTATAAATAAAAAACCTTTTCTTTTACATAAAATTGAAAAGATAAGAAAGTATCTGCCGAAGAATCAAATATATTTACTAACACATCATATGTCAGATATAATAGAAGAATATTTTAAAGGATATTCAAATATACATTTTATCAAAGAAGAGCAAGCTTTAGGAACAGGCGGTTCAATTAAGAATGCTATTGCGATGATTGGCTTGCGAGATGAGGAAAGAATCCTGGTAATGAATGGGGATACGTACATTGAGCCTAACTATATTGATTTTATTGAGAATGCAACTCTAGAGATTAATATGATGACCAGTGTTGTAGAAGATTGTTCTAGATTCAATACCTTGAAGATTAAAAATAATAAGGTGATAGAGTTTAAAAAGAAAGATAGCGCTATCCGTGATGCCAGTATTAATATTGGCTGCTATATTTTTAATAATTTAAATTTCATTAAAAATATACCTGAAAAATGTTTTTCATTAGAAAATAAATTTAATGAGATGATTGATTCAATTAATATAAAATCTTATGAATATGGTGGTGTATTTATAGATATAGGAACGCCTGATGATTATCAAAGGTTAATAAATGAGAAGAATAATGAAAAAAAATAATTATAGTATAAAAAAAGATTCATGTATTGAAGATGCACTAAAATCCATTAATCTTAATGCGCTCGGCCTAATTTTCATAGAAGACAGAAAAAAAATAATTGGTATGGTAACAGATGGAGATATTAGAAGAGGATTAATAGCTCATAACAAACTAGATACATCGATTCTAAAAATAATGAATAAAGATTTTACATATCTTATAGATGGCGATGATACGAGAGAAAATATTTTAAAACTCCTTGATACAAGAATAAAAGCAATACCAGTTTTATCAAAGTCAAAAAAACTTATACGTTTAGTAACTGAAAAAACTATTGATTGGAATGAATCTAGCAAGGTTATTTCTAAAGCGAAGTCACCAGTACGTATAACTTTTTCAGGTGGAGGAACTGATTTAACAACTTATTTTTATAAAGCTAATGGTGTTGTATTTAATGCCACTATCAATAAGTTTACCCATGCAGTTCTTGAAAAAAGAGATGATGGTCTTATTAAAATTACTTCGCATGATTTGAAACAAGAAGTTCAATGTAATAATTTGGCTGACTTAAAATTAAACGGTGAGCTTGATCTTATAAAAGCTGTTTTAATTAATCTGGCACCCAGCTTCGGATTTAATCTCTATACTTACAGCGATGTTCCGCCTGGATCAGGATTAGGTGGCTCAGCAGTTTTAGTAAGCGCAGTGATTGGAGCATTCAATAATTTTAGAAAAAATAAATTAGATTTGTATGAAATAGCAGAGTTAGCATTTCATTCCGAGCGTATTGTTTTGAGTATGGATGGTGGATGGCAAGACCAATATGCTACAGTCTTTGGAGGTTTTAACTATATTGAATTCAGTGAAAAAGATAATACTGTTAATCCGTTAAAAATTACAAATAGTATAAAAAATGAATTAGAAGATTCTCTATTTTTATGCTATACAGGGAAAAATCATGATTCAGGAAAAATACATGATCACATAAGAATTCAAATGAAAAAGAATGATCAGAAAAAGTATGCTGAAAAATCTAAAGAAATTGCATATAAAATGAAAACCCGATTATTGCAAGGAAGACTTGATAGTTTTGGTAGCTTATTAGGTGAGGCCTGGAGTGCAAAAAAAATGTTTTCTAAAAAAATCAGTAACCTGTCACTAGATAAAATATATGACTATGCTATTAAAAATGGGGCAATAGGCGGAAAACTTTTAGGAGCGGGCGATGGAGGATATTTTCTTTTTTATGTCCCAACTCATAATAAAATAGATTTTATTAAGGCAATAAAAAGAAAAGGATTGTTTCTTGAAGATTTTACTTTTGATGACAATGGACTAAGGTCTTGGACAACTAAAGCTAAATTATGATAATTTCTGATTTTAAAATTAGTTCAAATAAACAGGTTTTTATTATTGCAGAAATAGGAATGAACCATAATGGTGTTTATGAAAATGCTATAAAACTTATTGATGAGTCTGTTAAGATTGGAGCAAACTGCGTTAAATTTCAAATGAGAGATATGAATGAATTATATTCTAAAGAAGCGTTAGATATGACTTCCGGTGACCTTTCTACGCAATATACTATAAAATTATTAAAGAAATTCGAGTTAAGTTTTACTAATTATAAAAACTTAGCAAAATATGCTAAGCAAAAAAAAATAATCTTTATGTGCACACCTTGGGATAAAAAAAGTGTTGATAAGCTTGAAAAAATTAATGTTCCTGCTTATAAATTAGCCTCAGCAGACCTTACCAATCTTGACCTAATTGATTATCTTTCAAAAACAAAAAAACCTATGATTTTATCAACAGGGATGAGTTCTGAGGAGGAAATAGAAGTGACTGTAAAGTATTTAAAACTAAAGAAAATAAATTTTGCTCTTTTACATACAAACTCAACATACCCAACACCCGTTAAAGATATAAATTTGAACTATATTGACAGATTGATTCAAAAATATAATATCCCCGTTGGATATTCTGGACACGAGAGAGGGACAGATTCAACTTTGTGTGCTGTCGCAAAAGGAGCATGTATTATTGAAAGGCATATAACCTTAGATAAAGAAATGGAAGGACCTGATCACACGGCTAGTCTTGATATAAAAGAATTCAAGGCTTTAGTTAAGTCTATTAGAAATCTAGAAATTAGCCTGGGTACGAATCAACCTAGAAAAATATCTCAAGGTGAATTAATCAATAGAGAGAATTTATCTAAAAGTATATTTGCAACTAAAAATATAAAAATAGGCCAGAAAGTTACCGCCAATATGATTGATATAAAGAGTCCTGGTCATGGGTTAAGTCCTCAGTACAAATCTATAATAATTGGTAAAAAAGTAGTAAATGAAATTAAAAAAGGTAAGGCTATTTTCATGTCAGATTTTAATAAAAAAGTCGTGCCAAAAGAAAACTATAAATTTAAATTAAAATGGGCAATACCTGTAAGAATACATGATGTAAAAAATTTACTTAAATTAACTAAGCCTAAGTTAGTAGAGTTTCATATGAGCTATGATGATCTCAATGAAAATATTTCTAAATATTTAAGTCCTAACAGACAGTGTGAACATATAGTCCATGCTCCAGAATTATTTGAAAATGACCATTTGCTTGATCTTTGCTCAACAAATAAATCTTATAGAGATCTATCTATTAAAAATTTACAAAAAGTAATAGATATGACTGTAAGGCTAAATGAATTTTTTCCTAAAACAAAAAATCCAATGATAATAATTAACTGCGGTGGTTTTACTAAGAATAATTTTTTCAATATTAATTTGAGAAATAAATATTATAATTTACTGATAGATTCATTCCGTAAGTTGAACCATAAGGATACAATGCTATTGCCGCAAAATATGGCTCCTTTCCCATGGCATTTTGGTGGCCAGAGATATCAAAACTTATTTATGAATCCAGATGAAATAATAAAATTTTCAAAAAATTCTAAACTATATATCTGTCATGATATATCTCACTCACATATGGCATGTAACTACTTTAATTGGAATCATTTAGATTATACAAAAAAAATAGCTAAATATGTGAAACATTATCATATTGCTGATGCATCTGGTGTAGATGGAGAAGGTATTCAAATAGGAGAGGGTACCGTAGATTTTAAAAATATTTTAAAAATTATAAAAGATAGTTTTTCCGGACAATCATTTATTCCCGAGATATGGCAAGGTCATAAAAATGACGGGGAAGGTTTCTGGGTCGCATTAAAAAAACTAGAGAATAAATTATGACAGCTAGAATTAAACCTTTCAGAGAAATTCATAATGATAGGATTAGTCTAATAGCATTAAATGAAAAATATATTAATGATATGTGGGAATACTCAAAAGAGTCAGAGTTATATCGGTTTCTTGAATATGATTGCCTAGATGATAAAAAAGCAACCTTAAATTATTTTAAAAAATTAGTTGAAAGAACAAAAAAAGAAAATTGTCATATATGGTTTATACAATTAATTGATAATAAAAAAGTTGTAGGAAGTATTAGTGCTCATCAGCTCGATCATTCTAGAAATTCATGCGAGATTGGTTTTGCTATCTCTCCAAATTATTGGGGACAAGGTATCTTTGATATAGTGCTCAGTACATTGGTAGAAGAACTCTTTAATTATTATAATATAAATAGAATTTCTGCTTTAACATACCGCGAGAATATTAGGTGCATTAAAAGTTTGGAAAAAAATAAGTTTAAAATAGAAGGATTACTCAAAGATTATTATAAAAGCAGTGATAATGTTCGCCATGATGCTTCGTTATTAGCACTGACAAAAAATTCATATAATAAAGTTCAGGAATAACAAGGATATGATTAATGTATTTATAACAGTTAGGTCTAAATCAACTCGATTACCTAATAAATGTTTTTTGCCATTTGGCAAATTAACTGTAGTGGAGCATGTAATGGCTAGAGCAAAGCATGCTAACTTGAGACCTATAATCTGTACAACTAACAATGCTGAAGATAAAGAAATAGTTGCGTTATCTAGAAAACATAATATTGATTATTTTTGTGGGTCAGAAATAAATAAACTAAAAAGATGGGATGACTGTTGTTTACATTATAACTTAAAATCATTTCATACTGTTGACGCTGATGATCCATTTTTTTGTAGCGATGAAGTGACGCGAAGTCATGAACTATTATTAACTGGATTTGATATGGTAACTCCTTCTCCATCATCATCAAATGGCGGGGCAACCGTAGGTTATTCCCTTACAGCAAATATTGTAAAGAAAGCTTGTCAAAACATCAAAGACAATACAGATACAGAAATGATGTGGGGTTATATGAACAAGGTAGAAAATATTAAGATTGCTAATCTAACTGACCCTCTTGACTCAATTATTAACGAAAGAATGACTCTTGATTATGAAGAAGATTACAAAAAATTATTAAAAGTATTGGAAATAGTTGGTCCTTTTGGAACAAGAAAAGAAGTATCGGATTGTTTAATTGAGAATAAACATTTTAAAGATATTAATGACTCGAAAAATGCTGAGTGGAAAAAAAATCAAATTAATAAGACGCTTAAGTAATGTTTACAATAATATTAAAAAATAACAATAGAATTAAATTTATGAAAATGGGGATTTATAATGTCTGAGGCAAATTGGAGATTTAAAGGGAATGAAAGAAAATATCTAGAAGAGGTTCTCGAGAGTGGGTTCAAGGCAGGTGCAGATGGAGCATTCAGCGCAAGACTTGAAAAACTTTTTTCTGAAACATACAGCGTTCCATATGCTATTACTTTTAATTCAGGGACAACTACGATGCATGCGTCACTACTTGCTATGGGCTGTGGTCCCGGAGATGAGGTTTTAACTCCTGCATTAACTCCATTAATGTGCGGATTAGCTCCACACTATACTGGCGCTACACCAGTTTTTGTTGACTCAGACCCTGATACATTTCTAATGAATCCTGAAGATATTGAGGCTAAAATAACTGAAAAAACAAAAGTGATATTAGTTACTCATATGTATGGTGGCGTTTGTGATATGGACCCAATCTTAGATTTGGCCAAGAAGCATAATATAAAGATATTAGAAGATTGCGCGCAATGCCATCTTGGAAAAGATGATAAGGGCAGGTTAGCAGGAACAATTGGAGACGTAGGTAGTTGGAGCTTTGAAAATAGTAAACAACTCACCTGCGGTGATGGAGGAATAGTGACCTGTCATGACGAGAAATTAGCTGCAAAAATCAGAAAACTTGGCGGTCTTGGTTTTAAGTCTTTAACTGCTACGAGTGGAAAAGTTAGAGTAGACCGAGATAAGCTGCAAAGCCCTGACTGGGAAAGATTTGAAATTATTGGTTTTAACTATAGGATGAATCAGATGGCAGCAGCTGTTGCATTAGCACAAACGGAAAGAGGAAATAGTTTTATAGAACTTCGAAGAGCTATGGGGAATGGATATTTATCATTATTGGATAACTCTTCTTTTTTACAGCCTCAGAAAATTAAACCAGGCTATCACCATACCTTTTATACATTTTCAGCAAAATATATAGGTGATCAACATGGAGTTAAATGGGAAGATTTTAGAAAAAAATATATGGAATCTGGTGGCGATGGCATTTACGCCGCATCTAAACTACTACACCAGGAACCTGCTTTTAGAGACAATAATATTGGATACGGAGAAACTCCAGTAGCAGTTGAATTGCAAAAAAAATTGATGAACTTTACAACTAATCAGGCAAATAAAGAGGAAAGAATGATACAGATGGAGGCTCTTCAGAAGACACTGAAGTATTTTGGAGATAAATAACTTTACTTTGTGTATTATCTTATTTAAATGAATGTATTAGACCAATATAAGCTTGATGGCAAATTAGCAGTCGTAACTGGTGGTGCTGGGTTACTAGGAATCAAGCATTGCGAAGGTCTGCTTGAAGCTGGTTCCTCGGTTATTGCTATTGATATTGATGGTGCTTCCTTGGCCTCTAATCTAAAAATTTTAAAAACTAAGTATAATGAAAAGCTTGTGACATATAAATGTGATATTTCAAACGAAATTGAAATTATCAATTTAAAGAAGAAAATATATGAAGAATTCAATAGATTCCCATGTATCTTGATTAATAATGCAGCTATTGACTCTAAGCAAGAGTGTGCGGAAAAAATTAACTCATCTAGGCTTGAAAATTTTAATGTTGATCAATGGAATTCCGAGATATCTGTGGGTTTAACTGGCTCAATGTTATGCGTGAAACACTTTGGTATTGAAATGTCGCATCAAAAAAAAGGGGTTATATTAAATATTTCTTCAGATCTAGGGATTATAGCTCCTAATCAAACATTATATGCTTCTAAGAAAACCAGCGATGACTCTCAAAACGTAAAGCCAGTGACTTATTCTGTTATCAAACATGGGCTAATAGGTTTAACTAGATATATTTCTACTTACTGGGCAAACAAAGGAGTTAGATGCAATGCTCTTGCTCCAGGCGGTGTTTATAATGGGCATTCTGATGAATTTGTATCTAAGATAAGTAATCTTATACCAATGGGAAGAATGGCTGAAATTGATGAATATAAGGCAACAGTAGTATATATGTGCAGTGATGCAAGCAGCTATATGAATGGAGCTATTATAAGCATTGATGGTGGCCGTACTGCTTGGTAAAAGCAGATATCTTGCTGTAAAGTTTAAATTTAATGAATAGTCTAATATTCTGTAGAAAAACTAGATTCCAAAAAATTTTTTTTTGGATGCAAAAGTATGCGAGTAATGCAAATCTATCTGCGCCCATCCCTAAGAAGAATATTATCCAAGAAGATTTACTTGATGCTTGTGATTATAGACTCGTGGACTATAATGCGTCTCTTCTAGAAGAGATATTACTAAATAAACTGCTAGATGAACGTGTTACTAAATCTTTAGGTAAATACTATATCAACCAACAGATAAGAGATGTTTATGGGAAAAGAATTATTTTTGAAACTAAGAAGATACTAAGGTCCTTTAAATATGCAGAAACTGCAGCAATTAAAAGCCAGATACTTTCTTCGTTGTATATTTGGCCAGAAGATTTTGATTATTCAATATATAAGGAATTAAATAAACTTGGTAAGCTTCCCAAGAAAATAAAGATAGTAAAAATTGCAATATTATTAAGTGTAATTAAAGGGATTTTTAAAAAGATATATTTCTCAGCACAATCATTTATTTTTTTGGAAAAATCTCTTATATGTAAAAAAATACCCAATAGTCATTCGGTAGAGTATAAATATATTATTCATATGGACGAAGGGTTAAAGGGTTGGAATTTAAATTCTGATCAATTCGTGATAGATAATAAATCAATAGTTAAAGATGAAGTGCTCTTTATAAATTTTCAAAAGAAAGATGAGCCATGGGTAGGTGAGTACAAGAGCAATGGGTTTGCTGTTCTTGATTTTAATAAATTACCATCTTTAATTGATAAAATGGGTTTATTAAAAATATACCTTGAATATTTTATATTTCGATTCAGTATATTAAATCTAATATTCAGAAAAAGTTGGTCATCAAGTGAATTATATTATCTTTTCAAAGAGAATTTTTTATGGCAAATATTTTATAAGCGTTATAACATTAAGAAGGCAATTAGTTTCATGACGACTAGAAGTATTACAGAATCAGTGATTCATCAAAAAATGAACACAGAAACTATTTTCGTATATTTTTCTACAACAGAAAATATCTTGAGAGACATAGATTCGCCCAAAGTTAGTCATTGTCATGATTATACTCATATGTATTATGATAAACTGGTGGCAAATAAAATATCTACCAAATGGCTAAATACTTTACAAAATAATATAAAAAATACATCCTTAATAGGTCCAATTTTTTCAGATAGCATAATAAACTCAAAAAAAATAAAGTTAGATTTAATAAAAAGTATCAACATTAAGAATTATAAGAATATAATTTCATATATAGATACGCCAGCAGGATTGTATTCCGTGTTGAATATTGAATCTTACAAGATTTTTATTCAGTCACTTTTATCATTATCAAGAAAGTATCCGGAGAATTACTACCTATTCAAAAGTAAAAAATCATATTCAGACATAGAGAGCTTGTGCGACGACGAACTGAAAGCTTTAATGAGTAAAGTTATGTCAGTGGTAAATATAATTTATGTAAATAATACAAATCTATCAACATATGAAACAATAGGCATCTCTGATTTTACAATATCCGGGCCGAAGTCGTCAGCAATATATGAATCATTTCATGCTCGCCAGCCTACTATCTGTTATGACACATCAAACTCTCTCTCAAAAAGATCGCTATATAATAAAATACCAAAATGCAATGCTTATAACGAGGATGAACTTTTTGAGTTACATGACTATTGGGAAGCTAATCATATGTCCACTGATCTTGACGCGTATTTTTCTAAAATTGATGTTATTCTTGACACTGTTTCTGGTGAAGCGACTAACTTTCAAAAACTAAGAGATGTAATAAAATTATAATGAATAAGAGAATATTAGATAAAAAATAAAGAGAAGTTTTCTTGAAAAAATATTATAATTTGAAAAATAAAAAACCTGTAAAAAATTAACAAAGAAGAGCGATAATGAATAAAAAAGTATACGTAGGAATGAGTGTCGATCTTATCCATGAAGGGCATATTAACATAATTAAAGAGGCAGCTAAGCTAGGAATAGTGACGGTAGGGTTATTAACTGATGCAGCAATTGCAAGTTACAAGCGATTGCCATATATGCCATATGAAAATAGAAAATTGATCATATCTGAAATCAAAGGTGTAGATAATGTCATTCAGCAACACGCACACTCATATACAGAAAACCTTGTTAAATTAAAACCAGACTTTGTGGTTCATGGAGATGATTGGAGAGAAGGTTCCCAGAAAGAAATAAGAAGTGATGTAATCAATACTCTTAAGCAGTGGGAAGGTAAATTGATAGAGATTCCATATACGAATAATATTTCATCATCAATTTTAAATAAAAAAATTAAAGAAATTGGAACGACACCGAATATTAGACTTTCTCTTTTAAAAAGGCTACTGAAAGCAAAGCCGTTAATTAGACTCAATGAGGCTCATAATGGTTTGTCAGGTCTGATAACGGAAAAAACAAGAATTGAGAAAAATGGACGTATTATTGAATTTGATGCAATGTGGTCAAGCAGCTTAACTGACTCAACAGCAAAAGGTAAGCCTGACATAGAGGCAATTGATATGACCTCAAGAATGAATACTGTCAATGATATTTTTGAAGTTACAACCAAGCCTATGATATTTGATGCAGATACAGGTGGAAAAATTGAACATTTTTCTTTTACAGTCAAGTCGTTAGAAAGATTAGGGGTTTCAGCTGTAGTTATAGAAGATAAAATTGGTCTCAAAAAAAATTCTCTATTTGGAAATGATGTGAAGCAAACACAAGATAGTATTGAGAATTTCCAACACAAGATATCTGAGGGAAAAAAATCACAAGTAACTGATGACTTTATGATAATTGCAAGAATTGAAAGTTTAATTCTGGAGGCTGGAATGGAAGATGCATTAATTCGATCTGAAAAATATATAGATGCTGGAGCTGATGCAATTATGATACATAGTAAGCATAAAAACCCAGATGAAATATTTGAATTTTGCGAAAAATATAAATTGCTTAAAAATGGAATACCGTTAATGGTTGTTCCCTCTAGTTTCAATAGTGTTAATGAAGACGAATGGCAAGAAAGAGGAGTTAATATAGTGTGTTATGCAAATCATATGCTACGCAGTGCATATCCAGCCATGCTGGATGTTGCTAAATCTATTTTGATCAATAAAAGGTCATACGAAGCTAATGATAAATGTATATCTATAAATGAAATACTTAACTTAATTCCAGGGACGAAATAATGATAAAGCCAAAGATATTCTTTGAACATCTTAAAAAGAAAGGAGTTGATTTTTTCACAGGCGTACCTGACTCTTTACTTAAAGATTTATGTTTTTATATCTCTGATTATAGTAAGACCAATAATCATATTATTGCTGCAAATGAGGGGAGTGCCTTATCAATATCGATTGGTTATCACTTATCAACAAATAAGGTTCCCGCAATCTATCTTCAGAATTCAGGACTTGGTAATTTGATTAACCCGTTATTATCACTTGCGGATAAAGATGTTTATTCGATACCTATGCTTTTAATTATAGGCTGGAGAGGTAAACCAGGCGTAAAAGATGAACCGCAACATAAAAAAACTGGCCGTGTCATGCTAGATATGCTTAAAGCAATGAAAATACCTTACAAAATAATTAATAAACTAAATAAGCCTGAAAAAATTAAAGATATTATAACTAATTCTATTAATCAAACTAGAAAAAGTAATTCTCCTGTAGCCTTGATTGTAGAGAAAGAAACATTTGACAAATATAATCTGAAGAATATTAATGAATCAAGTTATCCATTAGTTAGAGAGAAGGCTATTGAGTTAATTATGAGTCATGTAGGAGATAAAGATGTAATAATATCCACAACTGGATTTGCATCTAGAGAACTATACGAATATAGAAAAAATAACAATCAGGACCATAGTAGAGACTTCTTAACGGTTGGAGGCATGGGTCATGCAAATCAAATTGCATTAGGTATAGCATTACAGAAAAAGAAGCAATCCGTATATTGTTTTGATGGAGATGGCTCGATGATTATGCATATGGGGTCATTGACAACCAATGGGGCTTTAAAATGTAATAATTTGAAACATATTGTTTTTAATAACGGCTCCCATGAATCTGTTGGTGGTCAACCAACTACGGCTCATAAATTTAATATGAAAAATATTGCTAAAAGTATGGGTTATGACTATGTATTAACTGCTAAAAATGAAAAGCAGCTGAAAGAAGCTATTTTAAAAGTTAAGAAATATAAAGGAACTAGCTTTTTAGAAGTAATGATATCAAATGGAACACGTAGTGACCTAGGACGGCCTAAATCAACACCTTTAGAAAATAAAAAATCTCTAATGAATTTCTTAAAAACATGAAACAGAAAATCTTTTTTACACAAAATTTGAGAGATAAATTATTTGGTGTGGTTAAAAAACTTAAGCCTACCAAAATACTTTTTGTAACAGCCAATAAGTCTTACCTAAAATCAGATATTAAATCATTAATAGATCCTATAACAAAAAATTACTTAACAAAAAGATTTCATGGTTTTGATAATAATCCCAAACTTAGAGATGTTAACGAAGGGATAGATTTATTAAAAAATTTTAAACCAGAAATTATTATAAGTATCGGCGGCGGAAGTGTTATAGATATGGGGAAACTTATTAATATCCTCTCTCAAAATACTAATTCCAGCGAATTGATTAGAAATAATATAAAACTTAAAAAGCCAAAATTAAAAATGATTGCGATACCAACTACATCTGGTACAGGTAGCGAAAGTACATCTTTTGCAGTAATTTATATTAATAATAAAAAATATTCAGTGTCTCATAAAAATATGCTGCCTAATTATGCTTTTATAGACTCGAGTCTGAGCAATAGTATGAATAAAAAACTTAGAGCATCTTCAGCTTTCGATGCATTTTCTCAATCTATTGAATCTTACTGGTCAATAAATTCTACTGTTGAGTCTAAAAAAATTTCTGCAAGAGCAATTAAATTGATTAAGAAGAATATAATAAATTCGTTTAACAAGAGTCCTGACGCGCGCGCGGCAATGGCAAAAGCAGCAAATCTTTCGGGTCAAGCAATAAATATCACCAAAACAACGGCCCCTCATGCGTTGTCATATAAAATTAGTTCAAAGTTTGGCTTACAGCATGGACATGCTGTTGCATTAACTCTAGGTAAGTTTTTTATTTTAAATACACCCGAAGATGACATAAGTGTTACAGACAAAAGAGGTCACGAATATTTGCTTAAAACGATGAAATCTCTTTTTAAAATATTAGAAGTCACATCCGCACAAGAAGCATCAATTTATTGGTATAATCTAATGAAGAGGAGCGGATTAGAGTCAAATATTATCAAGGCTTGTTCATTAAGCAGAAATGATCTAAAGCAAATAATTCGAAGTGTTGATCAATTTAGATTAAAAAATAACCCAGTAAAAATTAATAGCGCAGACATGACCCAGATTCTCTGGGAGAAATAATCTAATGGATAATATTTTTTACGACTCTCTTGATTTATTATTTACCCTTGATTCATATCTTTTAGAGATAATTGGTCTCTCTTTATATGTGTCTTTTTCTGCATTAATTATATCAATAACAATATCTCTACCAATTGCCTCGCTACTCTCTATAAAGAAATTTGTTGGGAAAGATTTTATAACAATTGTATTTAACTCCTTAATGAGTTTACCGCCAGTAGCAGTAGGTGTTATTTTATATATATTAATTTCATATAATGGTCCTTTTGGGAATTTAGAGCTATTGTATACACCAGCTGCAATGATAATAGCTCAAACAATTCTGGTAGTACCGATAATAGTATCTTTATCAAAAGACTCTATTGATAACTGCTTAAATTATTACCAAGATTATTTTCTTTCAATTAATGCAAATTTTACATCTATTATGAAAACAATATTGTGGGAAGTAAGATATAAATTGCTGACAAACATACTTGCTGGCCTTGGAAGAGCATTATCAGAGGTTGGGGCAATCATAATAGTTGGCGGTAATATTGACCATTTAACAAGAGTAATGACGACAAGCATAGTTCTAGAAACATCTAGGGGTAATCTAGCTAAAGCACTAGGGTTAGGTATAAGTTTAATTTTAATTGCATTAATAATTAATATAGTTTTGTCGCTAATTAAAAATAAGGAATTAGAGAGAAATGGAGAATATTAGCCTTAACTTTAAAAAAGTATCTTTCGCATACAAGAAGCGTCAAATATTGCGAGACATAGATATTAAGCTCTCAAAAACAGGGATGTGCGTCATATATGGAGACAATGGAGCAGGGAAAACTACATTGTTACGATTAATGGCTGGTTTTCTCCAGCCAGAAAATGGATACATAACATACTGCAAAAATTTAAGGCCCAGCTTTATCTTTCAAAAGCCTGTCTTACTAAGAAGAAGTATTGAGGATAACCTTTTGCATGCATTAATGGTGAACAATAACATGTCTAGATTTAGCGCATTGCCAAAAGTTAAAAACATATTATCTAAATATGACTTAACTGATCTTTCCAAAGAATATGCTTTTAATTTATCTGGCGGCCAACAACAAATGATTTCAATTGTCAGAGCATTGATAATAGAGCCAAATATAATATTTTGTGATGAACCAACAAGTAATTTAGATGCAAAAAATAAAATATTAGTCGAAGACTTGTTAAAAGAAAAATCATGTTTAAGTAAAATAGTATTAATTACACAAAACGGAAATCAATCTAAAAAAATGGCAGATGAAGTTTATGAATTAGAAAATTGTAAATTAAATAAAGTAGCTAAAATATGAAAAAAATATTACTTATTAGACTAATTTATATATGTATGTTATTGCCATTATTCAGCAATCTTTCACTTTCAGGCGAAAAAAATGAAGGTGAACTTATTATTCAGTCAACAACTTCAACAAGAGATTCTGGTTTTTATAAATTTATTTTACCTGAATTTGAAAAATTATATAAAATAAAAGTTAAAGTAGTTGCTTATGGGACAGGACAGGCAATAGTTAATGCTAAAAACTGTAATGCAGACATATTAATAGTTCATTCCTTGGATGATGAAATTGATTTTGTTAAAAAAGGCTATGGAGTTGATAGAGAGGATCTTATGTATAATGATTTTGTAGTAATTGGCCCTAAAGATGACCCATTTAATATAGCAAAAGAAAAAAATATAAATGAAGCATTTAAAAATATTTCCTCAGGAAACATTAGATTCATTTCTAGAGGTGATGATAGCGGCACACATAAAGCAGAAATTAAAATATGGGAAGCAGCCGAGATTGATCCAAAAAATAATAACTATAATTTTTATTATGAGAGTGGACAAGGAATGGGGTCTACAATTAATATCGCAATTGGCATGAATGGCTACACTTATACAGATAGAGCAACATGGCTTAATTTTAAAAATAAATTAAATCATAAAATATTATTTGAAAACGATTCTCTTTTATTCAATCAGTATGGAATCATACAAGTCAATAAGAAAAGGTGTCCAAATATTAATGACATTCCATCAAAACTTTTTTATAACTGGATACTATCAGATCATGGAAAAATATTAATCGAGAGTTACAAGCTAAACAATGAACAGTTATTTTTTGTTAGATAATAATTTGGATGTTTAAATAAAATCTCGGTATAATAATAATATGAATATCAAAGAAGCTTATAAAAAAGATTTTGAAACCAAAGGATATTGTGTAATAAAAAACGCAATCAACATAAGTAGTATTCCTCAGATATTCAATGAAATAGAAAATGCAAAAAACACTGAAGTTTATACTGACAAAAAAGGTAACTTGAGAAGAGTTGAGAGATTATATGATAAAGGAAAAAAATTACTAGAACTAAACCTTGCAGTCAGTAATTTATTACATGAAATCTTTAATGAAAAATTTCTTATATTTAAAGATAAATATAACGCTAAGCCACCAGGAGGAGAAGGGTTTTTTGCACATTATGATGGTGTTTTTATTTTTAATGACAAGAATAAAATAGATCAGGAGGGCTGGTATAAATATACTGATTTTTTTATAAACGCATTAGTTGCACTGGATAAATGCACTAAAGATAATGGAACAATAGAGGTTTCTAGAAAACATGAAGGGTCTTTTAGCGACTTACTTCAGAATACAAAAATGAACGGTACTCCTGATCTTCTTAAAGAATTAGAGGATGCTTTAGATTTTGAGCTTATAGAGCTCAACCCCGGGGATTTGGTTTTATTTAGCAATGCATGCCCACATCGATCAAAAAAGAATAAATCAGACATAAACAGGAGGACTCTATACTATACTTACACAAAAGAGGTTAGTGGTTCTTTTTATGAAGAGTACTTTGGTGACAAAAAAGATAGCACTAACATTAACAGTAAAAGTTTGAGTGGTGAATCTTAATTAAAAATATATTAAAAACTAACTCTAAAATATTAATATTTTTAATAATAATTTTTTTGATGGTTGTCTTGTCAGTTATTCTTGGTAAGAACGAAATTATTCTATGGATTAATAATAATTTACAAGCTCTTATTAACTACTCTGACCTTAACCCGGTAAAATCAAAAATATATTTCTTCTTTATCTATGTTGCTTTAACGTCAATATCATTGCCTGTAGCTTTTATTCTAGGTTTATTATCTGGAATGTTATTTGATATTTACTATGCCGTGTCCATAGTCTCATTTTCATCCTCTATAGGTGCAACTCTTGCTTTCTTGTTATCTAGATTTTTATTCAAAGATTATTTCCAGAAAACTTTTAAAGAGCAATATAATAAAATTAACAAAGGATTTACTGATAATGGTGCATATTATTTGTATGCGTTAAGAATGACGCCTATCTTTCCATATTTTATTATCAATTTAACTTTTGGTTTGACAACTATGAAGACTTTGGTGTTTTATGCTGTTACACAGATTGGTATGTTACCAATGACAATACTAGTTTCTTTCACTGGGAAAGAGATGCTTAATGTATTAACTACAGAAGTTGGTTTTAATTCGAATATTCTAGTCTTGCTGGTATTGTTTGGATTGCTTCCTCTGATATTTAAACATGTAATAAAAAAGTATCTCATAATCTAATATGAAAATAAGCATCTATATGACCATAATTAATATACTTAGAATAACTCTAGGTTTTAACATGAGATATACTATAATATGTATATATTGTAACAATTACTTAAATTATGAAAAAAGCTAGAGTACTATTAGTTAGCCCAAATTTAAAAGGCATAACTGACGGAATAACAAGAATACAACCTACTATGGGGCTATTACTAATTGCTCCCATACTTCAAAGGGCAGGCCACACAGTCAAGATATATGACTCAGCATTAGATGGCTGGAATACAAGAAAAACTTTAGATGCAAATCATAATGTTGTAATGATTGGGCAAACAGATGAAGAAATTGCTGCTGTCATATCTGATTTTTCACCAGATATTGTTGGAGTATCCGTTCTTTTTTCTAATCTAATTGAATCGGCACATAATATTGCCAAAGTTACTAAACGAGTTAATAAAAATATCCCAGTAATTTTAGGGGGCAATCATATCTCAAGCTCAATAATTGATTATCAACATTCAATGAGTGATATTAATTCAAGGCTATCGACTGTTCTAGATGATTTAGAAGATGAAAATATCGATATGGCCATGACAGGTGAGGGTGAGTTTCCATTTACAGATCTTGTGGATTGTATAATAAATAAAAAAGATTATTCGCATATACCGGGATTAGTTAGAAAAGTTGGATATAGAAAATATTCTATTAACCCGACAACTCGACTTGATGATTTAAACCTTCTTCCTAGACCCGCAAGACATCTTGTAAATATGGAAGGTTACTTTGATATAGGTGCTTTTCAATCTACAAAAACTCAGTCTGATAGAGTTCTCAGCGTAATGTGCTCTAGAGGTTGTCCTGAAAAGTGTACATTTTGTTCTACTCCACAAATGTGGGGTCAAAAAGTAAGATGGAGAACTACAGAGCATATAATGGATGAGGTTGCTAACGATGTTCGTGATTTTAAAATTGGCGAATTACACATACAAGATGACTCCCTGACAGCAAATAAAAAGAATTTATATTCATTGTGCGACGCACTGGAAAAACTAGGTTTACCATGGTGTACACCCAATGGAACTAAAGTAAATTATCACTTCAAAAAGCATGACGAAATGTATCAGAAAATGCATGACTCTGGGTGCTATCAAATTACATTGGCTTGTGAGAGTGGGGTGCAAAGAGTTTTAGATGATGTAATTAACAAAAGGTTACCGTTAGAAACAATATATCCTTCGATTGAACAAGCAAAAAAATCTGGAATGTTAGTTCATACTTACTGGATTCTTGGATATCCTGGTGAAACATTTGAAGAAATGCAACAAACAATTGATTTTGCAATGAATAGTGGGGCAGATAGCTTTACATTTTCTATTCTAAGCCCATTACCCGGAACTCCTATATACCGACAAGTTGTAAATGAAAATCTTTGGTGGAGTGGCCGAGGACTAGACGATGTCATTTTACAGAGAGAGTCTTTAATTAAAGTGGACGGTTTTGATAGTCCTTATGAC
The DNA here is from genome assembly GCA_047611265.1 of Gammaproteobacteria bacterium. Lineage (GTDB taxonomy): Bacteria > Pseudomonadota > Gammaproteobacteria. Next base: position 26,015 of record JBLFWM010000002.1, on the reverse strand, counting down.
TTTGAAGATTTTGTAAGAGAAACCAATAAAAAAGCAAATTTATTATTGCAGCAAAATGATCCAGAAAGATTCAAATACAAGTATGGTGCTGACGCAGACGAAACATCTTTGATAAAACAATCATAGATACATTGTTTTATATCTCATAGCATGGAATAAGCTACTTGAATATAGTGAAATACATAATCAAATACATACTAGGATTAATTTTTTATCCTTTAAAGTATATAGTTCCTAAAAATAATACAGTAATAATTAGCTCGAATTCTCCTAAGGTTTATTCTGGAAATGCCAGGTATTTATTTGAATATTTATCAGAAAAAAATAGTTTAAATGTAATCTGGTATACAGAAAATAAGTTAATTAAATCTCATTTAATTGCAAAAAAATATAAATATATTACTCTGAAAAATCCTATAAAGCTTATATATAACCTATTAAGAGCTAAAGTTGTAATAAATGACGGGGATGCTTATGTAAACTTTTTCAATATTCTAGACAATCCCTTCACACAAAAGATATGCACATTTCATGGATGTGCTGCTAAAGCTGCAATATATGATGTTGACGGGATAATTTCGCCTGACGAACAACGGGAAAGGCTTAATAAATTTGATTACATTAATTTTCCATCTGACGCTTCATCTGTTAAATATGCCGAAGCTTTTAATATTTTACAAGATAAAATTTTTTCAGCTGGCTTTCCTAGGTGTGATCAATTTTTTGACAAAGAACTAGTTACTAAAAAATATAAGAGTAAACCCATTGCCAGATCTTTTGCAAAAGACGTTAATGATGACTCAAGGATTATATTATATACTCCTACATGGAGACCATATGAGTATAATTTACCCTTATTTGACCTCGATAACTTCAGCCAAGATAAATTTAATGATTGGTTAAAAGAAAATAATTACTATTTTTTTTATACAATTCATACTGCAATAAAACCTAATCGTTTATTACAAGACTCCGATCGAATCAGATATATTGATTTAAATAACCATCCATTATTTGATGTTAATGACTTTATGAATGAAGTTGATGTGTTGCTGAATGATTATTCTGCAACAAGCACTGATTTTGCTTTATTAGACAGAGCTCAGCTTTTTTGTATGCCAGATTATGACATCTATTGGAACTATGATGGAGTTTCGTTTATACCTATAGATGACGCTAATACTAGCTACAGAGATATGTTGCCAGGAAAGGAAGCGCTTGATTATAACCAGTTAACCGACATGATCAAGAATATATGCGATGATTATGAAACATATGTTCTTCAATATAAATCGCAGTCAGCAGACATACTAAATAAGTTCTATAATATAGAGAACACAAAGTCTGCAAATAATATTAATAAATTAATTAATAAAATATTACATTAATAAATGAGACATAATATATATTATACGAACATATAATGATTAATGCTGATTTACATATAACACTGGGCACACACCTATTCCCTCTAAAGTATCTTAAAAAAATAGACTCAAAAGTGATATTTATGAGAGAAGATATGGGCCTCTGTACTTACCAGAAGCATCATAAGCAAAAAATAATACTATTTTTATCCTCCATGAGATCATATAAAGATGAACTAGAAGAAGAAAATTATAAAGTACATTATGAGTATATAAATAATGATATAACAGATACTTATATAGAATCCTTAATTAAGTATATAAAGAATAATAAGGTAAAAAGAGTAAGTATTTTTGAAATAGAAGATAAATGGTTTGAGAAAGAAGTCAATCAGATTAGAAGTCATGTTGATGAGTTAATCACTGTAGATACGCCAATGTTTATAACAACTAAGAGTGAATTTAAGGCGCTCTGCCCTGTCAAAAAGCAGCCAAAATATAGGATGGCGGACTTCTATGTAAATTGTAGAAAAAAAAGACAGATTTTAATGGATAATGGTAAGCCAATAGGTGGAAAATGGTCTTTTGATAAGGAGAATAGAAGAAAAATACCAGTAAATATAGAAGTTCCGCCATATATTCAACATAAGCAGACAAATCATACGAAAGACCTTAAAGCCTATGTTGAGAAGCACTTCCCATCACATTATGGAAATTCCGATGATTTTAACTACCCCACAACAAGAAAATCAGCTATAAAAGCTCTGGATTATTTTCTAAAAAATAAAATCTCTAAATTTGGAGATTATGAGGACTCGGTAGACGAAAGATCATTTGTTTGGTTTCATTCTATTCTCAGCCCTCTTCTAAATATTGGACTAATTACGCCAAATGATATTATATTAAAAATCAATAGTATAAAAGATATTCCAATTAACTCACATGAGGGTTATATAAGACAAATTATTGGCTGGAGAGAGTTTATGAGAGGCGTTTATCAAGCCGAAGGTGATTTGATGCAAAAATCAAATTTTTTTGGAAACGGAAGGAAAATGAAGGACAGTTGGTATAAAGGTAAGACAGGCTTATATCCATTAGATTACAGTATCAAGAGTACTCTAAAGCATTCATACGCCCATCATATAGAGAGATTAATGATTCAGGCTAACATAATGAACTTATGCGAGATTCATCCACAATCCGTATACAACTGGTTTATGGAGATGTATGTAGATTCTTCCGACTGGGTTATGACTCCTAATATATATGGTATGGGTTTATTTGCTGATGGTGGGATTTTAGCAACAAAACCGTACATCTGTGGATCAAATTACATAATAAAAATGATGAATTTTAAAAAAGGTTCTTGGTGTGATATTTTAGATGGATTGTTTTGGAGATTTGTTAATAATAATAAAAAATTCTTTAAAGAGAATGCTAGACTCAGCATGATGACGGTTATATTAGATAAAATGAAAGAAGAAAAAAAACTGCGTATATTTTCTTTAGCTGAAAAATTTATAGAGGAGAATACTACAGTAAATGATTAAAGTCTTATTCAATGATAAATGTTCTATTTGCTCTAAAGAAATTAACCATTATAAAAACTTAAATGTTAAAGATATCAACTGGTTAGATATAAATGATTTGTCAGCGGCAACTAAATTATCTGGGAAAAGCCATAAGGAATTATTGAGACGCTTGCATGTAATTAGAGAAGGTAAAGTTTACTCGGGAGTAAGAGCTTTTGTAATAATGTGGGGTTCAATTCCAAGATATAAGTGGTTATCTAAAATAATATCCTTCCCTGTGATATATCATATATCTATTCTCATCTATGAGATTATAGCTATAGCTTTATATTTAAAGAATTACTCTCAAATCAATGAAAAAAAATGAGCTTCCAGAAAAACTCTGCCCAGTATGTAACCGAAAATTTCAGTGGCGCAAAAAATGGGAGAAAGACTGGGAAAGGGTTAAATACTGTTCAAAAAAATGCTCTTCTATAAAAGTTATTAATCAAACTCCATGAGAAGCTGCTTTCTTGCAATCAAATACTCGTCTTCGTTGATATAGCCTTTAACATATTCTAGTTTTAAATTTTCAAGCTTTTTAAGGGTAGCTGATATCATTTTTTGATATTCTGGGCCACGTGGTTTTCCGCAATTCTTGCCATTATATAATCTCAAAAGATGATCTTTCCGTTCAGATGCATTATATTGCGCATGTATTGATGTTCCATAAGTAACAAAATATGCCGGGAAAAAAAATAATCCTGAAAGTATATTTTCATCTGTTACTCCTTTGTTAGAGTGAGCTATATCTTCATTTAAGCTTGCTGTTTCAACAGCTAGTCTCAATTCATTACAAGTCATTGCTTGGTCGTTAACCTGAATAATATCTATTGCCTTAGGCGTAGCACACGATGCAATAAATATGATGGTTATTAAAGATATAAGTGATTTTCTAAGCATCAACTCTGACCCAATTCATTATGCATAATAAATAGCTTATTAAAAATAATGCCCTATAGATAGTCTTTATTACTAAATAGTAAGAATTATTTTTTTGATTTCCTATATACCCATGGCTCTATGGGGGAGGAAATATTCCATAACCCTCTCCTATTCTCTTTTGCATCTTTTTCTAAATTAATTAGATAATCATTATTTCTTTCACGTTTATATACCCAGGCATTTCCACTTTTAATCATTTTTGCATTGATATAAGTCGGAGGGTTAGTTTCATAAAGAAATATATTGCATATCGGTCTACCATAGAATCCCCTATCCCACTTACCATTTTTCATTTTGCATGCGGCTGTTACAGATTTATTTAACACCATGTCTTCAAGAAATTTTTGAGATTTAATTCCGTAGGCTTGTTTATGTTCCGGGGCATCTATATGAGACAATCTTATCTTGATTGTCTTATTTTCATGCAAAACATGAATAGTGTCACCATCTAAAACCTTAGATACAATTCCATTAAACTCACTTATTTCGCTATAAGCATTATTAAAAAAAAATAATGCTAGCAGGCCAATTAAGACTAGAGTAACTCTCATAAATTTTTTATAAAAGCGTTAATCTCTTTAGCAAAACTTCCTATGTCAACTAAGAAAGAATCGTGCCCTTGGATACAGCTTAATTCTTTATATTCAACTTTCACATTTGATAGAGATAAGTTTTCGGCAATTTCTTTTTGTTGTTGTGGTGGAAACAAGACATCTGTCTCAACACCTAAAACAAGAGCCTTGTTAACATTAATTTTAGAAAAAGCATCAAGGCTAGATTCTCCGAGATTTGCAACATCAAACCAATCCATTGCTCGTGAAAGATACAGGTAACAGTTTGCATCAAATATATTTTGAAATTTTACAGCTTGGTGTTCAAGGTATGACTCGATTTCAAACTCAAAACTAGTATTTTCAATTCCAAATGTATTTTGATTAATTTTATTCTCTACTGATTTTTTTCTACCAAATCTTTGCACCCATTCATTTGCAGATCTATATGATGTCATGCCAATCTTTCTTGCAATTCGAACCCCATTTAAAGGAGGTTTTTCATAAGAATAAAAACCATTGCTCCAGAGAGGATCTTTTCTTATGACTTCTCTTTGCAGAGATCTCAACGCTATTGCAAACGGTAACGCTTGAGTAGCTGTAGAAATAAGAATCATATTATCAACAATAGTATTGTGTAATATTGAAAAAGCTAGCGCCTTCATTCCACCTAACGATGGGCCTATCAAAATATGTATTTTATTAATTCCAATTTTTTTTAAAAGTAAACGAGACGCATTGGCCATATCCTCAACTGTTAACTCGGGAAAAGTTAACCTATAAGGCTGATTTGTTTTTTTATTAATTGAAACAGGACTTGTTGAACCAAAGCAGCTACCTAATGTATTGATACAGATAACATGATATTTGCTTGTGTCTATAGCTTTTCCATCTCCGACCATGGTTTCCCACCAGCCAGGAATTTGGTCACTCTGGGACGAAGTAACATGAGAGTTTGCAGAAAGTCCTGTAAAAATGACAATTACGTTAGACTGATCTTTATTAAGCTTTCCCCAAGTTTCATAAGCAATATGCAAGTTAGATAATTGACCGCCTCTTTTCATCTCAAAAGAGTCTGCAACCTCAACGAGCTTAGCTGACACATTGGCATGCCTAAACAATTCTACAATTTTATTATCTGAGTCATTTTTCATAAACAAATGTTAATATAATTCCTTATTTAAAACAATTAATAAGTTGTCATATAAGAATTTCTTATTAACATTACTCCTTATTTCATATTTATAGTTATATAGTAACCTAATAATAGCAATGGATCTTTCTGGAGATATTGATATTTTCTTCAGTAATTCCATATAAGTGAATTTTTGATGTGAACTATTATCGAGAAAATCTCCTTTCATTAATAGTGCAAACATCTCTATTAGATAATCTAAAAATATCGCACCTCTTTTAGACCATGTTTCCGATAAACTTAAAGGGTTGATTTTATTTGAAATCAGTCCCGCTATTTCATCGTTAACTTTTTCATAACCTTCTAAATAATCTTGGTTTTTTATTAAATCTTTAATTTTAATTTTTTTAGAAAAAAAGTAGTCAAAAAATAATTGTTTGGAATTATCTTCAAAATCATATTCATAGGAAAAACAATGACATCTGCTTCGTATAGTATCCCTGATCTGCCCTAGATCTGGCGTAAGTAAAATAAAAATAGCGGGACAATTGGTTTCCTCAAGAGTCTTTAAGAGTGCTGCCGAAGCTTGATTGTTTAGATAATTACAATTATTGATTACTACGAACTTATGTTGGTAGTGTGGAGATAGAAATGTGAATTCTTTTAAGTCTCGAACTTGATCAATAGTAATTTCAGTTCCAACTCGGTTATTCTCAAATTTATTTTCAAAACCAAACTCATACATCAGGCGCTCTTCATTTGTCAACATCCTAACTTTATTTCCAGACTTATCATATATAGGTAATGAAATATAATAAATGTCAGGAGATGACATGACTTCTCCAGGGATGACAATATTCTTCATGGCATAATATTCTTGAATCAAAGACTCGATGAAATCATATTTTCCAGTACCATTTGGAGAATGTACAATTATATTATAATTTCTTTTTGAAAAATCATACTGCAACTTAAATTGATCAATATTTATTTTTATATTATTCATCTATTAGCTTATCAAGATGTTTTTGAATATTCATTTGGACATCATTCATGCTGCTATCAGTAAGAACCTTTACGGCTTTTTTATTATTTAAAAACACTTGGTCATAAGATGACTTTATTTTCACCAAGAAATCTTTTCCTTTTTCTTCAAATTTATCAGACACTTCTCTTGTGTTAATTCTTGATAAGCAAGTTTCAATTGATGCATCTAGGTGAATAATTAAAGAAATATGTTCTGAAAAATAGGAATCTAATACTCTATGGAGTTCAACGACTCTCTTGTTATTTTCAGCTAAACCTTGATAGACAAGAGTTGAGTAATGAAATCTATCGCAAATCACATATTTGTTATCATCAAGCGCTTTTAGAATAATATTATTATAATTAAATACTCTCGACGCATAAAATAGCATTGCTTCTGATAAAGAATCTAGGTCAGAATTTTTATCAAGTAGGATTGATCTTACTGATTCACCAAAGCTTGTGCCGCCCGGCTCTCTTGTTACTATATGTTTAATTTTTTTTTGGGTAAGGTAATCTGAAGCAAACTTAATATGCGTTGATTTACCGGTTCCTTCATTACCCTCGAATACTATAAATTTTTTATTTGGCATCTAATATCAGTATATAAAGCTTTTAAGTATATTATATAGTATCTCTGGCTTTGAGAATTTATTTTTTCCCATTCTATCTATAAAAATAATACCTTTGATTGAGTTAACTTTAAAGCATGAGGTATATTTTTTTATATCACTCGCTTCTATGTTTTTTATATTTATCTTAAAACCTTTTCTTTTAAGAGATTCAAGAATCTTTTCTCTCATTATACCTTTTATACCAAAATTACTAATAAGCGGAGTATCAAAAATATATTGTTTTTTTATTTCCTTAACAAAGAATAAATTTGATGACAATGTTTCTATTATATTGTTATCTTGAGTTACAGCTAGATCATCATAATTATTTTTAATATTTTGTAATTCGCTTGCAACTAAACATTGGTCTAGTCTGTTAAGATGTTTAATTTTAGATAAATTATTATCTCCCAAAGGTTTGTAGTTTGAGTATGCAATGTCTACCCTCTCCGTTCCGTTAGCTTTGTCAGGGAAGATGTTGGTTTTAATAAAATATAGATTTGGTATTAAACCTTTTGGGTATTGATAGCCAAAATCACATGCCCCACGAGATAATATTATTTTTAAAATACAATTTTTTGTATTTCCAATCGAAATCTCAGAATTTTTTTTAATTAATGAGAGGGCTGGTTTATTAATAAAAATAATATCACACCCTTCGTGCAGCCTCTTTACATGCTCTTTAAGATAAATGATCTTGTTATTTTTAACTAAAATTGTTTCAAAAAGACCATCACCATAATTAAAAGCTCTATCATTGATAGGGATTGTTTTTTTATTTATGAAAATATTAAATTTAGAATTGATCATTCTAGTATTTAATCATACTTTGAAAATATAAGAGAACCATTAGTTCCGCCAAAACCGAAAGAATTACTAAGAGCATGTTTAATGTCCACGTCTTTACTAGATTTTATGTTGAAATCCAAATCACATTCTGGCTCTTGGTTTTCCACATTGATTGTTTGATGTAATTTCTGATTTTTTAATGATAAAACAGTTACTAGCGCTTCTACACCACCAGCGGCTCCCAATAAATGCCCAATCATAGATTTTGTAGAATTAACAACAAGATTTTTTGCATGTTCATTGAACGTTGATTTAATTGCCCTGGCTTCAACAACGTCTCCAGCAGGAGTAGATGTTCCATGGGCATTAATATATCCAATTTCTTCAGGAGCAATTCCTCCATCTTTTAATGCATTTTTCATACATCTTTGGGCTCCTTCGCCTGTTTCAGAGGGTAATGTCATATGATATGCATCTGCACTCATCCCATATCCTGTAACTTCTGCGTATATTTTGGCTCCTCTTCTTTTTGCATGTTCTAATTCTTCTAATACTAGTACTCCGGCTCCGTCACCAAGAACAAATCCATCTCGTCCAGTATCCCAAGGTCTGCTTGCTTTCTGTGGTTCATCATTTCTGGTAGATAAAGCTCTAGCTGCAGCAAAACCACCTATTCCTAGCGGTGTAGTAGCCATCTCTGCGCCACCACATACCATTACATCTGCATGAGAGTATTGTATTTGGCGGAAACCTTCTCCGATATTATGTGTTCCTGTAGTACATGCAGTAACAATTGATAAATTTGGTCCTTTGTAACCATATTTAATAGATAAATTACCCGCTATCATATTAATTATCGTAGCAGGAATAAAAAAAGGTGAAATTCTTCTGGGGCCTGACTTCAATAATATGTCATGAGTATTTTCAATGCTAGGAAGACCTCCGATCCCAGAACCAATAGCAACTCCAACTCGCTCAGTATCAACATCTGAATTATTTATATTAGAGTCATTAACTGCATCTATGCCAGCAGCCATTCCATATTGCATGAATAGGTCTAGTTTACGTTGTTCCTTGGCATCAAAATATTTTTCGGCATCAAAATCTTTAATTGAAGCTGAGAATTTTACCGGCATTTTTTCTGTATCAAATACAGAGATATTGGAAACACCAGATTTCCCTGACATTAACGAAGACCAAAGTTCATCAACACTATTACCTACGGGTGTTATACACCCTAGGCCAGTTACTACTACTCTTCTTTTTTGCATTATTAATTTACTTTAAGTTTTTAGTAACGTAATCAATTGCTTCTTGAACACTAGTAATTTTTTCTGCTTCCTCATCAGGAATTTCAGTATCAAACTCTTCTTCAAGACCCATTACGAGTTCTACCGTATCTAGAGAGTCAGCTCCCAAGTCATCAATGAATTTTGATTCATTTTTTACGTCTTCTTCTTTAACGCTCAATTGCTTAACTACAATACTTTTTACTCGTTCATCTATGTTACTCATGTACTTTGTCTCCTTTTGACTAAATTCTATTTACGATGATATTTTAAATATTCTACAAGAAAAATATATGTTTTTACATATATAAACCACCATTTACATTAATATTTTCACCCGTGATATAAGATGCTTCCTCAGAAGCAATAAATTTAACAACATTGGCTAATTCAGCCGCTGAACCCATTCTTCCAAGAGGAATTGAACTTATCAACGCAGACTTTTGTTCTTCCTTAAGTTTTTTAGTCATGTCTGTATCTATAAATCCTGGAGAAATAGTATTAACCGTTATATTCCGACTAGCTACTTCTCTTGCGAGAGATTTACTAAATCCTAAAAGTGCTGATTTAGATGAAGAATAATTTACCTGACCAGCATTTCCACTTAAGCCTACCACAGAACCAATGTTAATAATTCTGCCATATCTTTGTTTCATCATATCCCTAACAATTTCTTTAGTTATCCTAAATATTGATGACAAATTAGTTTCAATAACATCATTCCATTCATCATCACTCATTCTGATCATCAAATTATCAGCAGTGATTCCAGCATTATTTATTAAAACCGACACAGTCCCGTGTTTTTCTTTAATCTGTTTATTAAACTTTTTAATAGAGTCCTTATCTTTGACATCAAGTATAGAGCCAAAACCTTTAGAGTTAGACGCCGCTAGTTCCTTATCAATTATATCCTTACCTTCTTGTGATCTAGACGTACCAATGACAGTGTATCCGGCAACAGCAAGAGACTTTAGAATTTCAAACCCTATTCCTCTGTTTGCTCCAGTTATAAGTGCAATCCTAGCTTCAGTCATTTAAACTCATCTCCAACGCCACATTTATATTTTCGTAATTAGAAATAGGTATCGAGGATATATCACCAGCGATTCTTTTATTAAGTCCAGAAAGAACTTTGCCTGGTCCAATTTCTATAAAATTAGTAATATTCATCTCTCGGATACTTTCTATTGTTTTTATCCATAATACAGGACTATTTACCTGTTTGCACAACGCATTAATTATATCACCACTAGTATCTTTGGGCTTGGCGTCAACATTATGTATGACTGGAAATAGAAAATTATCATTAATATTATCTATATTAATCAATAATTTATTGAGTATATCTGAACAATTATTCATTAGTGTAGTATGAGCTGCTATGCTAACAGGCAAGACTTTGACAAGTTTTGCCCCTTTTAATTTAAATGATGATACGGAGTCTTTGATAAGATTCATGTGTCCACCCACTACAATTTGTTTCTCAGAATTGAAATTCACTGCCTGAATTAACTCTTTATCTGTGGATAAGTCACTACAGACTGACTGAATATCTTCAGCATTTAGACCTATTACAGCTGCCATGCCTCCCTCAATTCCATCCATTGCTTCCAGCATAGATTTTGCCCTAATAACCACAAGGTTAAGACAATCTTCAAGAGAAATAAATCCATTTGCCACTAATGCAGTATATTCACCCAAACTGTGTCCTGCCGCATAAGACGGTAAAACCGATGATCTTTCCTTCCAAACACACCACATAGCGTAAGAAACAGCTACCATTATTGGTTGCGTATAAAGAGTATTATTGAGTTTAGATTCGTCGTGCACCGCTTCAGTCAGGTTATAACCTAGTATTTCAGAAGACTGCTCTATTATCTTGGAAAACACACTATCTTTTATGTATGGGTCCAGCATTCCCTTATTTTGCGAGCCTTGCCCTGGAAATAAAACAGCATAACTCATGAGACGTCATCCATATAATCAAGATATGAATAAAGCCCTGGTTTCTGACTACTAATCCAAATTGATGTCTCTATCGCCCCTTTGGCAAATATAGATCTATTTTTAGCTAAATGTTTAACGTGTATAGAGTCGGAATCACTTGTAAATATTACCTCATGCGTACCTATTTCAGTATTCTCTCTTAAGGATTCAAACTTAATTGGACATTTTGATGAGTGAACATCGCCAAGCTCAATATTCAAGCCTTTGCAGATAACTTGTGCCATTTTAATAGCCGTTCCAGAAGGCGAATCAACCTTGTTTACATGATGAACTTCTTTTATCAAAATATCATAGCCTTTGAGCGCTTTTGACATAGTCTCTAAAGATTTTAAGCTTACATTGACTCCCTGACTCATATTCGGAGCTAAGAGTATTGGTATGATTTTTGATGCCTCTTTAATTATAGATAATTGTTTGTCGTCAAAACCTGTTGTTCCAATAGTCATTGGCTTTTTGATCGAAACACATGCATTTATTGTGTTTATTGATGGTTTTGGTAGTGAAAAATCAATAACCACATCAAAAGATTTATCTGATGAAGTGATGTCAGATGTGAGGATTACACCGTCAACACCTTGGTGATTTTTAATTTTTTCTTCGATATCACAGCCTAGAGTGATATTAGCAGACTTATATGTCATGGATTCAGCATGAATTGATTGACCCATTCTTCCAAAGAAGCCATTTATAGCTATATTACAAGTCATTTGTTAACCTAAAAAATCTTTAATTTTATCTACCCAAGTATGTTCTCTAGGTATGTGTTTAGATTTGCCTTTTCTGAAAGAGTTGTCAAGTTGTCTCAGCAAATCTTCTTGTTCATTAGTTAAATTAACTGGTGTTTCAATATGAACTCTACAATATAAATCACCTGTAGAATTAGATCTTACAGACTTTACTCCTTTCCCTTTAATTCTAAATTGTTTTCCAGATTGTGTTCCGCCAGGTATTTTTAACTCAACTTTCCCAGTTAAGGTTGGAATTATTACTTTGTCTCCTAAGGTTGCAGAAGTAAAATTTACCGGAAGTTCACATAATAAATCATCCTGTTGTCTTTCAAATATTGAGTGTGCTGTAACTCTAACTGAGACATATAAGTCACCCGAAGGAGCACCTTGTCCACCAGCCTCACCTTCTCCGCTCAGACGAATTTGATCTCCTGTATCAACACCTTTTGGAATATCAACTGACAAGCTTTTAGTTTTATTAGTTTTACCAGCACCAGAACAAGTATTGCAAGCCTCATCAATACTTTTACCTCTGCCACCGCATCTTGGGCATGGTTGTTGTACAGAGAAAAATCCTTGACTCATTCTTACTTGGCCAACACCATTACATTGGGCGCAGGTACTAAATGCAGTTCCATTTTTAGCTCCAGTTGCATCACAATCGACACAATTAATACTGGTAGGAATCTTCATTTTAACTTTTTTTCCGCTTACAGCTTCTTCTAAAGATAATTCGATTTGATATTCAAGGTCAGAACCCCGTCTGGATTGTGATCTTCCGCCGCCTCCAAAAATGTCTCCGAAAACATCACCAAAAATATCGTTAAATCCACCGCCGCCTGAAAATCCACCAGCTCCGCCGCCACCGCCGAATCTAGAATCCATTCCTTCGTGGCCAAATTGATTGTAGGTTTGTCTTTTATTGTCATCACTTAAAACTTCGTAAGCTTCTGACAACTCTTTGAATTTTTCCTCAGATGATTTATCACCCTGGTTTCTATCAGGGTGATGTTTCATCGCAAGTTTTTTGTATGCTTTTTTTATTTCAGCAGCATTGGCTTCTCGACCGACTCCGAGTGTTTGGTAATAATCGTTTTTAGCCATTGTTATTTATTTTCTGCCTTAGGCTCTTCTTCTTTTTCTTCTTCTTCTTCTTTAACTTCGGTGAAATCTGCATCTACGACATTATCGTCTGACTTGGTTTCTCCTTCAGTTGTTTCAGCGCCTTGTTGTTTAGCTGCTTCTTCCTTATAAGCTTGTTCGGCAATCTTACCAGCTGCTTCTGTTAACTTCATTGTTTTTTCAGTAATTTTTTCCGCATCATCTGTCTTAAGTTCTTCTTGAAGACCTTTGATTGCATCATTTACTTTTTCAACTTCTGCTTTATCTGCTTTATCACCTAAATCTTTTACAGATTTTTCAGATGCATGAATCATTGCTTCAGCATTATTTTTTGCATCAACAAGTGCCTTAGCTTTTTTATCTTCTTCAGCATGTGTTTCAGCATCTTGCACCATCTTTTGAATTTCTTCTTCTGATAGACCGCTCGAAGCTTTAATAATGATTGACTGTTCTTTTCCAGTTGCTTTATCTTTTGCCGAAACATTTAGTATACCGTTTGCATCTATATCGAATGCTACATCAATCTGAGGCGTTCCTCTTGGTGCAGGTGGTATATCAGATAAATCAAATCTTCCTAACGATTTATTTCCTGCGGCCATTTCTCTTTCACCTTGCAGAACATGTACTGTAACTGCTGGTTGATTGTCTTCGGCTGTAGAAAACGTTTGAGATTTCTTTGTTGGTATCGTTGTATTTTTTTCAATCAACGGCGTTCTTACTCCACCCATAGTTTCAATACCAAGCGTTAATGGTGTTACATCTAAAAGCAATACGTCTTTGACATCTCCACCTAAAACACCAGCTTGAATTGCTGCGCCCATCGCAACAGCCTCATCTGGATTCACTTCTTTTTTAGGCTCTTTTTTGAAAAATGCCTGAACTACTTCTTGAATCTTAGGCATTCTAGTTTGCCCACCCACAAGAATAACTTCATTAATATCACTTGCTTTTAAGCCTGCATCTTTTAGTGCCATTTCACATGGCTTGATTGTTTTAGCAACTAAATCTTCTACAAGAGATTCTAGTTTTGCTCTAGTCAATTTCATATTTAAATGTTTTGGACCAGAAGCATCTGCCGTTACATAAGGTAGATTTATATCAGTCTGATTACTTGATGATAATTCTATTTTTGCTTTTTCTGCAGCTTCTTTTAATCTTTGAATAGCTAACGGGTCATTTCTCAAATCAACAGCTTGATCTTTTTTAAATTCATCAGCTATATGATCAATTAATCTTAGATCAAAATCTTCACCACCTAAAAATGTATCACCATTAGTAGAAAGTACTTCAAATTGTTGTTCTCCATCAATCTTAGATATTTCAATTATAGATACATCAAATGTACCGCCACCTAAATCATAAACAACAATTTTTTGCTCTGCTTGTGTTTTGTCAAGACCGTAAGCTAATGCTGCTGCGGTAGGCTCATTAATTATTCTTTTAACATCTAGACCTGCAATTCTTCCGGCATCTTTAGTTGCCTGTCTTTGTGAATCATTAAAATATGCTGGCACTGTGATAACTGCTTCAGTAACATCTGTTCCCAAATAATCTTCAGCTGTTCGTTTCATTTTCATTAAAATTTCTGCAGAAACTTGAGGAGGAGATATTTTATTACCTTTTGCCTCTACCCATGCATCTCCATTTTCAGCTTTTAAAATTTTGTATGGAACCATTTTGATATCTTTCTGAACAGCTTCTTCATCATACTTGCGTCCAATTAATCTTTTAATAGCATAGAGGGTGTCCACGGCATTAGTTACAGCTTGTCTTTTTGCAGACTGGCCAACTAGCACGTTACCATCATCGGTATAAGCAACATAAGATGGCGTTGTTCTATCGCCTTCACTGTTTCCAATTACTTTAGGCTTATCTCCATCCATAACTGATACACATGAATTTGTTGTACCTAAATCTATTCCGATTATCTTTGCCATTATTTACTCCTAAATTTTGTTTCTACTGTGAAGATGTGGACAATAATTTTTTTTTCAAGTCTTAACTAGTATTTTTTATAACTATTACTAAAGCTGGTTTAATTACACGGCCATTTAAAACATATCCTTTCTGAACAACTTCAGCTATCTCGTCATTTTTTCTCTCTTTATCCTCTATAGTGCTTATAGCCTGATGATGATCTGGATTAAAGACCTCTCCTTCAGGATCAACCTCTTGAATATTATTTTTCTCGAGAATTTGCTTAAACATGCTCAAAAGAAGCTTATTTCCTTCTTCTAGCTGATCTTTAGTCGTTTTATCATTGCTGAGCTTGCAGCTCAGGCTTAAACTGTCATATATAGGTATGATTTCTTGTAATATAGACTCGATCGAGTATTTATAAGCATTTTCAACTTCTTTAGCGCTTCTTTTTTTAATATTTTCTACTTCAGCTTTAGCTCTCAGGAGCCCGTCATAGTGTTCGTCATGCTTCTTTTGAAGTATTTCAAGCTCGCTGAGCTCTACTTCTTCCTCTGCTTCTGCCTCTACCGCTTCTTCTTCAGACGCAGTATTAGTAGGCTCCGCTTCCGTTTCCTCTAATTCTTTTTCATCTTCATCATTTGTTGAAGTCATAATTTACTCTCTATGTTTATTACACAACAATATTTTATATATAAAGCTTAATTATGCAATATAATATATCCATGAACGAACGAAGTGAAACATATTCAGTAAAAGTTGGCAATATTAATATAGGCTCTAAATATCCTATTAGAATCCAATCCATGACTAATACTGATACATCAGATATAGATGCTACTTTCACTCAAATCATGAAACTAGCTGATGCTGGATCAGAATTAGTAAGAATTACGGTTAATGATGAGAAATCTGCTGCAGCTGTTGGAGCAATAAAGTCACTACTTGTTCAAAAAAATTACAATGTTCCTCTTGTTGGTGATTTTCATTTCAATGGACACACCCTTTTGACCAAATACCCTGATGCTGCCTCAGTATTAGACAAATACCGGATAAATCCAGGCAATATAGGTTCAAAAGAGAAATTTGACAGTAATTTTGATCAGATTATCCAGATAGCCATAAAGAATGACAAAGCTGTTCGAATTGGCGGTAACTGGGGAAGTATCGATAAGCAGACTTTAGACGAAGTTATATCAAATAAAATTAATGAGAAAAGTGATGTAAGTTATTCAGATTTAATGAAAAATATTCTAATTAAGTCCGTTTTAACGTCAGCTAATAAAGCTGTAGCTCTTGGTTTGAAACCAGAGAAAATTATCATTTCTTGCAAAACAAGCAACGTATCGGACTTAATCGATATATATGAGTCTTTATCTGTTGAATGCAAATATCCACTGCATTTAGGGCTAACCGAAGCCGGATTAGGTCGTGATGCAATAATATCGTCTGCTTCAGCATTAGCGATACTTATAAACAAAGGAATTGGGGATACAATCAGGGTATCTCTTACTCCTGATAATAATGAGTCAAGAACAGAGGAAGTTGAAGTATGTCAGCAAATTTTATCGTCATTAGGCATCAGAAACTATAATCCTCGGGTTATATCGTGTCCTGGCTGCGGTAGAACCAGTAATACCTATTTCATAGAACTATCTAAATCTATCAAAAGCTATATAAGTGATCAAATGCCTGCGTGGAAGAAAAAACATCCTGGAGTTGAAGATTTAAATATTGCGGTGATGGGATGTATTGTTAATGGCCCCGGTGAATCAAAGCATGCAAATATTGGGATTAGCTTACCCGGTAACAATGAGAACCCTGCTGCCCCTGTTTTTATAGATGGGAAAAAATATAAAACACTACATGGAGATGATATTGAAAATCAATTTATTGATATATTACAATCATATATCGAGGAAAATTACCGTTAATTCTACCTATATCCTAGCTCTTCTCATTAATCAACCATACTTAATCAGATCAAAAAATAAGTCATAACCTACTAGTAATAAGATGATTATAATCACCAGTAAGATGTTTGTTAGGTGTTTAGCCTTAATCCTCATATCTATAGTATATAAACTGAGTGAGCCCATGAATAGCCTTTTAACCTTAAATGACTATCAAAACATCCATGGATATGGCTATTATTGAGGTATGAATAAAATACTTTCCATAATATTAGTTGCTGTTTTATCTTGGTAATGTACGAAATAGCGGCAAATTTAGTATTAATTATTCATTTTGCTTTTATTCTCTTTGTTGTATTTGGCGCATTATTTTTTTTTGCTTCAGCAAAGATTATTTTTATACATATTCCTACCCTAATTTGGGGGTCCTATATCATGTTTACTCATTCCGTATGTCCTCTGACTCATCTTGAAAATTGGCTTTTACATAAAGCCAATCTAGCAACATATTCAGAAGGTTTTATTCAACATTACATAATACCGATTGTTTATCCAATAGACCTTAGTAAAGATTTACAAATATATCTGGGAATAACCCTAATAGTCCTAAATATAATTATTTATGGTTTTATATTTAATAAACTTAAAATTAGAGATTTTTAGAATGATATAATTGAGATATAAATAAAATACTTCCTATAAGCGAGTGTGTGGCTAGAGTAGTCTTTTAATCAAACTGATTTCTCTTTTTTGATTTTAAGATAAATATGTGAGGCAGACCAAGCAATCATAATCAAGCCGACTAAAGCTTCTATCCCTGATGTAATCCGTGCAACTCCTGTGAAATATATATCCCCAACACCCAATGTAGTGTAGGCACTGATAGAATAATAAAATATATCTGCAAATTGTTTATTATGATGCCCCATCATATTGTCTATGCAAATAAAATAAATGCTAGAAAATAATAACACATGTATTAAATGCGAAATTATTAATAATAGAACAGAAAAATATAAATCATTAGATAAATTTATGAATGTTTTATGAATGTAAATACATCCTAGTACTATAAGAAAAGTTAATAAAATAATAAGCACAATTATATTGTACCTTATTTTTCCCTTATAAAAGGCCTTAAAGCTCACAAAAGAATCTAATTTTGTTATAATCAATTAAACAAATTAGAGGGAAAAGATGACTCAAATAAACCACGAAGAATTAATTGGTCAATGGCACAAAGACCGAAACCTAATTGATGGCAGTACTGATAAAGACCAATACATGAAACTAATTCAAGAGGCAGGTGAATTATCTGACAGTTTGTGCAAAGGTAAAGATATTCGTGATGATATTGGAGACATGATGGTAGTATTAATTAATATAATGGTAAGAAATAATTTAACAATGAAAGAATGTCTGTCAGTTGCCTATGATGATATTAAAGATCGTAAAGGTAAAATGGTTGATGGCATTTTTGTAAAAGAAGGCGATGAATAAAATACTTCCCATAATACTAGCTATTGTTTTATCCGGATGCAGTAATCATGATGTTAAATTTGAAAAATGTGCAGATTCAATGTTTATGCTTACAAATGAATTAATGAAGAAAAGATTACCTACTGAAGCTAAATCTACAGAAGAAATAGCAGGGTTCAATGCAAATTCATATAGCAGAAAAAAAGAGTATGCTTTTTACACTGCTCTTATTAAAATATGTGAGTTAAAACATTCAGAGAAACCAGAACAGTTTCATCTTGATTATCAATAAATTAACCTATTGAGTCTTTATATATATTAACTAAACATATTGGCCAGCTACATAACCAGATGACCATGCCCACTGAAAATTATAGCCACCTAAGTGGCCAGTAACATCGACTACCTCTCCAATAAAAAATAAGCCAGGGTGTTTTACTGACATCATTGTTTTAGAAGAAATCTCATCAGTATCTATTCCACCCAGAGTAACTTCAGCCGTCCTGTATCCTTCAGAACCAATTGGGTTAATAACCCAAGCATTTATAGCATCACTTAATTCCTTTAAAATTTTATTAGATAACTCGGATATATTTCCACTAACATTATTTTCCTTGCAGATCATATGAGCTAGCCTCTTGGGAAGAATTTCTACAATTACAGTATTTATGTCCTGTTTAGGATTTGAGTTTTTTCTATCTTCTAAAAGTTTAAAAACATCTAGGTTTGGAGAAAGATTAATTTTAATATTATTTCCTAATTTCCAGTAAGAAGAAATTTGTAGTATAGAGGGACCGCTTAAACCTCTATGGGTAAACAACATACCTTCTTCAAAAATAGTTTTATTAAAAGAAACAATTGCCTCTAAAGATAATCCGCTAAGCTCTCTACACATCATTAATATTTTCTCATTAAAAGTGAGGGGTACTAAAGCTGGTAATGTTTCAATTATATTTAAATTAAATTTCTTAGCTACTTCATATCCAAATTTACTTGCTCCAATTTTAGGAATAGAAAGGCCTCCTGTTGCGATAACTAATGAGTCACAAGAATATTTTTCAGAGTTAGCATCTATAAAGTATTGATTATCTTGCTTGTCAACATTTTCAACAACCACTCCTTTCCTTAAAGTGACCTTTGCCATTTCACATTCTGAAAGCAGCATGTCTATAATTTGCTGTGCACTTCCATCACAGAAAAGTTGTCCTAATTTTTTTTCATGAAATTCAATCTTATGTTTTTTAATTAAATCTATAAAATCATTTTGAGTATATTGGCTTAAAGCAGATATTGCGAAATTAGGATTTTTGGAAATAAATTTACTTGAGTGAGTATTAGTATTTGTAAAATTGCATCTTCCGCCACCTGATATGCGAATTTTCTCACCTATCTTTCTTGAATGATCCACTAGAAGTACTTTTCTTCCTCTTTTACCAGCCTCAATGGCGCTCATCAAGCCAGCTGCGCCAGCACCAATTATTATTACGTCATATTTTTGTATTGATTTCATTCTCTAGATAATTACTTTTTTTTGCTCATGTCCAAATGATGCAGATAAATATCTTCAGGCCAGTATGTTTTTATATAAGCTAAAATAGAATCAATCTCTTTATCATTTAATTTGTCACCGAAGCCCAGCATTTTCCCTTGATAATTTTTAATTAAATTATTAAATCCATGTTTAATAATATCATGCAATAGTTCATCAGAATGATGCCATGTGTGTGCTGTTCCATTAAGTGGCGGTGGATTAGTGTGCCCATCAGAATCAACAGATCTCCAATCCTCAGTTCCGCTTAGATCTTTTTTATGGCAGCTTGCACAATTTTGGTCATATAATAACCTCCCCTGTTGAACTTGCTCTTTAGAGTCTTTTAGAATAGGAAAACGACTATCTGCATAACTATGCTCAACTAAGGAAAAACTAAAAACAAAAACCCATGAAAAAATATTTACAAAAGTAAATATCATTGATTTATTGTTAGTTAATTTTTTCATATTTAAAATATTCCCAATAGAAATAATGGAAAAACAAAGATTAAACTTAAACTCATTGCTATAGGTGCTTGTTTATATAGTTTCAAATAACTATAAATAATAATTGGTACTATTGGTATCATTAACCTAGCAAATTCTCCATAATTAGCGAATGATAAGAATGTCCCATAATAAATTGGAATAAACGATATAAATAAACCTATATTTCTATCTCTTGTGTTCTTTGAAAAAAATAGAAAAAATAGAAATGTTAAAAAACAATATATGTACCAAAAATTAATCATAGGATAATATAATCTTTGGAAATCATATAAGAAGAAATCAGGGTATATATTATCAGAATAAATATTTATAAATCTTGAACTCATACCTGAGGGTACCGGCACATAACCGGTCATTGAAAATCCTGTCAACAAACTCTGAGATATATATAACATAGGAGTGCTTAACATTATTTCACTGGTATGTTCTAAATATTTGTGTTGTATATATTTCTTTGTCTTGGGATCGTATTTACTAGCAATTTCAAGAGCTGCTTTTGAATAGTACCAGTTATCATGTCTTCCAGATAAATATGAGTAATCAATATTATTTATGACTTTTATTAAACAACTAGAACTATATTTTTGATTATTAGATTTATTGCATTCAGCAAGGCTTGATTTTAAATTTCCAAGACTAGTAGAATTAGCATAAAAGTCATTAACTATAATTGATTGAATATCTAGCAGTACTCTTTCTTCAGAAATCTCTCTCTCTTCTTGCAATTTTTTATTCATAAAAACATCAAAGTCAGCAGAAGACATAGATAGATTAGAATATCTTAGGTTTTCTAAATCTTTTAGGATAATACTTTTAATAGAAGCTAATTCTTTATTGGAGGGTATTTTCCCAACATGATTTTTTCTATAAATATTTTGATAATCTGGTCTCATAAGATTCCAGAGCCCAGGAAGTCCATACTTGTCTTCAAACACTTCTCTTTTACTAGGCAATACATTTTTTATATAACTATTATTGATATCATTTAATAAAACCTTTGCATTATCAGAAAGGCTATTTTCATACTGAGCCTTTATGCTTGGATTAAGATAACCATATTGCATAGCGGAAATTATTAGAATTCTATCCTTAAATAATGAACTAATTCCATATTTATTTTTATTATAATTTGAAAGTAATGTAGAAGTTATAATTACTATCAAAGAGATAAATGAAACAATCATCTTTTTATTATTAATTTTTGAAAATAATATAAAGACAAGATACAGTGGAAGCATATAAATTGTTTGCTCTCTTGTTATGCAAGATAAGAGTAAAACTATTGAAAGAGAAACAAAATACTTGAGATTCTCAGCTTCAGTTAATTTGACGGTTAAAAATATTGATAGAATAAATAAAAACAAATATAAACCATCCACGCGTATGAGTGTATCGACTGCTGAAATAGGAAGGTAGAACAGAACAATAAGAGTAACTAAATTATTAAAAAAGAAAGATCTGTTGAGAGTGGTTAATAATAAATAAAAAGTACTTATTGCAAGACTACCAATAATTATATTAAATATAGACATCAATAAACTATAATTACCTGATATTTTAGATGCAATAATAGCAAGAAACGTATACAGCTTATATACATCAAACTTATCTCCATGGTAGTAATCATTCAACAAATACGTCGCATCGCCCAACTCGAAATTAAAGTTAAATAATATTGATTTAAATAAAAAAGAAATAAAAAATATAATAATAAAATTTATCAATATATTTTTATTATTCACTTCAATGCAAAAATAGTTTTTAATTTTAGAAAAGTTTTCTACATATTTAGCGGCAAAATAATTAATTATATATAGAATGGAAAGTATAAGTAAGGCGTAACTAAAGAATGAAATATAGTCAGGCATAACAGCGGCAGTTACATCGGTATAAAATATCTTACCCCCATATATTAAATCGCTATTTGCATATCTATTAATATAAAAAGGTAATAAACCAAAAAGCAAGATGGATAATGAAAAAAAATATTTCCAAATATTCATTATTTATTTAAATATTTAACCTTATAGAAATCTATAATATTATTTATAACTACCTCGATATCATTAGTAAATTTATATGAATAATGATCTGAGAATTTTTGAGATGTCATTTGAAAATCATATGCATTAGAATCCTTTAGCGTATTTAATTTGGCTCCAGTATTTTTTAATACTATATTTGCAAATGACTCCATATTTCCATTACAAGAATTTAAGTTAAATATTTCTGATTTTTTAGGTGGATTGTCTATTATTAATTCTAGAGCGTCTACCAAATCTTCTATATATAATACGCCCCTATTGGCCATAGGGTTGGCTAGATTAACTTTTTTATCCAAAAGAGCATCTTTTACCATTCTATTTAATAAAACCTCTTCACGTATTCTAGGGGAGCCTCCGTCGACAGTACCAAACCTAAGACTTACATAAGACTTTCCCATAACTTCCATATAGTGATCAAAGGCAACTTTTGTATAATCATAGATATTTTGTGGCATGCCTATAGGTGTTTTCTCATCACAAATAGCCCCATCAGCATTCGCATAAACACTTCCGGAACTTGCATAGATCAGCATTCCCTCAAACTTATTTGTAAAATCAACTAGACCTGAATAATTATTTTCATAACAATCAACAGGATTTGCTTTTGAAAGTGGAACGCTTGAATATCCTGCAACCCACAAACATATGCCAAATTCTTCCAGTTCAGATTTTGTCATATCTCTATAATCTTTATGTTCAATGTAAGAAGGAAGATTGCCTGGTTTTAAAAGACTATCGATGCATTTAAGATTATATTTATCTTTACAGCGCTCAACGAATCTACTTCCAACATAACCGTTTGCGCCAACTAATAGTATTTTTTTTGTCATACAAGATATTTATTTTTTGCAATAGATTATATATCAAAAGGATATCATACATCCATAAAATAAAATATATTTAAAAATACTAGCTTTAGATTATCAAATATTCTGATTTTGGAAATGGAATAAAAACTTTACCTTTAAACCCATAATCCCTTAATCGATCAATTATATTATCTTTATAAGTCCAAGCTAATAAACATGCAACATTATATTTTTTATAATCAATTGAGTCAGGTTTATGAACCATAATACTTGTTCCTGGTATCATCAATCCCTGCTTGTCTTCGGTATCATCAAAAGCAATTGCTTTATTAAATTTATCAAACCCGCAAACATTAGCGGTAATTACGCCTCTTGCTGGTGATCCTAAGATTAGCACATCATCATCAAAATACTTTTCAGTAAACATAGATTTAATCGTTTCTACTTTCTTATCAATTTTAGATGCAAGCTCCATATAGAAATTACTATCACTAATGCCTAATCTATCCTCTTTTTCTAGAAAGTTAGATACATTTTTTAAAGGCTCATGCCTTGATGACTTTTTATAAATCTTAACCCTCAAGGATCCTCCTTGTGTATTTATTTTCTCGACATCACAAATTTTTAATCCAACATGTTCTACAGTATTTTTTAGCGAAGTCAGAGTATAGTTGCAAAAATGTTCATGATATATTGTATCAAAGTTAGCAGATAGCACAGTGTCTGCTGCATATGCAACTTCTACATGAGCATATCCATCATCAGCCAGCAAAGATTCTATTGCTGCAAACATACTCATATATGAGTCATTATGTGCAAATACATTAATTCCTAAAATAATATCAACTGGCTTTTCTATCATTGACTTTATTTTCTCTATATTTTCAATATCAAAAAATTCATGCAAAATAGTAAACTTATCATTTATATTTTTATCATATACATTTGATGCTGGGTCAACTCCATATATGGAATGTTTTGAGTCTAATGATTTCAGCAAAGTCCCATCATTACATCCGACTTCAAGAATAATTTTTTCAGAGTCATGTCTATTATTAATAATTTCAGCAATAGAATGCAAATGCTCTGTATTATTCGCTGAGGCAGAAGAATAATGATCATAGTTACGAAAAATATTTTCACGGTCAGGCATTTCCGTCAACTGCAATAACTTACAGGAGTTACAAATAGCTAATACCAAAGGGTATTTCTTTATATCTCCTTTCTCATCAATATGTCTATAGTTGTTTACCTGCGGAATCAGACCAAAATCATAGAGAATAACAAGGTTTTCATTTGACCCACATTCACAATTGTATTTGTCATTCATTTTTAAAAACACCATAGCTTAGTTTAAAATATTTATATAAGATGAATTGAAATAATACCCCAAAATGAAGTATTGCATAAAGAGATGCTCCGGCATAACTATGGGATGTGTGCTCTTTTCCATAGTCACATTCCACTGGAACTTCATCAACAGATAATCCTCTGGCTATAGTTGCGGCAATAATTTGAAAACTAGCAATATGATCATGAGAAAAACTATCGTCATATACATTCATGATACTTTTGTTATAGATTCTGAAACCAGTATGAAACTCAGATAAGTTTTTTCTTAAAATTAATCTGTCAAATATCGATAGTAGTCTATTAGCAAGAAATCTCGGTAATGGCATTCCTAAACCCAAAGCTTTTCCTTTTTCAATAAAGCGAGAGCCGAGAATTAAATCTACATCATTGTTGATAAGCTCAATCGCATGATAAGTCGCGGCAGGATCAAATTGAGCGCCATCACCATGTATCTCAACCACATAATCAGCATCTAAAGAAAATGCAGATTTTAATCCATTTTGAACATTAGAGCCATATCCAGCAATACTTGTTTCAAATACCCTATATCCTAGTTCCTTGTATTTTATGACGGAATTATCAGTAGACCCATCATCACTTACTATAACCTCATCAAATAGATTATCAGGTATTCTGTCGATTGTTTGTTTAATAAGATTTTCACAGTTATGAGATAAAATTAAACCAATTATTTTTTTATTTTTAATTATCATAATTAATTCTTAGCATATTCAAGTATTGCATTTATATCGAGTTGTTGCTCAGGTGTTAATGGGGTATCCCAAATCATATTTATTATATCTTGAGCAATTTTACCATGACACTCTAGTCGTTTATATATTTCGGTAGATTTTATATGATTACTTTTTGCGTACTGCTCAATAGATTCTTTTAGAGCTTGTCCTTGTAATACCAGGTTAAAAATATCAAGGCAAGTCATAGCACTTTCATATCCCTTGTTGCTAAACCCTTTTGATTTTTCAGTTGAATGCGTGATAGTGCCATTCTTAATTAATTCCGCAACATACTTCGCGCATTTTTCTGGTGGCTGAATATTATTCTCAAGAAACCAACCGAAAAGTTTTATTAAAATATCTGTGTTTGCACTTTTCTCTATCTCTTTATCTTTATTCTCGATATTATCAATTACGACATGAAGTATGTCTTCATATCCTTTTGCTAATACTTCAAATGAATTATCTTGTTTTGGCAATACAAATATCCTTAATATTTCTACAATTAATTATAAGAATTAGCAGTCTAATAATTATTTATTATCATCTATTGTTGCTATCGGCCTACTCTTATCCAT
>JBLFWM010000001.1:0-344229 GCA_047611265.1 Gammaproteobacteria bacterium | reverse complement strand
TCCTTAAATAGAGTTGTGAATTTAAAACACGAGGTTTTATCTCTTATTAAATTAAATACATCTTTATAACGTTCATCTTTATTATTTTTATAGGTGCTATATTCAAAATATAAGCCACTAATTTCATTAACAGCAGCAATAACTAATTCTTTATCCGGTGAATTATCAATTTCTTCTTCTTCTTCTTCTTCGCCATCTTCTACTGGTTGGCCACTATCATTAGCCTGGACAGCTTCCACTTCTTTCCCATCTTTTTCTTCTGCTAATTTAAGAATATTTGGGCTATTAGGAGGGAGTTGTTCTGTTTTAAACTCTTCAGATGAATCTGCTTTTATATCTAAAATAAAATCTGATATTAGAGATTCTATTGCTTCTTCATCTTCTATGTTAGCAAATACCTGTGTAAAAAACGATGCTGACTCAGGAAATCTCTGGATTGCTTGGTTTATTAATTTTTGACCTGCCTCAATTTTTTTAGCAATCACAATTTCACCGGCTCTATTGAGTAATTCTACAGTACCCATTTCGCGCATATACATTCTAACAGGGTCTGATGTTCTACCGAATTCTTCATCAAGACTAGATAGTACTTCAACAGCTTCTTCTTCGCTTATCTCACTATCTTCATCATCTGTAACTTCATCATCATTAAGAGTAGTTTCTTCTTCTGCATCCTTAGCAGATTCAACTACCTTTATCTTAAGATCTGTTATTAATTTAGTGATTTGCTCAATCTGCCCACTGTCAAACAGATTATTTGGCAATAAATCATTCAAGGCAGATACAGTTAAATAACCCTGTTTTCTTCCGATTTCGATTAATTCCTTAATCTCTTTTTGTTTACTTTTCGATAAATTTGAATTGGCCATAAGATACTAAGTTGCCTAAAAATGATGTATTATATCATCAATATTATTCTATTAAACAAATAAATGGACTGACTATTTATATAATAAGGGTACTTTGGGGGTTATTCAATTACTTATCATGACAGAATTATCAACTCCAGACTGTAATTTTGATGAAAAAGCCCATGATTTCAGCTTAAAAGGCGTAGATGGAAAAACATGGACATTACAAGATTGTGCGGGCCCTAAAGGTTTATTACTCATGTTTATATGCAATCATTGCCCATATGTTAAAGTTATTTTAGATAAACTTGTCGTGGAAACAGATGTTTTGGCGATGAAAGGTATTGGGTGTGTAGCAATTAATCCAAATGATTTTATTTCTTTCCCAGACGATTCATATGAGAATATGAAAATTGTTTCTAAAAAAAATGGTTTTGGATTTCCTTATTTAATTGATACTAACCAAGAAGTGGCAAAAGAATATAATTCTGTATGTACACCAGATTTTTTTGGTTACAATTCTGATCTTGAACTCCAATATCGTGGAAGATTTGATGACAGAGGCTCAAAGAATATATCAAATCCTAATCAAAGTGATTTATTTAAAGCAATGTTTCAAATTGCGAGAACAGGGAAAGGCCCACTTAAGCAAGAATCAAGCATTGGATGTTCTATAAAATGGAGAAAGTAGTAACTAATATATCTTATGAATAAAAAAGATTTATCAAATGCGATTAGATTCTTAAGCTTAGATGCTGTGGAAAAAGCTAAGTCTGGACATCCTGGCGCTCCTATGGGAATGGCTGATATTGCTTATATCTTATGGAATAAATTCTTAAAACATAATCCTTCTAATCCAAAATGGATTAATCGAGATAGATTTGTGCTATCAAACGGGCATGGATCAATGTTGCTTTATTCGCTTCTTCATTTGTCGGGTTACAAGCTTACAATAAAGGACATTAAAAATTTTAGGCAATTACATTCTCTTACCCCCGGTCATCCTGAATGTGATATCACTCCAGGAGTCGAAACAACGACAGGCCCTTTAGGTCAAGGATTAGCAAATGCTGTAGGTATGGCTATTGCAGAAAAATCCTTATCAAGTGAGTTCAACAAACCTGGTCTAGAATTAATTAATCATCACACATATGTGTTTGCTGGGGATGGGTGTCTAATGGAAGGGATCTCACATGAAGCATGCTCTTTAGCAGGAACGCTTGGACTTAGTAAGTTAATCCTTATTTATGATATGAATAATATCTCAATTGATGGCGATACTTCTTTAGCATTTACAGAAAATATTAAAAAAAGATTTGAATCATATGGATGGAATGTAATTGATAAAGTTAATGGTCATGATTTTAATTCTATAGAGAAATCTATATCACAAGCTAAAAAAGAGAAACTTAAACCTACTATAATTTGTATGAAAACTACGATAGGTTATGGATCTCCAAATAAACAAGGTACTAGTGGTATTCATGGAGCTCCATTAGGGAAAGATGAGATAGAGTTGACGAGAAAAAATTTAAACTGGACACATCCGCCCTTTGAAATACCAAAGAGTATTTATAAGGAATGGGATTATAAAAATAAAGGGAGACTGTTGGAATCAGCATGGAATAAAAAACTTGGCATATATAAAGGAAAATACCCAAAGCTTCATAGTGAGCTACAAAGAAGATTAAAAAATAAGTTACCTGCTCAGGTTAATAAGAATATATATAAATTAATTGAAAATAATTCAAAGTCGATGGCTACAAGAAAGTCTTCTCAAGTAGTTCTTGAAAAAATAGGCCCTATAATACCAGAGCTAATTGGTGGCTCAGCAGATTTAAAAGAATCTAATTTAGTTTTTTGGCCAGAGTCTAAGGCAATTACTAAGAAAGACTTCTCTGGAAAATATCTTCATTATGGTGTCAGAGAATTTGCAATGTGTGCGATTAATAATGGAATTTTCTTGCATGGTGGTTTCCGTCCATACGCTAGTACATTTTTAATTTTTTCAGAATATGCAAAAAATGCTATAAGAATGTCATCATTGATGCACTTGCCTGTTATATATGTATTTACTCATGACTCTATTGGTTTAGGTGAAGACGGGCCTACGCACCAATCTGTTGAACAACTTAGCACTTTAAGAGTTATCCCTGGAATGAGTGTTTGGAGGCCTGCCGATGTTACCGAAACTGCTTTATCATGGAAATTTAGCTTAGATAAATTATCTGGCCCGTCATCTTTGATTTTAACTAGACAAACTTTGCCTGAATTAAAAAGATCTAAAAATCAAATAGAATCTATAGGGAAAGGTGGTTATGTTATTTATGATTGTGGGAAAAAAATTGATGCTGTGATAATTTCTTCTGGGTCAGAACTACATATATGTATAGAAGCTGCAGAAAATTTACGTAAGAGTGGAATTTTAGCAAGAGTTATATCGATGCCATGTATGGAACAATTTATGATTCAGCCAAAAGCATATAGAGATAAAATTTTGCCTCCAGATATTGAAAATGTTTTAGCAGTAGAGGCAGGCATAGGAGTCTGTTGGGATAAATTTATCGGGAAAAGAGGCGCAAAGATTGTAATGGAATCATTTGGTTTATCAGCTCCTGGGCAAGAGGCATTAACATATTTTGGGTTTACGAAAAATAATATTGTTAAGAGTATTAAAAAATTAATTAAAACTAACGGGTGACACTATGACTATAAATGTAGCAATAAATGGCTTTGGAAGAATTGGAAGAAATGTGCTCAGAGCAAATTATGAGAGTAATAATAATGAAGAAATTAAGATTGTCGCAATTAATGATTTAGGTGATGCTAAAATAAATGCACATCTTTTAAAGTATGATACTGCTCATGGACCTTTCTCTAAAAGCGTAGAGGTTAAAGATAGTGTTATAACTATTGATGGGAAAGATGAAGTGATGGTTTTAAGTGAACGAGATCCTTCAAAACTACCATGGAAAGATTTAAAAATAGATGTCGTTATGGAGTGCACTGGATTTTTTACTTCTAAAGAGAAGGCAATGAATCATATTAAAGCTGGAGCTAGAAAAGTTTTAATATCTGCGCCTGGGACTGATGTAGACGCAACTATCGTATATGGAGTTAATCATGAAATTTTAAATGATTCCCATCAAATAGTTTCAAATGCTTCATGTACCACTAATTGTTTAGCAACTTTGATAAAAGATATTCATGAAAAACTAACTATTGAAAACGGGATAATGACTACCATACATTCCTATACAAATGATCAAGTATTAACAGATGTATATCATTCAGATTTAAGAAGGGCAAGATCTGCAACACAGTCAATGATACCAGCAAAAACAGGAGCAGCTTCTGCTGTAGGGTTAGTTTTACCGGAACTGAATGGTAAGTTAGATGGGTTTGCTATCAGAGTTCCGACTATAAATGTTTCATTGGTTGATTTGTGCTTTAATGCTAGCAAAAGCGCTTCGCTTGAAGAAATTAATAATATTATTAAAAAAGCATCCAAGGGTAAACTAAAAGGAATACTTGGTTATAATGCTGATCCATTAGTTTCTGTAGATTTCAATCACTCATCTTACTCATCTGTGTATGATGAAAGTTTATCAAGAGTAATGGATGATAAGTTTTTTAAAATATGTGCTTGGTATGATAACGAATGGGGTTTTTCAAACAGAATGCTAGATGTTGCAAAAATTCTTGCAAATAATTAATGCAAAAATTATTATCACAAGTAAGTGTAAATAATAAAATAGTTTTATTAAGATTAGACTTAAATGTGCCTGTATTTGAAAATAAAATATTAAGTGATTTTAGAATTACTAAATCACTTAAAACAATTCAAAATCTTTTAGATAATAATAATCGTATAATAATTTTATCTCATTTTGGACGTCCAACAGAAGGTGAGTATGATTCTAAATATAGTTTAGAAAGAGTGTCTGATCGTCTTCAAGAACTATTATCTCAGAAAGTCATGTTAGTTAAAAACTGGATTGATGGAGTAAAGTTTGATAGTACAGCTAATATTATAATGTGTGAAAATGTTAGATTCGAGGCAGGAGAGAAAGAAAATTCATTATCTTTATCTAAAAAAATTGCTTCACTCGGAGATGTTTTTGTATTTGATGCTTTTGGTGTATCTCATAGAAAAGAAGCTTCTTCATATGGAGTTTCTAATTATCTAGATACTTATGCTGGTCACTTACTTGAAAGTGAAATTATAAATGCTAAAAAATTACTATCCCCTCAAACTAGACCACTAACAACTATAATATCTGGTGCTAAAATATCAACCAAACTAACATTAATAAAAAAACTAATATTAAAATCTGACCATATTATATTGGGAGGAGGTATATTAAATACTTTTTTATCCGCCATGGGGCATAATATTGGCGACTCTTTGGTTGAAAAGAGCTTTATTGATGAAGCGAAAGAAATTCTTAATGGAGAATATTTTAAAAAAATTGTCATGCCTATAGACGTAGTGGTCACAAATAGTTTAAGTCTTGATAACTCTAAAAATAAGAAAATATCTATGTTACAATCTAATGATAAAATATTGGATATAGGTGAAAAAACAACTGATCATTATATTGACATTATAAGGTCGTCGAAGACAGTTTTTTGGAATGGTCCGCTGGGTTATATTGAAAAGAAACCATATGATAATGGAACTATTAAAATATCTGAAGCCATAGCTTCTTCAGATACATACTCAATTGTTGGCGGCGGCGATACTATCCCTGTAATTGAGAAACTTGGGCTTCAAAATGATTTCTCTTATCTCTCTACTGGTGGAGGATCATTGCTTAAGTTTATTGAAGGAGAAGATATGCCTATATTGACTAAACTAGGCATGATTTAATATGAGAAAAAGAACTAAAATAATATGCACGCTAGGCCCGGCATCATCATCGGCAAAAGTTATTTCTAATTTAATAAAAGAAGGAACGGATGTTTTTAGAATTAATTTATCCCACTCTTCTATAGAGCAAACAGCTAAGATTATACATGTTATTAAATCCGCATCATTGAAACAAGGAAGACCTGTTGCAACTCTAGTGGATTTGCAGGGACAAAAAATAAGAATAGGTACGTTTGGTACAAAAAAAAATATATTACTAAAGACCAATAGTGAATTTATATTGGATGCAACTTTATCAATAGATCAGGGAACTTCTAAGTCAGTCGGACTCACTTTAAAAAGTTTACCTAAATATTTAGACGTAGGAGATGAGCTTTTATTAAGCGATGCTCTTATAAAACTTGAGGTAACCAGTGTCGTCAAATCAAAGATATATACAAAAGTTATTCGTGGTGGAAAATTAAAATCATCACAAGGCATTAACAAAAAAGGCGGCGGCCTTTCTCTTAAAGGAATAACAGATAAAGACATTAAAGATCTCGAAGAAGCTGTTAAGTTAGACATAGATTATGTCGCTGTATCTTTCGTTCGTGATGCGGAAGATATTAAAATGATTAAAAAGATAATAGGTAAAAAACGTATTGGCATTATAGCTAAAATTGAACGTAATGAAGCTTTGGAAAATATAGATGAGATTGTTAAAATCAGTGATGGTTTATTAGTTGCACGAGGAGATTTGGGAGTTGAGATTGGAATTGAGCAGTTACCTGCAGTTCAAGATAGGCTTATCAGGAAAGCAATTTCTTATGATAAGTTAGTGATTGTTGCAACTCAAATGATGGAATCTATGATTAATAATCCTGTGCCTACAAGAGCAGAAGTTTTTGATGTTGCTAATGCTGTTACATCCGGAGTTGATGCTATTATGTTATCTGCAGAAACGGCAATTGGGCATTATCCAGTTGAAGTAATACAAGAAGCAAGCAGAATATGTGAAATTGCCGAGAGTACCAATAGAAAAGTTTTGCCGATAGCCAGAAAACAAGATAAGTTTAAAACAGTTGATCAAACTATTGCTATGACAGCAGTATATGGTGCAAGTAAGTCTAATATTAAGGCTATTGCGGCCTTAACAGAAACAGGTTCTACTCCTTTATGGATGTCAAGAATACAATCTATGATACCTATTTATGCTATGACTAAAAGTGATAGTACCAGCAGAAAGATTTGTCTTTATAAGGGGGTATATTCAATAAAATTAGAAAACATAGAATATGTTCATGCTAAAGCAAATCAACAAATTATAGATTTAATGTTAGAAAAAGGTGCTGTTAAAAAAGGCGACCTAGTAATGATTACTAAAGGTGATTTAATGGGTACAAGCGGGGGCACTAATGCTCTTAAAATTGTAGAGGTTGGAAAATTAATCGCAATAGAATAAAATATTTTATAATTATATATTTAATAATGGAGTTAGGATGAATAAAGAAGTACTTAAGTTAACAGCAGAGACAATGATGGTAAAGCCTAAAGGGCTATTAGCCATGGATGAAAGCTCACCTACATGCGCTAAAAGATTTGCTGCCTTAAACATACCAGAAACAGAAGAAAATAGGAGACGTTATAGAGAGCTAATAGTTACAACTCCTAATCTGAAAGATTATATTAGTGGAGCCATTCTCTTTGATGAAACCTTCCATCAAAAAATGAGTACAGGACAATTATTTAGAGACTATTTAAAATCTATAAATATTTTACCAGGAATTAAAGTTGATGCTGGAGCAAAAGATTTCTCTAATCACCCTAATGAAAAGATAACAGAAGGGTTGGATGGGCTGAGAGAGAGATTAGCTAATTATGAATCATTAGGTGCAAAGTTTTGTAAGTGGAGGGGTGTAATTACCATTGGTGATCAAATACCGTCAGAATCTTGCATTATTTCAAATTGTAATGCTCTTGCAAGATATGCATCACTATGCCAAGAAAATAATCTTGTTCCAATAGTTGAGCCAGAAGTACTTATAAATGGTAATCATTCTATTGAGGCATGTAATACAATTACAAGAGCCACTCTTAAATGTTTGTTTGAACAACTTACTGCGATAAATATATATTATCCTGGCGTTATACTTAAGCCAAGCATGGTTATATCTGGTGATAAGAATGAACAACGCGCTGATTATCAGACTGTTGCAGATATGACGGTTAAATGTCTTAAAGATAATTGCCCAGATGATTTAGGAGGAATAGCTTTTCTCTCTGGTGGTCAAAGCAATGATGAAGCAACAAATCATTTAAATATAATGAATGCTGATAATAAAATGCCGTGGAGAGTAACTTTTTCTTATGCAAGAGCCATACAGCAATCAGCTTTAAATAAATGGTGTGGCGAAGACAGTAATCAGTCAGCTGCCCAGGATATATTGGCAGAAAGAGCTAAACTATGTTCTGCATCCTCTACTGGTAATCTTTAAATAGAAATTATTTTTAAGAGCTTTGAGAATTCTTTAAAATTCTTTGTTTTTATGTTTCCTATCCGTATTAAAGGTATTTTTGTTAAAGATTTCATATCTTTGTGATTATCCATTCCATTTGGCTGAAGGCTATTAATTTTGTTTAGAATAATTGCTAAAACAGATATTTTATATTTTTTTAACAAGTCTAAGCTGAGTAAAATATTATTTATAACCCCAATTTCATCTTTTGCTACAAGCACTGTTGGAATTTTCATTTTTTTAATTAAATCTATATTATATCCATCTGTTGAAATAGGAGAATATAGACCACCAGCGCCTTCTACAATTAAATAATCATTTTTAGGTAATAATTTTGATCTACCAATATAGTCATCAATAAATATTTTTTTATTAGCTAATCTGATTGCTCTATTTGGAGATATTGGCTGCTGAAATCTATAAGGGTTTATTAAATCAATATCTATTTCTTTATCAATTAATTTATAGAATTTACTTGCATCACTAGGTATTAACTTACTCTTATTTTTTTTACATCCTGTTTCAATTGGTTTATAAGGACTTACAGTAAATCCTTTGGCTTTTAACAAGTAAATTAAATTTTCAGTGACAAATGTTTTACCAACATCTGTACCTGTTCCACTTATAAATAATTTAAACTGCTTTTTCACTTTTATGTAGCAATTAGATTATAAGCTATTTGATATTTTTCTAATAAAGAATGTTTTATATCTTTTGGTAGCTGAATTTGGTTATTATTCCATTTTATTGAGGTTAGGTAATCTCTGAAAAATTGTTTATCAAAAGAGTTATGATTTATTTCATTATTTTTGTATAACCAAAATCTTGAGCAGTCTGGCGTAAAAATTTCATCTATTAATATTAAGTTATTATTTTTGTCTAAACCAAATTCAAATTTAGTATCAGCTATTATAACGCCTCTTTCTTTTGCAAAATTATACGCAAACTTAAATAGCTCAATGCTAATTCTTTGAACTTTGTCAGTAAGTTCTACTCCTATAATATTCTGCATCTGTTTGATGCTAATATTTTCATCTTTATCTCCCATTTCAGCTTTAGTAGATGGAGTAAACATGGGTTCATCAAATTTATCATATTTTTTATATGACTTTAACATCTCCATGTTATTTATTTTTCCTGTACTCTCGTATGTGGACCATGCTGATCCTGCCAAGTGTCCTCTAACAATTGCTTCTATAGGTAAAACTTTAGTTTTTGTTACTAACATACAATTCTCTTGTATATTTTGAGGTATATCTAATTGCTCATTTGAAATATGATTTTGAATAATATGACTAGTTTTCTTAAACCAAAACTTAGCCATTTTGGTTAAGAGTATTCCTTTGCCTGGAACTTCATCTTTAAAAACATAGTCAAACGCAGATATTCTATCCGAAGTATATATTAGTAATCTTTCATTATCATAATCATAGATATTTCTTACTTTACCTTTAAATAAAAGATTATATTTACTT
This sequence comes from Gammaproteobacteria bacterium, assembly GCA_047611265.1. Classification (GTDB taxonomy): domain Bacteria; phylum Pseudomonadota; class Gammaproteobacteria. The sequence continues at coordinate 334,535 of JBLFWM010000001.1, read as the reverse complement.
AACGAGTCAGTTAAATTTCCCATACTATTTTATTAGCGAAAAATACTCACTGAACCTACTTTTATTCATTGCAAACTTTGATTGAGCTTGTTCTGCAAAATCTTTAGACTTATCTAGGTTTGATTCAGGATTACCAACTATAACTAGGCCTACCATGCCGAGAATATAATGTGGTGTGCATTTATATCCATAGACTCCTTCTTCTGTAAATTCTACAACTATTTCTTCATTCATTTTACCATTCCAAGCTTTAGCGCCAGAAGGCATCATTTCATTGATAGAAGCAGCATTATGGCTAGGACTTGCATTTAGCCACTTTACACTATCACCGGGTTGAATATTAATTACTGACGGTTCAAAAACCATCGATCCTCCCTTACCTGAACTCAACATTTTTACTTCATACTGAGCTGAATATACATTCCCTGTTAGAAATAAACATATAAAAAAGGTTAATATATTAAATTTATTCATGATTCTTACTCCATTAATTATGAATATATAATATCATGAAAATTATAATATAATTAATATCTCTGTTAACATATAGTCATTAAATAGATATATTTATAGCATAATATGAAAGATTATAAGATTGCTCCATCCATCCTATCAGCTGACTTCTCAAGATTAGGAGAAGATGTCGAGAAAGTAATAGATGCTGGTGCAGACATGATTCATTTTGATGTCATGGATAACCACTATGTTCCAAATTTAACATTTGGACCTATGGTTTGTGCATCTTTGAGAAAATATGGTATTACAAACATAATAGATGTTCATTTGATGATAAAGCCAGTTGATAGAATAATTCCTGATTTTGCTAAAGCAGGAGCAAACTATATTACTTTTCACCCAGAGGGTACTGAGCATCTTGACAGGACTATAAATTTAATTAAGGAAAATGGATGTAAGCCAGGAGTTGTTTTGAACCCTGCAACATCTATTAGTTGCCTTGAACACTGCATCAATGATCTTGACATGATTCTCTTAATGTCCGTAAATCCAGGTTTTCCAGGTCAAAAATTTATCAATGGTACTTTAAAAAAAATATCATTAGTAAGAGACCTAATAAATAAATCAGGAAAAGATATCAGACTAGAGGTGGATGGGGGAATTAATTTAGAAAATATTGGCAAAGCAGCCAAAGCTGGTGCGGATACTTTTGTTGCTGGCTCTGCAATTTTTAACTCTAAGAGTTATAGTGAGACTATTTCGTCAATGAGAGAAGTATTAAGTAAAATTAAATAAAAGAATTATAACCGAATGACAGAACAAGACTTTATAAAGCATATTGAGCAAGGCTATAATTTAATACCATTGAAATCTACATTAATCAATGATGGTCTTGATCCTATAGATGTTTATCAAAAATTATCAAATATGCCAAAATCATATCTTCTTGAGTCTTTAGAAGGAAAAAAAGACTGGAGTAGATACACTATCATAGGCTTACCCTCAGAAGAATACATAGAATTAAAAGATAATAAAATTAAATATTTTATTTCTAACAAACTTGTTGAGGATATAGAAACGAATAACCCAATTGACTGGATAGAGGAATTCCAAAATAAATTTAATGTGCCAAATGACTTAGATCTTCCAAAATTTCAGGGTGGTTTAGTGGGTTATTTTGGTTTTGATACAGTTAAATATTTTGAACCAGCCATTAAAGCAACAATACAAAAAGATGAGATGGATACACCTGATATTTGTCTAATAGTCTCAAAAGAGTTTTTAATCTTTGATAAGATTAACAATAAAATTCATATTGTAATTTACACGAATAATAACTTAAATAGTTTTAAAGAATCTCAAGATAAAATTAAAAAATTAGAAATATTTTTGAGAGATGAAATTATACCTGAAGATAATATCAGGAAACAGGCTAACTATAAAATTAATAATTTAGATATACATTATCATTTTAATAAAAATGATTTTATTTCATCAGTAGATAAAATTAAACAATTTATTATAAATGGTGATGTTATGCAGGTTGTTCTTTCACAAAGAATGTCAATGGATTTTGTAGGTGAACCTATAAATTTTTATAGAGAGTTACGGGAGCTTAATCCATCTCCCTATATGTATTATTTAAATATGGGTGATTATCAAATTGTTGGCTCATCACCTGAAATCTTAGTGCGCTTAGAAGATGACTTAATTACTGTGAGGCCAATAGCTGGAACAAGACCTCGTGGTAAAAATGAGAATGAAGATAATATTTTAGAGAATGAATTGAGAAATGATCCTAAGGAACTGGCTGAGCACTTAATGTTAATTGATCTTGGGAGAAATGATGCGGGGAAAGTATCAAAAGTGGGCTCTATTAAATTAACAGATAAAATGATCATAGAAAAATATTCTCATGTAATGCATATGGTGTCTAATGTAACTGGTAGTATTGAAAAAAAACTTGGCATGATGGATGTTCTTAAATCTACTTTTCCTGCAGGAACAGTCTCTGGAGCTCCAAAAATAAGAGCAATTGATATTATTTATGAATTAGAGTCAATTAAGCGTGGAATTTATGCTGGCGCTATTGGATATCTTGGTTGGAATGGTAATATGGACACTGCTATAGCTATCAGGACATGTGTTATAAAAGATGGCAAGCTTAATATTCAGTGTGGAGCTGGAATAGTAAATGATTCTATTGCAGAATTAGAGTGGGAAGAAACATTGAATAAAGGCAAGGCAATTGTGCAGGCATATAAAAATTTAAGGAATAAATAAATATGATACTGATGATAGATAATTATGATTCTTTCACTTATAACATTGTTCAGTATCTTGGGGAACTTGGAGCAGAGTTAGTTGTTTATAGAAATGATCAAATAACATTAGATGAAATAAAATCTCTAAACCCTGAAAAAATTATAATTTCACCTGGCCCATGCACTCCTAATGAGGCAGGAATATCAGTAGAAGTAATACGCTCTTTCTATAAATCATTACCAATATTAGGGGTATGTTTGGGTCATCAAAGTATTGGACAAGCTTTTGGAGGAAAAATTATTTCTTCTAAAAGGATTATGCATGGAAAGACATCTCCAATATTTCATAATGATAGTGAAATATATAAAATGGTTTCAAATCCTTTTGATGCCACAAGATATCATTCCCTGGTTATTGATCAGTCATCACTTCCTGAATGTTTAAATGTTACAGCATGGTCAGAAGAAAATGATGGTATTGAAATAATGGGTATACGCCATAATGAATACCCTACATTTGGATTACAGTTTCATCCAGAGTCAATATTAACGAGTTCTGGGCACCAGTTACTCAAAAACTTTTTGGAAATATAAATTGTATCAAAGTCTCATTAATAAATTAAAATCAAAAAATGATTTGTCTCAAGATGAAGCTAGAGAATTTATTGATTCTGTTCTTCAGGGAGAAATCCCATCAAATATTTTAACTGAATTTCTTAAATTATTAAACCTTAAGGGATTCAGTTCAGAAGAACTAACAGGTTTTGCAAAAGCTATGAGGAATGTTTCTGATAAAGTTACTTATAACGGTGATGTTGTAGATAATTGTGGTACTGGCGGAGATGGGTTAAAAACATTTAATATTTCAACCACAGCATCCCTGATAGCTTCTTGCTCTGGAGTATGTGTGGCTAAACATGGTAATAAGGCTATTACTAGTAATTCAGGCAGCGCTGATATATTAGAGTCTGCAGGAATTAATATCAAACTATCATCAGAACAAGTCGCAATATGTTTAGATAAATTAAACTTCGGCTTTATGTTTGCTCCACTCCATCACTCATCAATGAGACATGTTGCGGCATCTAGGAGAGAGATAGCACCTGATAAAACAATATTTAATTTACTAGGCCCCTTAACTAATCCAGCTCAGGCAAAAAGACAGTTAATTGGTGTATATTCAAAATCTCTTATGAAAATTGTAGCAGAAACGCTGATTAAACTAGGAACAGAAAGAGCCATGGTTATACATTCCGCTGATGGAATGGATGAAATAAGCATATATGATAAAACTCATGTTATAGAAATTAATAATTCAGAGATGAATGCGTATGAGATAGATCCAAAGGATTATTTTATATGTAACTCTACAATTGCTGACATTAAAGTTAACAATGCAGATCAAAGTTTAAAAATGATGCTGAGTGTTATAAAAAATAAAGATACACCAGCTAGAATGATATCATTACTAAATGCAGCAGCACTTGTATACATATCTGGAAAATCAGAAACTATAAGCGATGCAGTTAAAATATGCGAGAATGCACTTAAGTCAAAAAGTGTAGATATAAAAGTAAATGAATTAGTAAAATTAACAAATAGTTTCGAAAATGTTAAATAAAATTATTGAAAATAAAATACTTGAAGTGCGGAAACTAAAAAATCAATTAGATTATTCAGTAAATGATGTAATTAAAATGAATCTTCCTAAAAATAGTTTTATAAAATCAATTCAGGATAATATAAAATCTGGTAAAAATGCCATAATTGCAGAATTAAAAAGGTGTTCCCCAAGCAAGGGTTATCTTAATAAGCAGCTAGATATAAAAGATATGGCATCTTTGTATGAGAATTCTGGTGCGGCCTGCATATCTGTTCTAACGGATGAAAAATTTTTCAAAGGATCTATAGATGATTTAATATTAGTCAAAAAGACAATTAGATTGCCAGTTTTGAGAAAAGATTTTATAATTGATGAGAGTCAGATTATTGAGTCAAAAATTATTGGTGCAGATTGCGTGCTCTTAATTATTGCTTGTCTAACTAGAGAAAAATTTTCCTCTCTATTAGATCTTAGTAAATCTTTAGACTTAGATGTTTTAGTTGAAGTACATGATGAACATGAATTAGATATAGCGCTAGAATTTGATTGTAAAATGATAGGTATAAATAATAGAAACTTAAAAACATTTGATGTTTCTATTAATACAAGCAAAGTACTTAGAAAAAAAATAGTAGATGAAAATATTGTAGTGATAAGCGAGAGTGGAATAAAAGATATTAGTGCAATTAACTCTCTTAATGAAAGTAAGATATATGCATTTTTAATAGGTGAAAGTCTTATTATCAATAATGATCCTGCTACCCTTTTAAAAAAATTGGTTAATTAATATGAAAGAAACTCTTGGCATTAAACATATAGCATTAAAGGTTAAAAATTTTAAGGATTGCCTGAATTTCTATACTAATTTATTAGAAATGAAAATAGATTGGCAGCCTGATGATGAGAATGCATATTTAACGAATGGTAGGGATAATTTAGCGCTTCACTTGGATGAGACACTTGACTTAACTAGTAAGCATAATAGACTCGACCATTTTGGAATAATGCTGAAAGATAAAGGTGATGTAGACGACTGGTTTAATTTTATATCTTCAGAAGAAATTACTATATATAAGAAGGTTCAAGACCATAGAGATGGTTCAAGGAGTTTCTATTGCTATGATCCAGACCTGAATATTGTTCAATTCTTATGGCATCCACATCTTAATAAATAATGTTAAAACAAATAAGTAACGTCAGTTCAACACTAATCATTAATTCTTACGAAGGATTTTATGCCCATGACGGTAATGCTGATCTTATTTTGAAAGAGAATATATTCAATAAATATAATGCCCAAAAACTCACCAATATTGCTAGATGTATTTCAAAAACAATCAAAACAGAGATTCTTCATGAGTCAAGCCATGCCTTTGAGCCATTTGGTGATAGTAGCTCGCTTCTCTTGCAAGCAGATTTAGGAATATATAATTCTGCAAGTTTACATTTAAAGGAGAGTCATATTACATTCCATACTTATATTGAAGATATCTTGGATAATTTTTTGATTATTAGACTTGAGTTGCATATATCTTCATGCTCAGAAGCAAATGTATTTGAATCGCTTAAGGATATTATCAGTGCGGATGATGACATAAAAATATTTCCAAATTTGCTAACCATTGATTATTTAAGACGCGGCGCTAAATATGGAGAAAATTCAAATACTATTATAAATGATAATTATAATATTCTTGATGCAAGTATTGATTCTAATTACGATATATTTTCAAATAATACTTCTAATAAAACAAAATCTTCACTTTTATTGCTCAACCAAGAAGCTATGCTAAAGAAGCATCAATCTGATAATAATTTCATGTCTGTGGAGGTAATATCAGCCCTAAGAAATTTCTTGTTAAAAAGCTATGCAGAGGAATTTTTAGTAACTGATTCAGTAGATGTTGGATTAATATGATGCTCTAATCATCATATATGATAAGTTATTTTTTTCATTATTTTTGAAAATATACCCATCCCTCCCTTTATGAATTCTGGAATTTCTTCTGAACCAATATCTCTCACAGTATCTCTATGCTTTTCTTCATCTTCTGCTATTTCTTCTAAAAACATCTTACTCCTACTATCTTCGATAGGAAGCAAGGCAATTGAATCTTCAAGATGATTCTTTACTTGTTTTTCTGTTTCCTCTATAAAACCAAGTTTCCACTGATTTTCATTTAATCCAGCAAGAGCTCCAAGCGCAAATGATACTGAATACCACAAAGGGTTAAGAATACTTTTTTTACCATTTAATTCTGTCAATCTTAGATTGCATAGCTCTAGATGATGATTCTCTTCATCACATATTTTATATAGTTGAGATTTTATTTTTGTTTCTTTTGTGAAAGCAGCTTGCCCACGATATAGAGCTTGGGCACAAATTTCACCCATATGGTTAATTCTCATTATTCTTTCAGACTGAAGTTTTTGCTGTTTATCAAGCTTGGTTGTATTGCCATTATGGTTTTCAGGCACATCATTGCTGTAAATTGCTGCTAAGCCATATTGAACCTCACCTATAAGAGAGTCGATTAATGATTTTTGTTGATTATGCATGTTTACTATTTAATCATCATTCAAGCCAGCTATAAATAACTTTTTTTATATATTTCTTGTATACCTGCAATGATATGCGTAAAATCATGGATACTGTGAATATGAACAAAAACGCAAACGACAAAGACTGGTATATAATTGATGCAAAGGCAGCTGTCCTTGGAAGGCTGGCGTCAAAAATTGCTAGTGTTTTAAAAGGTAAGCATAAACCTACATACCTTCCATATATGGATAATGGTGATTATATAGTTGTTGTTAATGCTAAAAACCTTACTGTTACTGGAAATAAACTCGAAGATAAAGTTTATTATAAGCATACGGGCTTTATTGGTAATATGAAAAAACCTAATTTAGCAGCAGTTATGGCTAAAGATCCATCTTTTGTCATCATGAATGCTGTAAAAGGAATGTTGCCTAAAAACCCACTCGGAAGAAGTATGATTAAGAAATTAAAGATTTATAATGACGAAAAGCATGATCACCATGCGCAAAAACCTAAAAAGTTAGAGATTTAATATGCATAAAACATACGGAACAGGAAGAAGAAAAACATCAGTAGCACGCGTTTATCTGCATGAGGGTACTGGATTAATAACAATTAATTCCCGTGATGTTGATAATTTTGTTCAATCCAAGTCTTTAAAATCATATTTAATGGCTCCGTTACAAAAATCTGAATTAGAAGGCAAAGTAGACCTAAAAATAAGTGTTTGCGGCGGCGGTCCAAGTGGTCAAGTTGGAGCTATGGTTCATGGCGTAACTAGAGCCTTAATAAAGTATCAAGGTGATTTACTACCAATTTTACGCAGAGAAGGTTTTGTCACAAGAGATGCCAGGAAAGTTGAGAGAAAGAAAGTCGGCCTAAGAAAAGCTAGAAAAGCTACACAATTCTCAAAAAGATAATTATATTACGTCAATATTTTTTCCATTAGCTATCAATAATTTATCTGCAGAACGAATTGCAAAAAGCCCATTTGTTACAATCCCTGGTATATTATTAAGGAACTCTTCAAGTTTAATTGGTTCATTAATTTCTAAACCGTGAACATCTAAAATTATATTACCATTATCTGTTATAAAATTTTCTCTAAGAACAGGTCTGCCGCCTAATTTAATCATTTCCATGGCAATCGAACTTTGTGCCATTTTAATTACTTCTATTGGGAGTGGAAATCTTCCTAGCATTCCCACATATTTACTATCATCTATCATGCAGATAAATTTAGAGCTTGAATGTGCAACTATTTTTTCCCTTGTTAATGCGCCACCACCACCTTTAATCAATTGTTTAAATTTGTTAGATTCATCTGCCCCATCGATATAAATAGGAATTTTGCCAGCTTCCCTTAATTCTATTACTTTAATATTTTTTGATTCTACAAGTTTAGTAGTTAATTCTGATGACGAAACAACCGCCTCAATTTTTGATTTAACTTTATCTAGCATATCAATAAAGCAATTTACTGTTGATCCAGAACCAATACCCACTACTTGGCCATTTTCAATATATTCCAGCGCTGCTTCAGCAACTTTATTTTTTTTCTCTACCTGGTTCATATAATTGGGTATTTATAGTTAAATTATATTAATATATGCTGTTATTATACATTATATGTAGGTTCAAAATGACAGAAAAAAAATTAAAATTAGTCTATAAAAAAATTAAAACTTCTCACGTTTATGATGTGGCACTCAAAACACCTTTGGATTATGCTAAGAGCCTCTCAAAAAGACTTAATAATAATATTTATATAAAGAGAGATGATTTGCAGCCTGTATTCTCATTCAAATTAAGAGGCGCATATAATAAAATTTCTCATTTAAAAAAATCAAAAAATATAAAAAATTTAATAGCTGCTTCAGCAGGTAATCATGCGCAAGGAGTAGCGCTCTCTTCAAAAAAACTTGGCATTAAAGCAACCATAGTGATGCCAAAAACTACACCTAAAATTAAAATTAATGCTGTAAAATCACTAGGCGGACAAGTAATACTGCATGGGGATACCTATGATGATGCTTATGATTTTGCTATAGAAAAATCAAAAAATGAAAAGTTAGAATTTATTCATCCATATGATGATTTAGATGTTATTGCTGGGCAAGGAACTATTGCTTTAGAAATTATTGATCAAATTAAAGATAAGCCAGATTATGTTTTTGTACCAGTTGGTGGAGGTGGGTTATTAGCAGGTATTACGGCATATTTAAAATATGAAAGTCCTAAAACCAAAGTTATTGCAGTAGAACCTATTGACTCAGATTGTTTTAATCAGGCATTTATTGCTAAAAAACGGGTAAAACTCAAAAGTATTGGTATTTTTGCAGATGGTGTTGCGGTTAAGCAAATTGGAAAACATACTTTTGATTTAACTAAAAATGAAGTTTTTAGTTCAATTTTAGTTAGTACTGATGAAATTTGTGCTGGCATAAAAGATTTATATGAAGAAACTAGGACGATTGCAGAACCAGCAGGAGCACTTTCAATTGCTGGTATTAAGAAATTTATTAAGCTACATAAAATAAAAAATAAAACATTTGTTTCAATCTTTTGTGGTGCAAATATGAATTTTGATAGATTAAGACATGTCTCTGAGAGAGCTGAGTTAGGAGAGCTAAATGAAATGTTAGTTGGTGTTACAATCCATGAAGAGCCAGGTAGTTTTAAAAAATTCTGTTCATTAATAGGTAAAAGATCAATTACAGAATTTAATTATAGGTATTCTGATGATAGTAAGGCTCATGTATTTGCGGGCATTAAACTCAATAATGGAATAGATGATAAGAAGAAGATATTGTCTAGCCTTAAAGCACATAAGTATAAAGTTATAGATTTTACTGATAATGAGATGGCAAAATTACATATACGCTACATGGTTGGAGGAGTATCTAAAAATGTGAAAAATGAAAAAGTTTTTAGATTCATTTTCCCTGAAAAACCCGGCGAGCTCCTCCACTTCTTAAATGCTATTGGAAGTAAATGGAATATTAGTTTATTTCATTATAGAAATCATGGTGCAGACTTTGGAAGAGTGCTTGTAGGTATTCAGGTAGAACAGGGTGATATTAAGTCTCTTCTGGGGCACTTAAACACCCTTAATTATGAGTTTTTTGAAGAAACTTATAACGAAGCCTATAATTTATTTTTAAGTTAAAAAAAAGGCCCTTTTACGGACCTTTTAATGTTGTTTGCTCTATAAGGTTACCCTTTTAGGTCAATTAGAAAAAATTACTATCTTTTCTTACGCTTAGCTACTCTTTTCTTAGCTTTCTTCTTAGTAACTTTTTTCTTTGCTACTTTCTTTTTAGCTTTCTTTTTAGTTACTTTCTTCTTAGCCTTCTTCTTAGCTACTTTCTTCTTAGCTTTCTTTTTAACAACTTTCTTCTTAGCCTTCTTCTTAGCTACTTTCTTCTTAGCTTTCTTTTTAACAACTTTCTTCTTAGCTTTTTTCTTAGTAACTTTTTTCTTTGCTACTTTTTTCTTAGCCTTCTTCTTAGCTGCTTTCTTACGTGTTGTTGTTACTTTCTTTTTCTTAGCAACTTTTTTCTTAGATGCTTTCTTCTTTGTTACTTTAGTTTTCTTTTTAGCAACCTTTGCTTTTTTCTTTGCTACCATGACTGTTTCCCTCCGCAGTGTTGGTGTTATTTTTAGTTTATTTACATAAAAAACATATTACAAGTATTATTTTTAATGTTTTTAATAAAATTTTCTTTTTTTTATAACTTTTTGTCTTATTTTTTTAGAATTTTGGCGTGATTAATTATTTTTTTTCTAAAGATAAAATATATTCCCAATCTTTTTCTGTAACTTCTGTGATTGATAAGCGATTACCTTTTTGAACAACTCTCATTTCAGATAATTTTTTTTTACTTTTTAATTCTTTCAGTGTTATTGCATTTGATAGTTTTCTCTTATACTTTACATCTACCATTAACCATGTTGGTTTGTTTTTATCACTTTTTACATCATAGTATTTTGCTTTTTTATCAAACGCTGTATGGTCAGGATATGCCTTGGAATTAATGGTCATTAGGCCATATATCCCAGGAATTTCACAATTAGAATGATAGAAAAATGCAATATCCCCTATATTCATATCATCTCTTATCATGTTTCTAACCTGATAATTTCTAATACCATCCCAATGTTCGGTCTTATCTTTTTTTAGATCGTCAATACCATAGTCTTCTGGTTCATTTTTCATGAGCCAATATTTCATTGATCGGTTCCATATTCACGCAATGATTCACTTAATAAATCAATTTCCTCGCATGCATCTGAATATTCTTTTACTTGCTCTTCTTGACTCAAATATATGCTAACTACATTTAATGCCGACATAACAGCTATTTTTTCTTTTGCCATGCTTGGAGACATTGTTTTAACCTCAGACATTTTCATATCTAAATACACTGCAGATTTTTGTAGTAGTTCGACTTGATCAGGATCACATTTAATTTTATATTCTTGATCTTGAATTATTACTGTTATTTGTTCTTGTTCCATAATTACTCAATATTTTTAATTCTTTCTAATACAGCCTCAATTTCTTCTCTTGCTGATTCATTTTTTTTTATAAGTTCAGATTTTTCCGCGACAAGCCCAGTTTGTTGTTTTAATAGTAGCGCATTCTCAATTCTTATCTTCTGCATTTTGTCTTTAATGCTATTGATCGATAATTTAAGGCTTTCTAGTTGCTTGCTTATTTTAGACATAATGTTATTTTAAAATCATTTATTTACAGACATATATTATAATGTTTCTATAATAATTAATCTAGCTAACTAATTGGAAAGAAACAATGGATTTATTGCAAATAAACTTAAAAACTTTTTTATCAGATATCGAGAGCCCTTTCTCAATTAATGAAGTTTGTGGTTATTTATCTGGTTTTGCTGCGAGTAATCAGCCAGTAGATAGTTATTTTTCTGCCCTAGAGATGTATTTCTCTAATGAGTCAGAGCCTCATAAAAAACAACCAGATTACAAGATAGTCATAGATAGTATTACTTTTATCAAACAATCAATTGGTGATGGGTTGCCTATTTTCCCCTTTAACGATGAAGAGGAATCAAACAATAAACTCATAGCTTTAGGTGAATGGTCTAAAAATTTTATACTTAGTATTAACTTTCTTATTCAACGGAAGCTGTTGAAGAATACCCTTGATTATCAGGAAATCCTTCATGATTTAACAGAAATTAGCAAAGTTGGTCATAATTATGATATTAATAATACAGATGAGACTGATCAACACTATATAGAGATTAGTAATTATGTTTTATCTGCTGTAAATCATATCTACTCCGTCTCTAGAGAGGATAGCGCTACTAATGATTGAGAATATTATGTATAAAAAAAGAAGAAAAAAACTCTTTGGATTAATGAAGGATAATTCTATAGTTTTAATAGAGTCTGCGCCTGAAAAAATTAGAAATAATGATTCTACTTATAGATATCGACAGTGCAGTAATTTTTATTATTTAACTGGATATGATAAACCGTCAGCATTACTAATAGTAATAAAGAAAAACAAGAAGCTAATTACACATTTTTTCACAAAGAAGCCAAATAAACATGATGAGATTTGGACGGGACAATTACCAACCTCTACTAAAACTAAAAATTTATATGGATTTGATAAGTGTAACTATCTAAATGATATTGAAAAATATCTTATGCTTTATCTTGAAAGCACAAAAACTATATATCATGCCTGGGGTGATAATAGTGTAAATAAGTCAATTTTTAACACATGCCTTCATAAGCTTGGGGAAAAATATAGATCAGGCACTGAACTTCCCTCTGAATTCTTTTCATTAAAAAAAATAGTACATAAGCTTAGACTTATAAAAGATAAGTCTGAGATAGATCTTATCCGTGCAGCAAGTAAAATATCTTCGCTAGCTCATATTGAAATGATTAAAAAATGTAAACCAGGGTTAACAGAGAGAGAGTTAGAAGCAGTGCTTCTTTATAATTTTAATATTAATAATGCATCAGAGGCTTATACGTCAATTGTTGCTTCTGGAAAAAATGCATGTGTTCTACATTATATAGATAATTCATCTGTGCTTATGAATGGCGATCTTTTATTGACAGATGCTGCCTGTGAGTATAGAAATTATGCATCTGATATCACTCGCACTATTCCAGTTAATGGTAAATTTACAGAGGATCAAAAATTATTATACAACCTTGTGCTTAAGGCTCAACAAAGGGCAATAACAGCATGCGTGGTAGGTAATACTTTGCAATACATACATATGGTGGCTGTTAAGGTTATATGTAGAGGTCTTATTGATCTAGGATTAATTAGTAAAAGTTACAAGCAGGCAATGGATGAGCAATTGTATAAAAATTTTTATATGCATAATACTGGACATTGGTTAGGTCTAGATGTTCATGATCCATCGGAATATAAAGAAAACAAGGAGCTAATAAAGCTTGAGCCCGGAATGATTTTTACCGTAGAACCAGGGCTCTACATAAGAGCTCATAAATCAATAAATAAGAGATTTCATAATATTGGCATAAGGATTGAAGATGATATCTTGATTACAAAAAATGGACCTGAAGTTTTAACATTAAAAGCACCCAAGTCTATTGATGAAATAGAACATTTAATGAGTAGTAATAATGGCTAGTAATCAAAAGTTTGATTTTGTTATAAGTGGCGCTGGACTTGTTGGCTGTCTAGTTGCAAGTCAGTTTTCTAAGTTAGGCTTAAAGTGTTGTTTAATTGAAAAAAATAAAATCAAAGATATTCCAACATTTGATAATTATTCTCCATTATCATTAAATTACAGATCATATTTGACACTTAAAAAATTTAACCTATGGGGAGAAATACTACCTCATGTACATCCAATTAGAAATTTAACTATTAAGAGTTATCATAGTTTAAATAGACTTACATTTAATGCACAAGATATTCATTTGAATGAATTAGGGTATGTAATTGACCGAAGAAATTTACTTCAAGAATTTTTAAATAATATAAAATCTTCATCTAATATAACAATATTTGATCAAGAGGCTGTTAGTAGTTTTCAGGATCATACTAAAAATGGAGATTATAGATTAACTGGAAAACTTTTATCTGGACAATCAATAGAGACTAAATATTTGATAGTTTCAGATGGGATAGAGTCCAAGATAAAAGGTAAGTTAAATATAAAATCATTAAAAATTGATTATTCTCAAATATCTTTTGTGTTTAATGCAAAAGCATTGTTTAAGAAATATAATGCTATACAAATTTTTAATAAGTATGGTATTTTTGCTGGTATTCCATACGGGGATGATAGAATAAATCTTGTCTTAACCATAAATAAAAAAGATATACCTATTTTTTTTAACAGCAAAGACGAGATTAATAGTAATTTACTCCAAAATATTTTTAAAGATTATGTAAGTGATATTGTAGATTTGAAATTTGTTAGCCAATATAATCTTCTTACCTCTAGGTCAAAAGAAATTTCAAGAGATAATATAATATTATTAGGTAATTCTTCTCAGCTTTTACATCCAGTTGGAGCCCAAGGTTTTAATTTAGCTGTGAGTAATATTAATTCTCTAATAAGATTTTTGGATAATGGTAAATTAGATATTACAGGCTTAACTGCTGAAATTAATAAATCACGTGAATCTGTTTTTGATAATATTGATGTAGCTACTAATATTTTAGGAGGAGAAAAAATTCCATCTAAACTATTAAGCTTTCTTATAATGAATTCAATGAAATCTTCCCAAACAATGAAAAATACATTTTTAAAAAATATATTAGGTATTAATAACTATCCTTATCTCAATATTGGCACCGACATATGAAAAATATCTTAATCATTGGTGATGGTATTATTGGGATGCTTTCTGCTATTGTCCTTTCTAATATATATAAAAATGTATATCTAGTTAAAAGCAGTAAAAAAAAGCACTATGCATCTAAGATAGATAGATTTTTTTCTATCAATCTTTTATCACAATATTTTTTTATGAAAAATGATATTTGGGCAGATATTGCTGTTAGCAAGCCTCAGTCTTATAACAAAATTATAACTTGGGATGACAAGATAGACAGCAGTCTTGTCTTTGAATCTTCATCTATCTCATACGATAGCCTGGGTTATATTGTGAAAGAAACATCCATCATTGATAGTCTTCTAAATCGATTAGCTGACATTAAAAATATTGTGAGCATCAAGGACACAGATATTAAAGAGATTCACGATAATAATAATACTCATACAATGATTATTTTTAATGGAAAATCTATTGAATTAGATCTTATTTTAAAGTCAGATAAGAGTATGGATATTTTTCTGGGCTCAGATGACTTTAAGTCAAATACAGTTGATTATAAACAGCATGCATTAGTAGTAGATTTATTTCTTGATAAAAACTCTATTCAAAATATTGCATATCAAAAATTTATAGAAGGTCAGATTATGGGATTATTGCCAATTTCAAATAATCAATATAATTTAATATGGTCAGTAAATAATAATATCTTAGACAATCTTAAAAACGATAATGATATAAAAATTCTTTCTATTTTAAATAGTCACTTGTCAGAGAAAATAGGAGTTATTAAGAATATTTCTAATCAAATTATTTTCCCTCTATCAGGTTTTCATGTTGAGTCATATGTGAAAAATAATATCTTAGTTATAGGAGGGGCTGCCCATGCAGTGCATCCAATGGCTGGTCTTGGACTAAATATGGGAATACAGGATATTTTCTTATTGGAAAATTCATTTTTGAAAATTAATACTGATGAGTATAATATAACCCAAGTATTACAAAATTTTAATAGGTGCTGTATTGAAGAGAATAAAAAAACTTATAATACAATTAATTTTCTTAAAAAATTTTATTCTGATAAATTAATTCCAGATTTTTTTAGATCAGAATCTTTGAAAATATTTAATAAAAATACATATTTAAAAAATAAAGTTATTGAATCCGCAACTGGAATAGATGTTTTAAAAAGAAGATCAATAGAAAAGTATTGTTATTCCAACTAAAAATAAAGTGATGCAAAATATTTTTTTCAACAAGAGCGTATTAGTTTTGTATGTTATGCCTGCTCCTAAATATGAAAACATAAGAGTAGTTGTGGAAACAAAAAAGAAAGCGTAAAAGTCAATAAAATCAAAAATTATATTTTCAAATATTCCAAATATTTCTTTCAAAAAGAATGTTATCAATATTCCTAAGAGAGCTATTGGTACCCCGCAAGCTGCTGCTGTTGCGATACTACCCTTCATTGATTCTCCATAAAATTTAAAATATGGTGTTGTTAAGGTTCCTCCGCCAATGCCTAACATAGTGCTCACAGCGCTTGTAAAGAAAGAAAATACATTTATATATTGATGTTTTTTATTTTTATTAACATTATTTGTTTCTTTTTCATACATTAGGTATATGGAGATTATTAACAGAAGTATTCCATAGTAAATTTTTATAATATCGCTAGTTAATATTGTTATTAAAATAACTCCTATTACAGAACCCAATATTATGCCTGGCAGCATCTTTTCAAATAATAACCAATTAATTAATTTATTTTTATTGTGTTTGGTGGCTGCCGAAAGACTCGAAATAATAACGCATGCTAACGAGGTACTGACTGCACTTTGCATGACATATCCTGTATGTAAGTCATGTGAGTTAAATATAAAGAATAAAAGGGGTACAAAGATAATGCCTCCGCCCAGTCCTAAAAGACCTCCAAGAAAGCCTCCAAATGCCCCTGTTATTAGATATAATCCATATATACTCATTATTATGGCTTCCTAAAAGTCATATATTATAGTTTAAAATATTCACAATTGTGGCATACTATATGAAATTAAATTTATAAGTTAATTCATTTTAAATACTAAAAAGGAAAAAGCACATGTCAGGAAATCATCATTTATACGTGCCAGGACCATCTAATGTTCCGGCTGCAGTTCAACAGGCAATTCATAGCCCTATGGAAGACCATAGAAATCCAACAATACCAGGTTTAATTACACCGCTAGTAGAAGATCTTAAGAAGATTGTTCTAACCGAGAAAGGAAAAGTTGTTTTTTTCCCTTCTTCAGGAACTGGTTGCTGGGAAGCTGCTCTTCAGAGCACGCTTAATATGGGCGATACAGTATTAGGGGCCAGCTTTGGTCAATTCAGTATGTTATGGTTGGATATGTGTAAAAGATTGCAATTTAAAGCAATCACTATGGATGAAGAATGGGGCACAGGAGCTAATCCAGAAAGCTATCATAGAGAGTTATCAAAAGACAAAGATCATAAAATAAAAGCTGTTTTAGTCTGTCAAAATGAAACTGCCACAGGTGTTAGAAGTGATGTCTTGGCTATAAGAAAAGTACTTGATGATTTAAATCATCCTGCATTACTTATGGTTGACGGGGTCAGTTCAGTGGGTAGTTATGAGTTTAGAATGGATGACTGGGGAGTCGATTGCGTAGTAAGTGGATCTCAAAAAGGTTTGATGCTTCCAGCAGGTCTCGGCATCTTAGGTGTTAGCCCAAAAGCATTAGAATCTATGAAGTCTTCAACTTACCCAACATGTTATTTTGATGTTGAAGATATGATTGCTAAATTAGATACAGGGTTTACTCCTTATACGCCGCCCGTTAATTTATTGCGAGGTATGAGAGTAGCTCTTGATATGTTACTAGAGGAAGGATTAGAAAATGTTTGGAAAAGACATCATCGTTTAGCGGAAGGAACAAGAAGAGCTATATTAGATGGATGGGGCATGCAATTGTGTGCTAAAGAAGAAAAGTGGTATTCAGATACAGTTAGTGCAATTGTTGTGCCAGAGGGCGCAGATGCTGTACCAGTTATCAGTACTGCTTTTAATACTTATAACCTAGCGCTTGGAGCAGGACTTGCTAAGGTAGCAGGAAAAGTATTCAGGATTGGACATTTAGGTGACCTAAACGAACTTATGTTGTGTAGTGCGATTGCTGGATCTGAAATGGCAATGGCGTCTAATGGAATTAAAGTAGAGCTAGGAAGCGGCATAGCAGCAGCATCTAAATACTGGCTTGATAACCCATCAGGAGCATAATTATGACTAAACCAGTTGCGATTGTTACTAGAAAATGGCCAAAAGAGAATGAAGATAGACTTAAAGAGCTATTTGATGTCACTTTAAATGAATCTGATAAGCCTTTCACTGCAGATGAGTTAAAAACAGCACTACAAAACTGTGATGTTCTTATGCCTACTGTTACAGATAAAATTACAGCTGATATTTTATCAGTTGAAAATAGAAGAGCTAAAATGATTGGTAATTTTGGTGTTGGTTTTAATCATATTGATATCGCTAAAGCTAAAGAGCTAGGCATTACAATATCTAATACGCCTAGCGTCCTTACAGACTGTACTGCTGACATTGCAATGTCTCTATTACTTATGGCAGCTAGAAGAGTTGGTGAAGGAGAAAGAGAGCTTAGAGCTGAAAACTGGACAGGTTGGAGACCAACGCATTTACTTGGTACTAAAGTAACAGGTAAAAAGCTTGGAATTATAGGTTTTGGTAGAATTGGTCAAGCCGTAGCTAAAAGAGCACATTTTGGTTTTGATATGGATATATTATATTGGGATCCATATGATATTCCTTTAGATGTAACAAAAAAATTCAGTGCAACTAAATTAGATACTATCGAAGATATATGCAGAGAAAGTGATTTTGTTTCAATCAATTGTCCAGCTACAAAAGAAACTCTTCACCTTATGAATGAAGAAAGGTTTAAGTTAATGAAAAACACTGCTTTTGTTATTAATACAGCGCGTGGAGATATAATTGATGAAAAAGCATTAGTTCAAGCCTTAGTTAATAAAGAAATTGCAGGGGCAGGCTTAGATGTTTTTGAAACAGAACCGAATCTTCCTAACGAACTCAAAACAATGGAGAACGTAGTATCATTCCCACACTTAGGTAGTGCAACTATTGAAACTAGATTAGCAATGGGAAATACAGCTATTGATAATACATTAGCTTTTTTTGCAGGAACTGATTTACCAAATAAAGTTGTTTGAGTAATTAGAAATGTCGCTTCGTGAAGATGTTGGAAACATATATAAGTCTTGCCTTAGTAAGCTAGATCCAGCGGACACTGTTTATACTTATTTAAAAAATAATTTAGATTTATTTAATAACTATAAAAGAGTGTACCCAATTGCTTTTGGCAAAGCCTCCACAACTATGATGAAAGGTTGTTTAGATTTTATAACAAAAGAAATTCCTGACATTGAAATAGCTTCTGATCCAGTTGTGATATCAACAAAGTCTGATTTTAAAATACCTTATAAAGTTGATTTATATTTTTCATCACATCCAGTGCCAGATAATAAAAGTATACAGGCTGGAGAGAAGGTGCTTAGTTATCTTTCTTCGTCTACCAAAGATGACCTAGTATTGTTTTTAATAAGTGGCGGTGGTTCATCTTTGTTAGCTAAACCAGCACCATCAATATTACTTAATGACAAGATACAGTTAACAGATTTATTACTTAAGTCTGGAGCCTCTATAAACGAAATGAATGCTGTCAGAAAACATATGTCTAGCATTAAAGGAGGAAGGCTTGCGCAACATGCTTTACCTTCAAGTTGTCACTCTTTAATAATCTCTGATGTAATCAATGATGATATTAGCACCATAGCCTCTGGCCCTACTGTTGAAGACAAAACTACATATCAAAATGCATACGATATACTTTCTAAATATAATTTACTTGAAATTTGTCCTAAATCAATAATGGAATATTTAAAGAAAGGTGTTGCTAAACTTGTGGAAGAGTCGCCTAGTAAAATAGATAATTCAACAAATAATATTATTTGTAGTAATAAATTATTCAGAGAACAATTATCTGTCTCATCAGAAAAATTAGGTTACAAACCTATTGTGATTGATGAAGATTTTGTTGGTGAAGCAAAATTTGAAGCAATTTCGTTAATAAATAAACTTATAGATATCTCTAGCAAATATCCTAATGAGAAGTTAGCTATTATATCTGGCGGAGAAACTGTTGTTGATATGAAAGGGTCTGGGAAAGGCGGAAGAAATCAAGAGTTAGCATTATCTTTTTTAGCTAATGCTGATAAAGTGCCATCTTCTTTAGATTGGCTGTTATTATCAATAGGCACAGATGGTATTGATGGTCCTACAGATGCAGCAGGTGGGATTATTGATAATGCATCTATCGAAGCTCTTTCAAAATCTAATCTAAATATTCATGAGCACTTAGATAATAATGATTCTTACACTTTTCTAGACTCTATTGCCTCGCTTTATAAAACTGGGCCGTCTGGCACAAACGTTGCAGATATTCAGATTATATTAATTAATAGATAAGTATATTTCTCTCAACCACTTCTCAAATATTTTTACAGTATAGTCTATATCTTTTTTTGTGTGACTAGATGATATAAATCCAGCCTCAAACATTGATGGGGCAAAAAATATTCCATTCTTTAACATGTATTGAAAAAAACTTATAAACTTATTTTCATCAGTATCCAAAATATCATTATAATTGGTTACTTGTTTTTTTGTAAAATAAATTCCAAACATCCCACCTTGGCTATCTGCTGATATATTAGCTTGATATTTTTCAGAAGCTTTGTTTATCTTAGAAATAAAATATTCTGTTTTTTTACTTAATTCTTTAAAATATTTAGGTTTAGAAATTATTTCTAGAGTTTTTAATCCTGCTGCCATAGCTAACGGATTCCCTGAAAGTGTACCAGCTTGATAAACTCCACCAAGAGGGGCTAAATTATCCATTATATCTTTTCTCCCACCAAAAGCTCCAACAGGTAAACCGCCTCCAAGAACTTTTCCTAATGTTGTAAGATCAGGTTTAATATTATATAAACTTTGAGCCCCACCTTTTGCTACACGAAAACCTGTCATGACTTCATCAAATATTAAGATAATATTATTTTGATTGCATAAAACTCTTAGTTTTTTAAGAAATACTTTATTTGCTCTAATGAAATTCATATTACCAGCAATAGGCTCAATTATTATGCACCCAACGTTGTTACTCTTTATAGCTGCCTGAACTTGCTTGATATCATTATAGGGCAAAGAAATAGTATCTTGTGCATTGGCTTTCGTAACTCCCAAGGAGTTTGGGGTACCGAATGTTGAGGCCCCAGAACCTGCTTTTATTAAAAAAGAATCTCCATGTCCATGATAACAACCATTAAATTTAATAACTTTATCTTTTTTTGTGAAACCACGAGCTAATCTAATAGCGCTCATTGTAGCTTCTGTACCAGAGTTAACCATTCTAACCTTTTCTATTGATGGATATATTTTAGTAATTTCCTTAGCTAGCATTACTTCATTTTTACATGGAGCTCCATAAGTAATACCTGAATAAATAACTCTAGTTATTTCTTTAATAATTCTCTTATCTGAATGACCTAGGATCTGAGCACCCCAAGAACCTACAAAATCTATATATTTATTATTATCTTCATCTGTTAAATATTGGCCTTTTGCTTCTTTTATAAAAAATGGTGTTTTGCCAACAGAAGAAAAAGCCCTTACTGGAGAATTGACACCCCCTGGTATATATTTTTTTGCCTGCTTAAATAGTTTAGTTGAATTTTTCACTCTTTAATTAACCCCATCATTTTTTTTATTTCTCTACCCGGACTATCATATTTAAATATTCCTGAAGCCATAGAAATCATATCAGGTTTATATTCCTTTACATTCATTAAATTGAATTTATCAATTCCGCCTATAACACATATTGGAATACTTATTAGTTTTTTAGCTTCTAATATTATTTTATGATTAAATACTATTGCATTATTTTTTGTACTAGATTTATACATTGCCCCAAAGGATACATAGTCCGCACCATTTTTTTCTGCTATTTTAGCAGTCTCAATAGACCCATAGCATGATTTTCCTATCATTATACTTTTACCAAGATTTCTTCTTGCCTCTATTAAATTTGTATCATTTTCACCTAAGTGCAGTCCACAACCATCCATGTATTTCATTATGTGATAATCATCATTTATAATTAGATGAACATTGTTATCTATACATAATCTGTGAATACTACCCAGCAAGTATCTTTTTTTTCTATTCGATAAATTTTTAGATCTAAACTGTATTATTTTGATACCTGATATTATAACTTCTTCAATTTTTTCTAAATAAGCTATATCCGAGTGTATATAATCTGGACATATTGGATATATGCCTTTCAAAGTATTTTTATTTATCATTGATTATTTATAACAAATTAATTGGGTTTAGCATAGAATTATGAGAAACTACAGGCTATAAAAGTTATGAAAAAATATCTCTGTTTAATTTGTGGCCTAATATATGACGAAAGTATAGGTTGGCCCGATGATGGTATAAAGCCAGGCACCAAATGGGAAGATGTCCCAGAAAACTGGGCCTGCCCAGATTGTGGCGCTACCAAAGAAGATTTTGACATGATAGAGATGACATAGCTCACATTGTTTAACAGTTTTTCTAGATTAGATAAAAATACCCTAAAAATAGCAATACCTTTAATTATTTCCAATATCACTATTCCGTTGGTTGGTTTTGTAGATAATGTAATGATGGGACACTTAGGTTCTATAGTATACATTGGAGCTATTGGTGTCGGATCAATTGTAATAAGTTATATCTTATTTAGTTTTGGATTTATAAAATCATTAACGACAGGTTTTGTTTCACAACATACGGGAAGTAATAATAAGAAAGAACTCTTATTGTCACTGAGTCATCTCCTTCTAATATCAAGCTCCATATCATTTTTAATTATTTTTTTTAGAGAGCAAATTATCATGTTCTCTTTAGATTTCATGAATACTTCTAGTGAGGTAAATCTTAATAGTAAAATATATTTAGATTATAGAATTTGGTCTGTTCCAGCCATTTTTTTAAGAGATATCGTGATAGGTTATTATATTGGCGTGCAGAATATTAAAGCTGCAATAATTATAAGTATTACAGTTAATCTCTTAAATATTATTTTAGACTACTATTTTATTTACATACTGAATTACAGTATTGAAGGTGTCGCAATAGCTTCTTTAATATCAGAGTACTCGGTAGTAATATTTGCATTATATATAATCAGAAGTGAAGACATATTTAAAAATGCAAATTTAAAAATTAAGGAAATATTTGACTGGGTAATGATTAAGAAAAAAGTCTTTGTGAATATAGATATGTTTTTAAGATCATTCATATTAATGACTGTATTTATCTACTTTATAAGAGTTGGCGCAAGCTATGGAGATTCAATTCTTGCAGCAAATACAATATTACTTAATTTTTTCTTTCTCTTCTCTTATGGGATTGATGGCTTTGCTCACTCTTCAGAAGTATTAGTTGGTAACGCAATTGGTCAAAAAAATAATTCACTATTAAAGAAATCTATCTATTCAACAGGTAAATTTTCGCTCATACTTGCCTCTATTTATCTTATTATTTTTAATATATTTGATTTATCAATTATCCAGTTTGTCACAAATTTAGAAATTATACATCAAGCTGTATTATCAAATATTATTTACCTCTATCTAATATTTATTTCTGCCACTGTTGCTTTTTGGCTTGATGGTGTATTTATCGGCTCGCTCAAGGTTAAATTATTGAGGAATATTATGATTATCTCGGGAATATTATTTTTTACCATAGAAACAATACTATTAGAAGGGAATAACGATAATCTATGGATTTCATTTTTAATATTTTTTACTGCCAGAAGTATATTATTGGGAATTGCCTTGTATAACCATATTAAGAATAATAGATTTATAATCATCTGATCTGTATATTATTTTATTCTGCTTACACTTCTAATTTTTTATGATATATTTAGGAATATTTTAAATCTAAGCTACATAAGGAGAAGGTAAAATGGGATTTTTCGGAGATCTATTTAAAAAAGCTGAGCCAACTAAAGTGACAGTGAAAGGGTCAGGTGAAACATTTGTTGTGCCTGTTGGCATGAATCTTATGAAGGCAGCTATTAATGCTAAAGTAGCATGGCCGCATTCATGTAAAGTAGGAAGCTGTGGTTCTTGTAGAGCTACAATAGTTTCAGGAGATGGCTACTATCCATCAAGTCCGTGTGATCCAACAACACTGATAAAGCCAGAGGAAGCTGCAAAAGGTATGGTAATATCATGTCAGTGGTATCCTAAAGGCGGAGACATGGAAGTGGAAGTTGCTATTGGAACTGAAGGCGATAAAAGAGGAATGATTTAAAAAATTCTTAGATATGGTTTATTGACTCTGAAACCGAGTTAGCAGATTTTTTTGCTAGCTCATAAGAGTCTAAATTAATTGTACTAATTGGTTTTTCAAAATGAACCATAACGTTGGTTGAGGATCTTCCTAGACACCTTAAAGATATTTTTATAAGAGTTTGAGTCTTGTCAGCCCAACAAACAGTATCATCAGATTTAACATTATTTGGATAATTTAAAGGGTATCTAATAAATATTGGCTGAACCATGGAGTTTGATTGCGATATACAATCAAATAATTTACTGTGAAATTTCTTTATATCAACACCATTTCCAATTCTTCCTTCAGGAAAAAAAATAACTTTTTTATTTCTATTTATATAGTCTTTCATTATATTAACAACATTATCTATATCATTTTTGTCTCCCCGCCTAATAAATATTGTTCCAGTTTTAGATGATAGATGTCCAATAACTGGCCAGTTTTTAATTTCAGACTTTGCTATAAAATTTGATGGTATTAATGAATTGAGGACTATGATATCAAGAAAACTAATATGATTAGAAACAAAAGCATTCGATTCTTTTGATATCTTGCCTTTGATTATTATTTTTAAACCAAATAAAAAAACTAAAATCTTCATCCAGTAAAGACTAATTATATGGTGTATAGGTTTTAGCTTAGAAACAGTTTTTGGAAAGAATATTAAAATTATTAAACCAGCTAAAATATGGCTTAATATTAAAGGGAATCTAAAAGATAAAAATAAGATTTTCATATTGAAATAAAATCATAAAAACTCTCATAGTCTCTAATAGGCGCTGAGCAGGTATTATTTTGACAGATATATGCTGCAAAACTTCCTTGATTTATTTTGTCCTTTATCCCTTTTATAGTTACACTTTCATTATTAGTGATAAAATAGATATTATCATTCATGGTATTTAAAGCATAAATATTTTTTTTATATTCGTCCACTTTCTCTAGTTCACATCTAATGATAATGAGTCTTTTAGATATTGATATATGATGACCTTCTGGAGTTTGTATTGGAGCTGCTAAATATAAACTACAGTGAGAAAACTTAGATCTATTTATTGAATCTGCTGCAGAACTTATAGATTTATCTACAGCTTTACTATATTTGCTATCACCTGTTAATTCATATAATTCCGATAAAACTTCAGTTGCGACACTATTTCCAGAGGGTAATGATTCATCCATATATGACTTAGGCCTGTATATTAATTCTTCATGTGTATCAGATGTATAATAGAAACCACCATTATCTTTGTCTTGAAAATTATCTAGCAACGTATTTGTCAAAGATTCTAAAAAATTAAAATCTTTTTCATTCCAATCTGTTTTTAAAAATTCAATACAAGCTTTTGAAAGAAAAGCATAATCATCCAGGTATGCATTAAAACAAGGCTTATCATGGTAACATGCATATAACTTATCATTTACATACATATAATTTTTTATAAAATCAAAACATTTTTTAGCAGAATCATAATAATTATAATTACCTGTAACTTTATAAGCATTAATTAATCCAAGCATAAGAAGAGAATTCCATGAGACAAGTATTTTTTTATCTGTTTCAGGCCGAACTCTTCCATTTCTTATTTTTAATAATTTAGTGCATATTAGATCTGCAGACTTTTTATTATTTATATAGGACTCTTGATTAGTTTTTGTAACATGTAGATGATATTTTCCTTCAAAGTTGGGCTTATCATAGACTACGAATATTTCTTTAAATAGTTTAAGCTCATCAGTATTTAGAATATCTTTTAATTCTTCATCAGTCCAAACATAGAACTTTCCCTCCACATGTTCAGAATCAGCATCTATGGTTGAGTAAAAGCCTCCCTGTTTATCTTGCATCTCCTCTATTGCCCACTGGCATGTTTGGTTAATTTTATCTAAATATAATGGATTTTCTGTAACCTTATAGGCATTACATAAAATATCTATCATTGGACCGTTATCATATAGCATTTTTTCAAAATGAGGAATCATCCATAATTCATCTACTGAATATCTAAAAAATCCGCCTTTTAAGTGATCATAAATACCCGCGCATGTCATTCTTGTTAGTGTAAGATCTATTAACTCTAATACTTCTGAATTATTCCTATTTATAGTTTCTGTTGTCTTTATTAAAAAATCTAGATTATTAACATGAGGAAATTTAGGAGCTGAACCAAATCCACCATGAACTTTGTCTATAGATGAAATTAATTCTGATATAACATCATCTAATAAGTCTTTATTTATTATATTTTTAGTTTCTTTCGTTTTATTAAGAGTCTCAAAAATATTTTTGATTTGTATATTTTGTTTACTTATGTCATCTCTTTGATTTTTATAAAAATCCATAACTCTTAGTAGAATATCTTTAAACCCTGGAAGTCCATGCCTTTCAGTGTCAGGAAAATAAGTCCCTGCAAAAAATGGAAACTTTGCAGGAGTCATGAAAACTGTCAATGGCCATCCACCTGTTTTCCCTGTTATTATTGTTTGTGACATTTGATAGATTTTATCTAAATCAGGCCTTTCTTCTTTATCAAGTTTAATATTGATAAAATTAGCATTCATTAATTCTGCTGTCCCATCATCTTCAAAGGACTCATGGGCCATAACATGACACCAATGACATGCTGAATAACCAATAGATAACATTATGGGCTTATTTTCTTTTTCAGCCGTATCGAATGCTTCTTTAGACCAAGGATACCAATCTACAGGATTATCTGCATGTTGCAGAAGATATTCGCTTTTTTCATTTTTTAATCTATTCATTATTTGTTTTTATAGTACAGAATCATAGGCTATTATAATTACTAACATAATTCAATTTTTATAAATGATATATACACATAATATAGACCCGATCTTATTCTCTATAGGTTTTATAGATTTATATTGGTATGGAGCAATGTATGCCATTTCATTTCTCTTATTAGACTATTTAATGAAAAAAGAGGTTTATTTAGGTAACTCTGATTTTGATATAGTTATTATTGATAAAATATTATTAATTTCTATTTTCTCACTATTAATTGGCGGCAGACTGGGTTATGTAATATTTTATAATATTGATTATTATTATTTAAATTTTCATAAAATATTTTATATATGGGAAGGAGGGATGTCTTTCCATGGAGCTTTATTAGGAATTTTATTTGGCATATTAGTTATTAGCATAAAGGATAAAATTAATTTTTTTAAATTATCTGACTTCATTGTAGTGTTTATTCCCCTAGGCTTGCTTCTTGGAAGGGTTGGAAATTTTATTAATTCAGAATTATATGGCATGCCGACTAATAGTAATTGGGGCGTTATTTTTACAAAGATTGATTCTATTCCTAGACATCCATCAATGCTGTATGAATCGCTTTTAGAAGGATTAATTTTATTTATAATATTAAAAACTATATATAATAAAAAACCTATGATAGGGAAGTTAAGCGCTTTTTTCTTAATATATTATGCGTTCTTTAGATTTATAGTAGAGTTTGTCAGAGTACCAGATATTCAGATTGGATACTTATATGGTGATTGGCTAACAATGGGAATGCTTTTAAGTATTCCAATGTTTTTAGTTGGTTTAATTATATATTATTTGTCTATTCAAGGTAAAATAGAAAAATGAAGCAGTACCATGATTTGTTAAAACATGTCTTATCGCAGGGACAAGAGAAATCTGATAGAACAGGAACAGGTACACTGTCTATTTTTGGACACCAAATGAGATTTAACTTAGAAGATGGTTTCCCATTATTAACAACTAAAAAAATTCATTTTAAGTCAGTAGCCCATGAACTTTTATGGTTTTTAAAAGGTAGTACAAATATTTCGTATTTGAAAGAAAATAATATAAAAATATGGGATGAATGGGCTGATTCTGAGGGTGAGTTAGGCCCAATTTATGGTAACCAGTGGAGATCATGGGTTTCTTCCAGTGGAGCTAAGTTTGATCAAATCACAGATGTAATAGAAAGTATTAAGAGTAACCCTGATTCAAGAAGGCATGTTGTATCTGCTTGGAATGTTGGTGAAATTGATAATATGAAGTTGCCTCCATGCCATATTCTTTTCCAGTTTTATGTACTTAACAATAAATTATCATGTCAGTTATATCAAAGAAGCGCAGATATATTTTTAGGGGTACCTTTTAACATAGCTTCATATGCCTTGTTAACTATGATGATCGCAGACCAATGCAAACTAGGATACGGTGAATTTATTCACACGTTTGGTGATGCTCACATTTATACTAATCATATAGATCAAGTTAAGCAGCAATTAGAGAGAGACTTCAGGCCGCTCCCGACTTTAAGCATTAAAAAAAATATTAGCTCGATATATGATTATGTATACAATGACTTTACTTTAGATAATTATGACCCACACAGTCATATTAAAGCGAAAGTTTCCATATGAGTATTAAGTCACCTCCCCTGTCAATAGTAGTTGCGATGGATGAAAATAGTTTGATTGGAAATAAAAATAAAATTCCTTGGCATATTCCTGGTGAATTAAAACGTTTCAGAGAAATAACCATGGGCAAGCCAATTGTAATGGGCAGGAAAACTCATGAATCCATAGGTAGGGTTTTAGATGGAAGGCAAAATATAGTTTTATCATCTAATCTTTTATATAAAAAAGAAGGGGTCACTGTGTATCATAATTTTTTAGATATTATTAATGATTTTTCAGGACACGATGAAGTCATGATTATAGGTGGCTCTGAAATATATAAAATTGCGCTTCCTTATACTAGTAAATTATATATAACTCACATTAATGAGAAATATACAGGAGATACATGGTTTCCAGAGATTGATTATTCTCAGTGGAAAATAATTAATAATCAAAATTTTGTAAATAGCAATATAAGCACTAAATACACAATAAAGACATATCTTAAGGTTAATGTATAACCCTGGGTATGGTTAAGACAAACTCTGGAATTTCTGCATCAAAATAATTTTCAGAATCATTTATCATCTGGTAACTGCCTTTCATTGTTCCAAGCGAGGTTTCTAGAACGGTCCCGCTAGTATACTGATACTCATCTCCAGGGTTAATATATGGTTGATCTCCAACTACGCCCTCACCCTTTACATTTTGTACCTTGCCATTAGCATCTTCAATCACCCAGTGCCTAGATAATAATTTAGCACCTATGTTTCCTTTATTAATTATAGAAACTGTATATAAAAAATAAAACTTATTATTCTCAGGATCTGATTCTTGATGGAGGTATGTTGTATCTATTGATATTGAAATTTCGTTATTATCTTTTGACATATTTTACACTTATTATTTAGTTATAAACTATTTGAATTTATAAATTACTGTTAACATAGTACATCTAGTTAATTCTAGACATTTTAAATTAATATTAAAAGTAAAATTTATGAAAATTGATGATTTAAATTTTTTTAAGACAATGATGGAAAAGTATACTTCGAATAAAACGAAGGCCTTGAGTTCTCTTAACAAATTAAAAAATATTCTTGCCTCAGAATCTCAGGAGACAACTGAGATGCTAGAGATATATAGAAAGTATGCAGCTGGTGAAGCGGTTGATAAGACTACTATGGATAAGGCAAATAGCCAATTTACAGATTTAATTAAAAATGTAGGATTAATCGGTGTGTTTGCTTTGCCTGGTGGGATGGTTGCAATACCCTTATTGGTAAAACTTGGTAAGAAACTTGGCATAGACATCTTGCCAAAGAGTTACAGGGATTAGTTAAATATTTCCGCCTCTTTTTTGTATACTTATGCCAAGAATTAATGATGGCATTAAAAAGATTACAAAAAGACTAATAAACTGGTAAAAGATATTGAGACCCATTACGTTTAGCAAGGCAGCAGATATAAAGTTTATCCATATATAAAAGAACAAAAGAAACTTATCAGGATTTTTAACCCAAGTCATATGTTGTAACATCAGCTTTGTTGGCAGTTTTCCATGCAGGCCATATAAAACTGTAACAATTAATATTGATATTACAGTACTAACTAATACAGATTTAGCTAATAATGCAGAAGCACCTACTGAAATTAACATATTATTTACAAATGACAGATAGCCTTCGCTCCATAACCATACAAGTATTACAGAATATGCTCCATATGAAAATGCTCTTACACCTTCAGGACTTATTGATTTCCATGGGTCACCCATAATTTTATCTCCTCATACTTGTATAATGTATTATAATCCAATTTTAGAACTATGGTTAAGTATTAATTAGCGTATGAGAAAGATATTTGTAATAAGCGCCCCATCAGGCGCCGGGAAAACAAGCCTGGTAAGGGAGGTATGTAAAAAGCTGAGCTTTATTAGGCCTGCAGTTTCTTTTACCACTAGAAAAATAAGGGATTCTGAGATAGATGGGAAGGATTATTTTTTTATCGATAAAGATAAGTTTACAGATAAAATTAACAAAAGAGAGTTTCTTGAACACCAAAATGTATATGGAAACCTATATGGCACAGCATTAGATTCTATTAGTAAAATTTCAGATCAAGAACTTGATGTTATTTTAGAGATTGATTACAAGGGAATGTTGGCAGTAAAGAAGGCTATTCCTGAGGCAATCTCAATTTATATTATTCCTCCTAGCATTGAAATACTAAGAAGTAGGCTGGAACATAGGGGTGAAGATGATGAATCTGTTATAAAAACTAGAATGGAATCATCTCTAAAAGAGTTGGAATATGCTAAATATGCAGACTTTACGCTCATTAACGATAATTTTAATTTAGCATTGAATTCACTTATTGGGATTATCTTATTTAAAAAAACCCCAATAAAGCATGTAAAAGACTATATATATGAGCTCATATCACTAAATAAGCTGATTGTTTAAAAAGTTTATTCTGATACAATGTCAAGATTAAATATGGGTGAAATATAATGGCAAGAATAACAATAGAAGATTGTTTAAAAGTTATCGATAATGCATTTGATATATGTTCATTAGCTGGGAGAAGAGCAAAGGACCTTGCGGCAGGTGCCGAACCTCTTATTGATTGCGATGATAAGCCAACAGTTATAGCCCTAAGAGAAATTGCTGCAGAAAAAATAGGAATGGATTATTTTGAAATCAGTAATAAACAGAAAATTGAAAGTCAACTTTTTGGCAGTGGCATTACCGAAGAAGAGGTTGTTAACGAGCTAAGTCAAAAATTAGATGAAATGCCTTCAGTGGAATCTTTATCATCGTCTGCTTCAACAGAAGCTCCAGACGCATCTAGTGAAGCACCTTCAGTGGAATCTTTATCATCGTCTGCTTCAACAGAAGCTCCAGACGCATCTAGTGAAGCACCTTTGGAAATTAAAAAAGTTATAGAAGATTCTAAAGAAATAAAATCAGAGTAATTATAGGCCATTATTAGTAATGGATAAAAAATCAAACAATAAGAGTTCTGACGAATTCAATACATCTAGCAAAATATATACTGATTTTAAAAAAAAACTTCAGAAATATTTAAATCCTTATCAGATAAAAAAAATAGAAAAAGCTTTCAATACTGCGCGTATTGCTCATAAAGGACAATTAAGGAAGTCTGGCGAAGAATATATTCACCATCCACTTTCTGCAGCATCAATACTAGCAGATTTTCATTTAGATCATGAATCTATAATGGCAGCAATACTACATGATGTTATAGAAGACACAGAGATTGAGAAAGATAATTTAAAAAATACATTTGGCGTTAAGGTAGCAGAATTAGTTGATGGGGTTAGTAAGCTTGATAAATTAAGTTTTTCAACAAAAGAAGAGGCAGATGCAGCGAATTTAAGAAAAATGATCATGGCAATGAGTCAAGATATTCGAGTCATACTAATAAAACTTGCAGACAGAAGACATAATTTAGAAACTATTAGTGCTCTAAATTTTAAACAAAGAAAAAAAATAGGAAAAGAAACTCTTGAGATATTTGCACCTATCGCTCTTCGACTCGGTATTCACTCTTTAAATAAAGAATTAGAAGATTTAGCATTTGAAACCGTTTACCCATTAAGATTTAAAACGCTTCAAAATGAGATTAAAAAATCTAGAGGAAATAGACATGAGTTAATGGGTAAAATTAGAAAGGTTATAGAGGTAAAACTTAAAAATGAAGGCCTGGATACAGATGTTATTGCTCGAGAAAAACATGTTTACGGGTTGTATAAAAAAATGAAACTAAAAGAAGTTAATTTTTCACGTATTAATGATATTTTTGGTGTGCGTATTATTGCTGCTTCAACAGATGATTGTTATAGATCTCTTGGAATTATTCATAATTTATATACTCCTGTACCTGGCAGGTTTAAGGATTATATTGCCATACCAAAGTCTAATGGATATCAATCACTTCATACCTCAATAATTGGTCCTCATGGATTACCTATAGAAATGCAGATTAGAACTAAAGATATGAATATACTAGCTGAATCAGGAATTGCTTCTCACTGGTTTTATAAAAGCAAGGGTGTCCCGTCATTAGCAAACTATACTAAAGAGCAACAATGGATTACAAATTTACTTAGTATTCAGAGAGATTCCGGGAACCCTAGGGAATATTTAGAGAGTATTAAGGCAGATTTACACCCAGGGAAAGTTTATGTCTTTACCCCTAAAGGCAATATATTGGAACTACCCAAGAGATCAACTATTATTGATTACGCATATGCTGTGCATACTGATGTAGGTAATAATTATGCGTTTGCCGAAGTTGATGGCTTGCCTGTTTCGGCTAATACTATTTTAAAAAATGGACAAAGAGTAGAAATTAATACAAAAAAAAATTTACGACCAGACCCAGGATGGTTAAGTTTTGTTGTTACAGAGAAAGCTAGACACTCAATTAGAGCTTCATTAAAATTAATTAAGCGTAATGACGCAATAGAATTAGGAAGAAAATTACTAGAATCTTCATTTGATGACTTTGGAATTAAATTGAGCGAAATACCGGAGAAAACACTAAAAATTGTTTTAGAGGAATACTCCTGCCTTATTATTGAAGATCTTTATGCTGAGATTGGACTAGGAAATAGAATAGCAAAATTAGTTGCTATGAGAGTATCTCCAGCCGACATGGTAAATAAGAATATAGGTCCATCTAGTGGTATTCAAATCAGAGGCACCGAAGGTCTCGCTATATCTTATGCTAAATGCTGTTTTCCTATTCCAGGAGACCCTATTATTGGTTATATAAGCCAGGAAAAAGGTATTGTTGTACATAGACAAGTTTGTAGAAGTATTAAACATACTAAAAAAACACAAGAAACAACATTAGATTTATTATGGGATGAAAATATAGATGATAGTTTTAATGCGTGCATTAAGGTTGAGGTTGAAAATGTCAGAGGGGTTTTAGCATTGATTTCATCTCAAATAGCACAGAATGATTGTAATATAGAAAGTGTGACATATGACGATACAAAAGAGACTGGACATAATATAATGGTATTCATAGTATCTGTAATAGATATCAAGTTTTTAACAAAATTAGTTAATAAGCTTAAGAAAAATGAACATGTATTGAACGTAGAAAGGAAAAAAAGTTAAAATGAACGAAAAAGTTAATTTTGGTTCGAGAAAGGTCCTTAAAACCAAAAAGACAAAATTAGTTTCAGATATATTTAGTTCAGTTTCAAATAAATATGACTTAATGAATGACGCAATGTCCTTTGGTTTGCATAGATTATGGAAAGAAAGAATGTATATTGTGTCAAAATTAAAAAATTCAGATAATGTTCTTGATCTAGCAACAGGTACAGGTGACATTGCTCTAAAATTTTTGTCTAAGAAAAAACTAATTAGCATTACATGTCTTGATGAAAATCAAGAAATGTTAGATATTTGTAAAAATAGACTAACAGATAATGGTTTCGTGAAAGATATTAAGTTTATTAAGAGCTCAGCTGAAACTTCTAACTTTAAAGATAACAGTTACACGCTAGCTACTATTGCATTTGGTTTCAGAAATTTTACAGATCACTTAAAGTCTTTAGAAAATATTTATAATTCTTTAGTGCCTGGCGGTAGATTGGTAATAATGGAATTTACAACTCCTGAAAATAAATTAATTAAAAATATATTTGAGAAATATACGCATAATATAATACCAAAAATGGGAAAAATATTAGCTGATGATTATGATAGCTACAGATATCTAGCAGAATCAATATCCACGTACTATTCACCAAGAGAAGTTAGCGATATGTTTCGCCAGACTGGTTTTATAAATATACGTCATGAGACATTAGTTGGGAATATGGTCACAATACATATAGGTTTTAAATGTTAAAAAAAGATTCATCTATAATTTATTATATAAATAAATTATTTCAAAGCGAAGCATTTTTAAAATCAATACCTGATAATTTTTTTAATGATATAGATGGGAAAATAGTAAAAATTAATTTAAAAGATTTGCCTTATAACCTCATGATAAAAATTCATGATAATGCTTTACTCCTCATTGAGGATGAAGATAAATTTGACGTAGAACTAATTGCTAGTCCAGTCACACTTGGTATGTTTATTGTAACCAAGGGCTCTGAGCAGTTTTCTAGTAAAATATCGATTAATGGAGATATTGATACAGCAAACAAATTCAATCAATTTATTAGTAGCTCCAAAAAGTTACGAGAGTTAGCGAGTAATGTTTTAGGTGAAAATTTAGCCTCTAATTTAGAGGAAACGTTTAGCAAGACTATATCATCCTTACAAGGTATGTTTAAAGAATCTACAAGTGATATTATTGATTTACTGACAGATGATATGAATGTCATTCCTACAAAACATGATGTTAATAAGTTTTTAGATGATGTTGATGATTTAAAAAGTAGAACAGATAAGCTTTACAAGAAATATAGTTATGATAAATAATATTATAAGAATAATGCAGATTATCTATTTATTCATTAAATATGATGTGGATAAGATGCTTGTAGATTCCTCTAATACTAGCAGTAAGTTTTATTTTTATATTTTGCCATGGAATTGGTTTAGGACTAAACCTGTTAAAAATATCCCTGAAAAAATAAAAATGATGCTTGAGGAATTAGGTCCAATTTTTGTAAAATTAGGACAAGTAATTTCAACCAGAAAAGATTTATTAACAGATGATATTGCTAATGAATTATCTAAATTACAAGACCATGTAAAACCTTTTCCAAAAGAAATCTCAATGAGAATTATTGAAGAAGAACTGGGTTTAAAAATTAATGAAGTTTTTAGTAGTTTTACTCCAGAGCCATTAGCTTCAGCATCTATAGCGCAAGTTCATGAGGCGCGGTTAAAAAATGGTAAAGATGTAATTGTTAAAGTGGTAAGACCAAATATTAAAAATGAAATTGAAAAAGATCTTCTATTAATGAAAAGAATAGCGCTTTACTTAACATCACTATCAGATGAATTTCAAAGGATGCACTTAATTGAGCTTGTAAATGACTATGAAATGCTGGTTTATGATGAGACTGATCTTGTCAAAGAATCATCAAATGCTAAAAAAATCAAAGAAAACTTTAAAGATTCAAAATTAATATATATTCCTGAAATTTATTGGGATTATGTTACTAAAAATATGTTGGTAATGGAGAGAACATTTGCGACACCAGTTAATGATAGAGAAGAACTTAAAAGGCAAGGTATTGATTTTGAACAACTAGCAACCAATGCAGTTGAAAGCTTTTTCATACAAGTTTTTGAACACAACTTTTTTCATGCAGATATGCATCCTGGAAATATTTTTATTCAAAAGATGGGAGATAATGTACAGTTTGTTTTAGTAGATTTTGGGATAATGGGTTCTCTTAGTAATTTTGATAAAAAATATTTAGCAGAAAACTTCGTAGCATTCTTTAATAAAGATTACGCAAAAGTTGCTCGTTTACATGTTGAATGTGAATGGGTACCCAAGGATACTAATATTAGTTTACTAGAAAAAGCTATAAGAGAAAATTGTGAATCGATGTTGGATAAGTCTATCGAGGATGTATCTCTCAGTGATGTCATTCTTGGTTTATTTGATACTGCGCGTAAGTTTAAATTAGAAGTACAGCCACAATTAATTCTGATGCAAAAAGCATTATTGTATACAGAGGGGCTTGGAAGAGAATTCCATCCAAAATTAGATTTGTGGAAGACATCAAAACCTATATTAGAAAAATGGATGAAAAAGCAAAAGGGAATTCCATCTATTTTAAAAACACTTAAAAATAACTCTTCAGAAATTATTGACTTACTTCCTGAAATTCCTGGTACTTTAAGAAAAATAATTAATTTAATAAATAACGATCAGCTTAATCTTGATAATAGTATAAAAAGACTAGATATGATTGAGAGATCAATATCTAAGAATACAAGACGTAATTATTGGATGACAGCAATTTTAATATTTTCATTATTTGCTATTGTGGTGACTTACCTAGTGCATAATAATATTTATTATCAATCTATTTACTGGTATATCTTAATTTTAACCATAGTCATAGTTATGTTGAGACCAAGGAAAAAATAATGACTGATGCAAATGAAATATTTTCTGATTTAAATAAACAACAGTTGCAAGCAGTAAACTGTTCGTTAGGCAATAAACTTATATTAGCAGGCGCGGGTAGTGGGAAAACACGAGTACTTACTTGTAGAGTTGCTGAACTTATAAATACATTCGATGTGAGACCTAGTGATATTCTTGCTCTTACATTTACAAATAAAGCATCTAATGAAATGAAGCAAAGATTGGAAAAATTGCTAAAAATTTCTTCTTATGGATTATGGTTTGGAACCTTCCATGGAATTTGCAGAAGGTTACTAAAAATTCACTGGAAAGAAGCTGGTATATCAGAGTATTTTACAATACTTGACTCACAAGATCAGTTAAGAATTATTAAACGTGTAATGAAGTCTAAAAATCTAGATGATAATTTATATGATCCCAAGGCTTTACAGTCATTTATAAATAGCCAAAAAGATAAAGGTAAAAGACATAAAGATGTTAACAATGATGATGATAAATATATTGAAATATATAAAGAATATGATGATGCTTGCAGACAAACTAATTCTGTAGATTTTGCTGATTTAATCTTACTAACTTATGAGATGTTCAAGAATAACCCTCAAATCCTGAATTATTATAATAAAAGATTTCAAAATATTATGGTAGATGAGTTTCAAGACACTAATACCTTGCAATTTAATTTACTTAAACTGCTTAATGGTAATACAGGATCATTGTATGCTGTTGGAGATGATGATCAGTCTATATATGGTTGGAGAGGTGCAAGAAGCAGGAATATTCAGTTTTTTAAAGATGAATTTAAAAATGTAGAAATCTTTAAGCTTGAACAAAATTATCGTTCTACAAATAAAATACTGTCTGTTGCAAATAACTTAATATCAAATAATAAGGAGAGGCTTGGTAAAAATCTTTGGACAGATTCTGCCGGAGGTGATCCAGTATATTTGTATGAGGCTTATAATGGAGATGATGAGTCTAGTTTTATTGCCCAGAAAATTCAAGAATTAGTTCTGCATGGACATAAAAGATCTGAAATTGCATTGTTATATAGATCAAATTTCTTGTCTAGACGTTTAGAGGAAGAGTTAAATTCTAGGAGTATCCCATATAAAATTTATGGTGGCTTCAGATTTTTTGAGAGATCAGAAGTTAAGGATGTTATTGCTTATCTTAGGATAGCAGTGAACACATCCGATGATTCTGCTTTTGAAAGAACGGTAAATAATCCGCCAAGAGGACTAGGTGAAAAGACAATACAGGTAATACGAGAATATGCTAAAAATAATTCTCTTTCTATGTGGGATACAATTAATCAAATAGAAAAAACAGGTATCAGTGGAGCTCGCGCTATTAATTCTTTTGCTAGCTATGCAAATATAATTAGAGAGCTTATTGAAAAACTTAATGATCTTGACCTTAAAAGTTTGATTGAAAAAGTTATAAACTTATCTACTCTTAATCAGTATTATGAATTAAAAAAGAATGAGGAATCGTTATCAAAGCAAGAAAATCTAGAAGAATTACTATCAACAGCTGAAAGATTTTATCA
Source organism: Gammaproteobacteria bacterium (assembly GCA_047611265.1). GTDB lineage: Bacteria > Pseudomonadota > Gammaproteobacteria. Next base: position 296,294 of record JBLFWM010000001.1, on the reverse strand, counting down.
AAATAATATGGATAGTGAAAATATCTTGGGAGATTTTCTAGATAATGCTTCTTTAGAGGCTGGAGATTTACAGTCAAATCCACATGATGATCCGGTACAGCTAATGACAATTCATTCTGCGAAAGGTCTTGAGTTTCCTGTTGTGTTTCTCACAGGGATGGATGAGGGAATATTTCCAAATGAGAATAGAAATTTAAAAAAAGGTTTTCTAGAAGAAGAAAGGAGACTATGTTACGTGGCTATAACTAGAGCAATGAAAACCTTATATATAACACATGCTAATATGAGATATATGCATGGTAATAATAATTTTTTAATACCTTCAAGATTTATAAATGAAATTGATGATGATTTACTAGAATCCATTAAAAGCAACAATAAATCACTTTCTAATAAATATAATAGCTTTTCCCAAAAGAAAAAAGATTTTGATAACTATTCTCAAGATTCTGATATAGAGAATTATTCGCAAGAGGAAAATACATATATTAAAATAGGACAGAGGGTTAGCCATATGAAGTTTGGGGATGGCGTTGTACTTAGTTATACTGGTAAAAGTGATGATTTAAAATTGCATATTAATTTTGAAAGCTATGGTAAAAAATGGTTAGTCTTATCTTATGCACAGTTAGATTTTTTAAAATAATTATAAACTTTGGTAATAAATGAAAAGAAGAAAATTTTTAACATCATTGGGAAGCTCGTTAGCATTAACATCCTTATTAGGTAATAGTTCGTCTTTACCAGCTAAAGAGAAAACTGAATATCAGTGGAAGATGGTTACATCTTGGCCTAAAAATTTTCCTGGGTTAGGCACAGGAGCAGAGAATTTAGCTAAACTTATTACCAACCTTTCTAGTAATAGAATTAAGGTAAAAGTTTTTGGAGCTAATGAACTTGTGCCACCATTAGAAGTTTTTGATTTTGTATCGAAGGGTGGTGCCGAATTAGGTCATTCTGGAGCATATTATTGGAAAGGGAAGAGTCAAGCCTGTCAATTCTTCTCATCTGTGCCATTTGGAATGAATTCTCAAGAAATGAATGCATGGTTATATTATGGCGATGGAATTAAGCTTTGGGAAAAATTATATGATAAGTTCAATTTAATACCAAGACCTGCAGGAAATACTGGAGTTCAGATGGGAGGATGGTTTAATAAAAAAATTAATTCTGTGAATGATCTAAAAGGTCTTAAAATGCGGATACCAGGACTAGGCGGAGAAGTGCTTTCTCGAGCAGGCGGAACACCTGTCACGCTTGCTGGATCAGAAATTTTTACAGCTCTACAAACTGGTGTAATAGATGCAACAGAATGGGTGGGACCTTATAATGATAGGGCTTTCGGACTTCATAAGGCAGCTAAGTATTACTACTATCCAGGATGGCATGAACCAGGACCAACTATAGAGTGCATGATTAATAAAGATAAATATAATGATCTTCCAAATGATTTAAAGTTAGTTATTGATATCGCATGCAAAGCAATCAATCTTGATATGCTTTCTGATTATACTGCTAAAAATAACTTGGCTCTACAGTTTCTTAAGTCTGAAAATATTAGTATTTTAAAATTTCCAAATGCAGTACTAACTAAGCTGAAGATAATATCAGATGAAATTTTGAAAGAAATTAGTTTAACAGATGATATTACAAATGAAGTTTATAAATCTTATGTTAGCTTTAAAGATAATGTTGAACCCTGGACAAATATTTCCGACAAGTCTTATTTAAACATAAGGTAGCTATTAGTTTAGTAGGTCTGGAAGGAATAATGCAATTTGTGGAAACATGAATACCAGTCCTATAGCTATTATTTGAATTATAATGAATGGTAGTACCCCCTTATATATATCTTTTGTAGGTATTTCTTTTGGAGCTACACCTCTTAAATAAAACAAAGAAAAACCAAAGGGTGGCGTCAGAAAAGATGTCTGTAAGACCATAGCTATTAAAATACCAACCCAAACAGGGTCAAATCCATAAGAAAATAATACTGGTCCAAAGAGAGGAATTATTATAAATATAATTTCTATAAAATCTAATATAAACCCAAGAAAAAACATTATTCCTAAAGTTATAAGCAATGATAGATATTTATTTTCTGGACCATGTGATAGTAGATTTTGAATTAATTCTTCCCCCTCAAAACCTCTAAAGACTAAAGAAAAAAATGTTGCACCAATAAGTATTAAAAACACCATGCTTGTTAGCTTAATTGTTCCCTTTGAGGTATTTTTAATAATATTAAAAGATAATTTATTTTTTGTAAAAGCTATCAGCAAAGAACCGATAGCTCCTAATGAAGCTGCTTCAGATGGAGTAGCAATTCCTAAAACTATTGACCCTAAAACAGTTACTATTAACAATATTGGAGGAAAAAATGAAGAAGCTAAACTTATATTTTCAGTAGCACTTTTTGTAATATTTTGACTAACATTGTTTATCTTTAAAGACTTTATATAGAAAATAAACATTACTGGTAATAACAAGCCTGGTATCAGTGCGCCAGCAAATAAATCAGATATAGTGACTGTCTCTGGTGTAAATATTCCAAGATTTAATTGTGCTTGTTGGTATGCCGATGATAGTACATCTGCAAGCAAGATTAACACTAATGATGGTGGAATTATTTGCCCTAACGTTCCAGATGCGCAAATCACACCACATGCTAAAGGTCTAGGGTAGTTATTTTTAATCATGACTGGCAGTGAAAGTAATCCCAGGGTGACAACACTAGCCCCAACAATACCAGTACTCGCACCCATTAATGCACCAACTAATACCACTGATATGGCAAAACCTCCATTAGTATTTTTATATAACATATTCATTGCCATCAATAATTCTTCAGCAATTTTTGTTTTTTCTAAAACTAAACCCATAAAAATAAATAATGGCACTGCTAGTAAATTTTGATTAGACATTATTCCTAAAATTCTGTTTGGCACCGCAAGCAAGTACGAGTAGTCAAATACACCGAACATAATTCCAATCGATGAAAATAATAAGGCGCTACCAGATAAAACAAAAGCTACAGGAATACCAGAAAGCAATATTATAAAAGTAAATAAAATAAATATAATTGCAAATATTTCAATATTCATTTCTACACTCTTTGATTAATTTTGATAATTGAGATGATGATTGGAGTAGAATGAGAAATCCAGTTAATGGTATAATTGTCTTTAAAATAAATACTAGATTTAAACCACCTGCCTCACTAGATCCTTCAAGAATAAGCCATGACTGAATAACCATACCCATGCTCATATATATCAAAAAAAATGACATTGGAAAAATAAATAATAATATTCCAATTATTGAAATATAAGACTGAACCTTCTTCGGGAAAGTATTAAAGATAATATCAATTCTTACATGCCCATTTTCTTTTAGTGTATAACTTATACCAAACATAAATATTATGGCATGGAAGTACATAATTAATTCTTGCAAAGATGCAGAACTTATATTAAAGAAATATCTGAATACTATACTTATGAAAACCATCAATATCATCATGAGTAAAAGAACCATGAGAATATTACAGATATTTTCAATTAAACTATCAATAATTTTGTCAAAATTCGACATATTTAGAGTTGATATGATGTATTTATTCTATCTTTGAGTATATTTTCAAATATTAGAGGATCTTTTATATGTGTCATCTCTCCAATTTTAGGAAAATGAAGATCTAGTAGTCTGGATAAGTAAAATCTTAGGGCTGCAGAGACTAGGGCATGGCGCCAATATTTTTTTTCTAAATCTTGAACACTTCCTTTTTTCATATAAGCTTCAATGAGTTTTATATATTTTTCATTTATAATCGTACCGTCTAGAGCAGTGCACCAATCATTAACAACTACAGCCAAGTCATAAATTAAAAATCCACGACACGAGTAATAAAAATCAATCATTCCAGAAATCTTATTCCTGTCAAACAATACATTATCCCTGAATAAGTCTGCATGTATCGTGCCCACAGGCAAACTTTGAGTTAAAAATTCTTTTTGAATACTTATTGCTTGTTCAATTAGTTTTACCTGATCATCTTCAATAACCGCAGTTAATTTATCATATGATTTTACGCACCAGCGAATGTCTCTTGAATTTTTTATATCTTTTTTAAAATCTGAACCAAAAGTATGAAATTCTGAAAGTAAATTCCCGATCAATATGCAACTATCAGGATTTGTATCTATAATAGATTTCCCACTAAGCTTTTCAATAATTGCTGATGGCTTACCATTTATTATTACAGATAACTCTTTATTATTAGATTTTAAAACATTTGGGCACACTAACCCTCTATCACTCAAATGATTCATAAAATCTAAATATTGGCCCACATCTTCTTTTTTTATATTTTCAAAAATTGTAAATATAAACTCATTTTGATCAGTTTTTAGAAGATAGTTAGTATTTTCAATCCCATCAGAAATACCCGTAAGACTGATTGCTGTCCCTATAGAATATCCTAACAGGTGTTTAGAAAGTTCATCTTCAGTAATTTTAGTATATACAGACATAGCTATTTCAAATTTTTTAAGTTATAACTTTTGAATGAAATAAACTTAACATAGGTTTGGGTATTTTGGTTGATAAAAATGTAAATAATTTCGTATTAGTTGATGGTTCATCCTATTTATATAGAGCTTTTTATGCTCTCCCGCATCTAAAAAATGCTAAAGGTGATCCTACAGGAGCTATTTATGGTGTGACTAACATGCTCTCTAAGTTAATTAGGTTGCATAACCCAAAATATTTATGTGTAATATTTGATGCTAAGGGTAAGAATTTTCGCCACAAAATTTACAAAGATTATAAGGCAAATAGATCATCTATGCCTGTAGAGCTATCAGAACAGGTTCTTCCAATTATACAGTTCATTGAAAGCCTAGGCATCAAAGTGCTCCAGGTTCCTAATGTTGAGGCTGATGATGTTATAGGAACATTAGCTGCTTTTGATTATGGTAAAAATATAAATGTTATCATTTCTTCAGGTGATAAAGATTTGGCTCAGCTAGTAAATGATAATGTAACTTTGATAAATAGCATGGATGAAAAACGACTTGATATTAAAGGAGTTATAGATAAATTTGGAGTCCACCCTGAGAAAATCTTTGATTATTTAGTATTAGTAGGGGATACATCTGACAATATACCTGGAGTCGATAAGATTGGGCCAAAGACTGCCGTAACCTTGTTAGAAAAATATGGATCTATTGATGGAATCATTGAAAACATAGATTTACTTAAAGGCAAGGTTCAAGAAAATTTAGGGAAGTCTTCTCAGACAATAGAGTTGGCTAAAAAACTAATAAAATTAAAAACAGACGTGGATATAAACTTAGATTTAAACAAGTATATTATAGGGAAGAGAGATGAGAGTAGGCTTTCCGAAATTGCATCAAAGTATGAGCTTAAAAATAGCACAGATTATTTTTCTATCGAAGAAAACCAGAAGAAAGAAAATAAAAAATCTTCGTATAGTTTGATTGATAGTGAAGAAGGTTTAGTTAAATTAATAGCAAATCTAAAAAAATACAAAGTATTTTCATTTGATACTGAAACAACATCTTTGAATGCAATGGAAGCTCAACTTGTTGGGGTATCTTTTTCTTTCAAAGAGCAAGAGGCTTTTTATATACCCATAAATCATGATGATTCTAATGGAAATCTAAAAATAGAAAAAGACAAGTTTTATGATTATCTTAGAGAGCTTTTTTCTAATAAAGATATAAAAGTCATAGGTCAAAACTTAAAATATGATATGAATGTCCTGCATAAGTATAATATTGCGTTTAATTGCCAGATAGAGGACACAATGATTCTTTCTTATATATATAATTCTTCTAGAAAACATGATCTTGATAGTTTGTCTGATCGTTACTTAGACCATACAACTATTAAATATAAAGATATTGTAGGATCAGGTGCCAAACAAAAAAATTTCTCTGAAGTAACTATTGATGAGGCAGTGCCGTATGCCTGCGAAGATGCTGACTTAACATTTAGGCTATATAATTATTTATCAGGCAAGCTATTAACACTTGAAGAACAATCTAATTTATATCATCAGGTGGAATTACCGCTTGTTAAAGTCATTGCTAATATTGAGCAGCACGGAGTAATGATTAATGCTGAAAGTTTAGAAAAACAAAGCAAAGATCTTGACAGTAGGATAAAAGGTATTGAAAAAAATGTATATAAGCATGCTCAAAAAGAGTTCAATATTAGTTCACCTAAACAAATACAAGAAATATTTTATAATGATTTAAACTTACCAGTTCTAAAAAAGACACCAAAGGGACAGCCTTCAACAAACGAAGAGGTAATGGAAGAGTTGTCTCTTATACATGAACTCCCTAAATTAATTTTGCAGTTCAGAAATTTAATGAAACTAAAAAATACCTATACAGACAAGCTAGGCAAACAGATTAATGAGACTACTCAGAGATTGCATACATCTTATAATCAAACCGTTACTATCACGGGCAGGTTGTCATCTTCAAATCCAAATTTGCAAAACATTCCGATAAAAACACAAGATGGGAAAAATATTAGAAAGACTTTTATTGCAAAAAAAGGGCATAAGATAATCTCGGCTGATTATTCTCAGATTGAGTTAAGAGTTATGGCTCATCTCTCACAAGATAAAAATCTACTCACAAGTTTCATGAATGGCGAAGATGTTCATGCGTCAACTGCAAAAGAAGTTTTCTCGTTAAAAGATGAGCCAAGCGAGGAACAAAGAAGGGCAGCTAAAGCTATTAATTTTGGTCTAATTTATGGAATCTCATCGTATGGTTTAAGTAAGCAGCTCAAGATTGATAATAGTTCTGCCAAAGACTATATAGACAAGTATTTCTTAAGATATAGCGGAATAAAGGAATTTATGGATATAATAAAAATTAAAGCGAAGAAAAATGGTTACGCTTCTACACTTCTTGGTAGAAGAATATATATTCCAAATATTACTCATAGTAACTTTCAGGTTAGAAGTGCTGCCGAAAGAACTGCAATCAATGCACCAATTCAAGGCACAGCAGCAGATATTCTTAAAATTGCCATGATAAATATAGATAAATGGATTAATAAAGGTAATTATCCAATACAAATGATCATGCAAGTGCATGATGAGCTTGTATTTGAAGTAGAAGATAATTTTGTGGATGAAGCAAATAGCAAAATAATAGAATTAATGTCTACATGTTATAACTTAGACGTCCCATTAATAGTTGATCTAGGTATTGGGAATAATTGGGATAAAGCCCATTAAAACTGAAAGAGATGATTTGAAGTATCATTATGATGCTATATAATATCCCCTGAGTTATGAATAAAATATCACTATATATTGCAACATCGTTCTTCATTATATTTGCCGCTAATATTAATGCAGGGGATATTGGCAAGGGGAAAGAAAAAAGCATAACTTGTATTGCATGCCATGGCCAAGATGGTATTAGCGTTAGTCCTATATGGCCTAAATTAGCAGGCCAGCATCAGTCATATTTAGCATCTCAATTACATGAATTTAAGAAAGGCCCAGAAGGCAAAAGAAATAATGCGATTATGTATGGAATATCTATGGCACTTTCAGATGAAGATATTGATGACCTTTCTACTTATTATGAGTCTCTTGATAAATCCATAGGAACAACAGCAGATGACTCTTTTGAATTAGGCCAGAATATTTACAGAGGTGGTAACATGGAATATAAAATACAAGCTTGTATTGCATGTCATGGTCCAAATGGAGATGGAAATGGTCCAGCAGCTATACCTGTTTTATCAGGTCAACATTCTGAATATATTTATTCCCAGCTTAAAAATTTTCAAAGCAGCAAGAGATTAAATGATCCAAATAAAATGATGAGAAATATTGTCCACCGTATGACTGATGAAGAGATCAAGTCAGTTGCCCAGTATATTCAAGGACTTCACTAATGAGAGTATTATCCCTTGTATCAATAGTGCTAACATTAGTATTTAGTGGCTTTACTATGGCCGCAGATTCTTCGCAGAAATATGTTCAAATATCAAATCAAAAACAAACGGAAAGCGATAAGGTAGTGATATATGAATTTTTTTGGTACGGTTGCCCTCATTGTTATAGTCTAGAGCCTACAATAAATGATATAGAGTCGAATTTAGATAAAGATACGATATTAATTAAAGTACCGGTTGCACTTAGAGATTCTTGGGAACTCCACGCTAAAGCCTATTATGCTCTTCAACAAATGAAATTAGATGATAATCTTCATGAGAAAGTATTTGCTGAAATACATGTAAATAGTAATAGATTAGATACAAAAGAAAAGTTAGCTAATTTTATAAAAGAAGAAGGTTATGATGCTGATAAGTTCCTGAAGATTTTAGATTCATTTGGAACAGAAATTCGTATCAAAAAAGCATCAAGATTGGCTAATCAATATCAGATTAAATCTGTACCCACATTGGTTATAAACGGTAAATATAAAACTAGTGGCTCACATGTTAGCTCGTATCAAGAGCTATATGATGTTGTTCAGCTATTAGTAGATAAAGAAAGGTTAAATTGATTTCATAGGAGAGAAAAATGGTTGCTAAAGTTATAAGTGGAAGAGAAGTTGCAGAAATCATATTGACAACTGATCTAAAAAATAAAGTACTAGAACTCAATAAGAAAAATATTAAACCAAAGTTAATTGTTATGTTGGTGGGTGACATGAAAGCGTCAGCTAGTTATGTTGCACAGAAAGAAAAATTTGCTGTAAAAGCAGGAATAGAATCTGATATTATGAGATTTGAAGCAACTGTTACAGAAGAAGAAATTTTAAATCAAATTGATAATATTAATAATGATAAGAGTATACATGGGGTTATAGTTCAACTGCCATTACCAGACCATATATCTGTTACAAAAATTTTAAATAAAATTGATCCGTCAAAAGATGTTGATGGTTTCACCCCAACAAATGTAGGTAAATTATTCTTAGGTGAAGATACATTGGTATCATGCACGCCTAAAGGGATAATGCAGATGCTGGCATCTACGGGTACCAATTTAAGTGGGAAAAATGTGACAGTCGTAGGTAGATCAAATATTGTAGGCAAACCAGTCGCAATATTGTGTTTACAACAGCATGCTACTGTAACGATATGTCATTCTCGCACTAAAGATCTTAACTCTAAGTTGGCAGATGCAGATGTTGTTATAGTTGCTGTAGGTATACCTAAATTTATTAATGGAGACCAGATACCAGAGGGTTGCATTGTTATTGATGTTGGAATTCATAATATAGATGGTAAATTATGTGGAGATGTTGATTTTGAGTCTGCATCACAAAAAGCTTCGGCGATAACTCCTGTACCTGGTGGCGTTGGCCCCATGACAGTTTGCGCTTTAATTGAAAATACTATAATTGCAGCTGAAAGGATTGGTTGAGCGCCTGAGAAGATTCGAACTTCTGACCTTTAGCTTCGGAAGCTAATGCTCTATCCAACTGAGCTACAGACGCAAATTTATGATGAATTTATTATTTCTTTTAGTATAATCTACACAAGAAAGAAAACATGGAAAAATCTCTAATATGGAACATAAAGTAACAGACGCAGAATTTTATAAGGTCTTTGCAATAGTATCGGTAATAATTATAGGGTTAGCTATTTTTATAGCTATTCTCTCTAATGTTTTTGCTGGATACGCATCTAGTGCAAGTGAAAACTATAAAGTTCAAATACAAAGTGATACTAATCAAAGAATAGCACCATCAGGAAAAATAAATCTAGCAAGTAACCCTTCTATTAAGCAGGAAGTAATGGTAGCAAGTGTTTCTGAAACAAAAATTCTTACTGCTAAAGAAGTTTATAATACTGTCTGCATGTCATGCCATACTAGTGGAGCAGCTGGTGCTCCTGTAATTGGTAATAATAGCCAATGGTCAGATAGATTAGCAAAAGGGAAAGATGCTCTTTATGCTAGTGCCATAAATGGGATAGGAATTATGCCTGCGAAAGGTGGAGTAAGCTCTTTATCTGATAATGAAATTAAGTCAGCGGTAGACTATATTTTATCTGAGTCTAATTAATTTATAATTTCTTTTCTAACTCTTCTATTTTAAGCCTAGTTTTAAGAAGTACCTTTTGCTGTATATCAAATTCTTCCCTAGTCACTAAGTTTAATTTATGTAAATAGTCTTCAATTAATATTTTAATATTCGATTTTATATCATCTTTAATTCCGCTCTCATTAGATGGTATTAATTTTTCTATTTTACCAACAAGTTCTAATATTGTTTTTGAATTCATATCTTTGCACCTATTTTGAGCACATTGCGCGCGATTATATTATTATAATGCGCTTATAAGCATTTATTGTATTGATTAAAATATTATATCATGCGCCATATTTAATACATATACAGATATATATTATTTAATAAAGTTATGTTGGCATGGTATATGCATTATGTATAACGAAGCTAGACTTTTATCACTGATAAGCGTCGAACTGAAATTTAAAACTTGAAATGATTATAATATAAATGGAGAAAATATGATGAATAAATTAATGAGTAAATTTTTATCAGTTGTTATGGCAGTCACAATGTCTGTACCTTTCGCTGTTGCATCTGAATCAGCAGCGGTTGTTGAAGAAGAATCTTCGGTTAGTTACAACGTTGGTTATATGTCAGATTACTGGTATAGAGGTGTTTATCAAAGCACATCAGCAGTTAGCTTTGGAGCTGACTATGAAAATGGAGGCTTTTATCTTGGCACATGGTGGGCTGATGTAGACACTGGCCTCGAGCATGATTACTATGCAGGTTATGGTTTTAGTGCTATAGGTGCTGATCTGTATGTTGGTGCTACTGGGTACTATTATACTGATAACTTTGACAGTGATTATGAAGAAGTTAATATGGGAATCGCTATGGGTGCAGTTTCAGTAGATCATTCTACTGGTAAATATAAAACTGCTACTAATGATTCTTACCAATATACTTCTATATCATTAGCTTTAGATGGAGTTGGCTTGCCTTTAACTCTTGCAGTAGGTGCATGGGGTGGCGATACACTCAAAGGTAATGTTTGGACAGTAGATTATAGTACTAATTTTGCCGGAGCTGATGTTGGTCTTCAAGTTGGTAAAAACGATGATGACATAACTGGTGCTGCAAAATATAAAGACACAACGTTTGCTGTCTTTACTTTAGGCTATAGTTTCTAACAATATTTTAAGTTATAATTAAATTTTAGGGAGACGTTTATCAATGAAATTAGTAATAGCAGTAATCAAGCCATTTAAGCTCGATGAAGTAAGAGAGGCACTATCCGCTATAGGTGTGCAAGGTATTACAGCAACTGAGGTTAAGGGGTTTGGAAGACAAAAGGGCCATACTGAACTTTATCGTGGTGCTGAATACGTAGTTGATTTTTTACCGAAGATCAAACTTGAAATTGCCGTTAGTGATGATCTAGTCGATAACACAATAGATACCATTCTAAAAACAGCAAGTACAGGTAAAATCGGAGATGGAAAAATCTTTGTTCTTGAACTTCAAGAAGCAATACGTGTAAGAACTGGTGAAAGAGGAAAAGAGGCTCTTTAGTTAATAAACTTTATTAATTAGGAGACCCTAATCATGGAAAATCAACTCATTGAGTTGGCTTACGCGCTAGATACTTTTTATTTTTTAGTAATGGGTGCGTTCGTCATGTGGATGGCAGCTGGATTTACAATGCTTGAATCCGGACTTGTCAGAGCAAAAAATACAGCAGAAATACTTACTAAAAATATTTCGTTATATTCCATAGCTACTATTATGTATATGGTAGTTGGATATAACTTGATGTACCCAGCAGGAGGGTCAGGTGTTGTGCCTGATTTATCATTCTTTCTGAGTGGTGATAATGCGACAGCAGATGTTATTAAGAGTGGCGGAGAAATCTACTATTCAGGAATCGCAGATCACTTTTTTCAAGTAGTATTTGTTGCAACAGCTTGTTCTATTATTTCTGGAGCAGTAGCTGAGAGAATGAAACTATGGCCATTTTTATTATTCTGTGTCTTCATGACTAGTATAATTTATCCAGTACAAGGATATTGGAAATGGGGTGGCGGATTCTTAGACGAAGCAGGATTTATGGATTTTGCTGGATCTGGTGTTGTACATTTATGTGGTGCAGCAGCAGCATTAGCTGGAGTTATGGTGCTTGGTTCAAGAAGAGGTAAGTATAAGGATGGGAAGCCTCAAGCAATGCCCGGTGCTAATTTACCCCTAGCAACTTTAGGTACTTTTATTCTTTGGTTAGGATGGTTTGGATTCAATGGTGGGTCTGAGTTAATTATTTCCAATGTTGCAGAAGCTAATGCAGTAGCCATGATATTTGTTAATACTAATCTAGCAGCAGCTGGTGGTGTAATGGGAGCTCTTATCTTAGCAAAATTAATGTTTGGTAAGTCAGATCTTACAATGGCTCTAAATGGAGCAATTGGCGGACTTGTGTCAATAACAGCTGAACCTTTGGCACCAACACCTGGCTTGGCTTTAATAATTGGTTCTATAGGCGGATTCTTAGTTGTTTTCTCTATCATTACGTTAGATAAAATGAAAATAGATGATCCTGTTGGAGCAATATCAGCACATGGAACCTGTGGTGTTTGGGGTTTAATGGCAGTTACTTTAACAGGTGGCACATTAGGCGCTCAAATCTATGGAACTCTCGTAATTTTCTTATGGACATTTATTGTTAGTTTGATTGTTTGGTCAATCATTAATATGATATTTGGATTAAGGGTTACCGCTGAAGAAGAAGATGAAGGTGTAGATTTATCTGAATGTGGTTTAGAGGCATATCCAGAATTTAGTAAATCATTTGATGGAGGACCGTCTGTATACCCACAAAAATAGTTAATTAAACACTATTGTGAAAGGCGTGATAATTTATTGCGCCTTTTTACATTTTATAAATGACCATAATCCTAGTGGATAAATAGGCATATTAAACTCATGAAGCGATATATCTTTAAAACCAATTTTATCTAACTTCTTTTTTGTGGGTGCTATTATTTTCTTTTCATCAAGATATGGAGAGCCACTTTGTTGAATTAATACACCATTACCCTTTAGATTATTAAAAATACTTTTATAAAATTTTTCAGAGTATAGCTTTTTTGCTATTAAATTTGGGTCTGTACAGTCAACAATGATTACATCAAATTTCAAGGTATTATTATTTTTAACCCATTCATATCCATCCTCTATCAAGATATTAGTTTTATTTTGAGAGTTTTTATTTAATTTAAAAAATGATGAAAAGAATTTTCGAGACACATTAATAACTTGGTCATCAATTTCTACTAGATTTAAACTGTTTATACTGAGTTTCCCAAATAATCCTTTAACTAAACCAAAATCTCCGCCACCTATGATTAATATGTCAATATTTTTTAATTTTTTACTAATCAAGGAGATGCATTTATTATGATATTGGTCATTACCTTTTTCCGTTAGCATAAAACAATTATCTAACATTAAAATATTTCCATATTTTTTAGACTTATATACTTTTATGTTTTGAAACTTTGATTTAGCTTTATATAGCAGTTTTTCGCATTCTATACTAAATTGTGTTCCGGATTCTTTATTATATTCTTTTACTAACATTATTCTTTATATATAATCATCACTACTTTGGAGTTTTGTCATTTGCGATTATACTCTGATATTAATATTATTTATACAAAGGATAGTGACGATGGCTTTAGATCATAAACATCTTTTAATTAGAGCTGAGGTAGATAATTGCCCAATGCGTGATAATCTTGGGTATGTATTAGATTGGATGCAGTCTCTTATCACTAAGATTGATATGAAACTTATGCAAGGCCCTAATATTTCTTATGTTGATCAAAAAGGCAATAGGGGAATTACATGTATGGCTTTAATTGAAACTAGCCACATTGTGTTGCATATCTGGGATGAACAAAAGCCAGGGTTATTTCAACTAGATGTCTATAGCTGCAAGCCTTTTGACCTTAATATTGTTATTAAACATTTGAAAGACTCCTATGATGTAACTAAGTTACAGTATAAATTTTTAGATAGAAAAACTGATCTTATTATGATTGAGGAAAATTAATTTTTATTTTGATTTTTTTAACTCTAAATCATATTGTATTTTAGCGACAACATAATTAAGCAGTAAACATGTTTTTTTGTATAGATTTGAATTTTTTCTATAGTCTGCTTCTGCTATAAAATCTACTCTATTTGCCTGAGAAAGCTCTTTACATATAATTACTTGCTCTTTTAATTTCTTCTGATAAACAGCAATCGAATGGCCACCTTCTTTTTTTATTAAAGCCATGCTTGGTACATCAGTTAACCCATCTCCAATATAAATCATATTATCAAATGGAATTGGTCTTTTATCTTCTGACATATGAGTATTAATGCTTTCAGATAATTTTTCTTTACCTTTGTTAATCCTAAATAGATATTGAGTTTTTGTAGTATCAGTAACAACAATTTTTGGAAAGACTGCATGTTTATTTTTGTTATAAAAATATTCTGAAGCAAAAATTTTCCTTATATACTTTTTAATAGAGACTCCGTCTAGAATTTCCATATGGCCAGCAGATATAATATAATGATAAATCTGTATGTCATTTCCAGATAACTTTTTCACATATTTGTTGATATTATCAAACCATTCGCTTACCCCTTGATAGTATTTAATATCTTTCCCCATTTTAAAGAATTCATTTTTAGATATCTTTATATCTTTTTCTTTTGCTTGGTCTAGTAAATGTCTCATGAACACCATCATTGTTTCGCCACCAGTTCTTTTTGATTCTTCATTAATAGAATCCCAAAAACTCTTCGGATTTAAACCTAGCTTTGGAAGCAGGGTATATTCTTGCATAGTTTTCGGAGTAAGTGTCCCATCGAAATCATAAATCATAGCTATTTTATTCTGCTTCATTACATATCCTCGGGAGCATTTATATCAAATAAATTTAAACCATTTTTTAAAACTTTCTGTATAGCAATTACTAGTGATACTCTACTATAGTTGATTTCATCATCTATAATTTTTATATTTGCATAATAACTATGGAAACTTTGAGATAGTTTGTATAAATAATTAGTAATTATTTGAGGCTGAAGAGTATCCATCGCTACGTTAAAAGTCTCTTCGTAGTTGTTCAATAATCTTAACAAATCTTGTTCCCTAGGATCCATTAACTTTGTATCATCAAAATCTAGATCCCTTAAATTTACTTTTGATATTATTTTTTCTATTCTAGCATGAGCATATTGAATGTAATAAACAGGGTTATCCTTGTCTTTAGATAATGCTGTATTGATATCAAAATCTAAATGTTGTTCAATTTTTTTATTAATATAAAAAAAGTTAATTGCATCTGACCCTATCTCGTCAACTAATGATTTCAGCGTAATAAATTCACCAGACCTAGTAGACATGGACATTTTTTTACCATCTCTATATAAATTTGCAAATTGTATTAAATGAATAGATATTTTGTCTGTATCATAACCGATACCTTTTAATGCATTAGTTAATCTTGGAACATACCCGTGATGATCTGAGCCCCATATATTAATTATATGATCATATTTATCTAATTTAAGAGAATGGTATGCTATATCAGTAGCAAAATATGTCAAAGCTCCATTAGCTCTTACAAGAACCCTGTCTTTATCATCTCCGTATTTGGTAGATTTAAACCATACAGCTCCATCTTTTATATAGGACAAATCTTTAGATTTTATTTTTTCTAATATTTGATAAACAAAGTCATCTTTTATTAATTCACTCTCATGAAACCAATTTGAAAATTTCACATTTAAATTATCAAGGTCTTTCTTTATATAGTTATTAATTATGATATCGATAACGGAGTCACGAAATATAAGATAAGAATTAAAATCTTTTTTAAGTGTTCCTAAGAATGATTCATAAGTATCATTACTAGACAAAGAATTTTTACATACTAATAGTGAATTTTCATATTTTGATTTTAATTCATCAGCTACTATTGAAATGTATTTACCTTTGTAAATATCTACATCATCAAATGGTTTCTTTAGATCAACTAAACTTAATATTACACTTATTGATAGTATATCTATTTGCTTGCCTATATTATTCACATAATATTCTGTAAATACATCATGACCCTGAATTCGTAAAATATTAGACAAGGTTTTACCAAAAATTAGTCCTCTACCATGCCCAACATGTAAGGGCCCGGTTGGATTTGCAGATACAAACTCTACATGTATATTTTTTTTGCTTTTAGTTTGAAATTTCTTAAAAATATTCTTACTTTGAATTATATCTGTGACTATAGATGCTCTTTTTGAGTCCTCAATGAAAAAATTTATAAACCCTGGTTTTTTGACTTCAATCTTTTTTATTTGTGGGTGCTTTTTTTCTAAAAGACCTTTCCTTATATGTTTCCCAATATCCATAGGGTTCTTTTTTAAGATCTTGCTCAATTTCATAGCAATATTTGAGTAATAATCTCCATGCAACTCATTGGTTGTCTTTTGAACCTCAATATAACCTTCTTTTGATATTTCTATAGGATTTATATCTTCATTAAAAGTAGCTTCTAACAAATAGGCTTCAATAATATTTTTTATTTCTATATTCAATTAGACTCTGCTAAATGGTTAGTATAAGTCAATAGGATCAATGTCTATTGACCATCTAAGGTTACTTTTTTTCTGCTCTAGTATATATTCTCTTATTTCTGATGATTTTTGTAGTAAAAAATTTCTATTATGTGAGTTAATCAGTAATTGATAATAATATCTATTATTTTTCTTTAATATAGGTGCCGGTGCAGGCCCTAATATATTTACATTACCATTATTAAAATAATTTTTAATTTTATTAAGAAATAATAAGCCTTCGCCTTTATTAACAGAAGAAACTCTGAATAATGAAAGGTATGAGTGTGGAGGTAGAGATGATTCATTTCTTTCTTTCAGTGCTGCATTTGCAAAGTCATTATATCCATTTTCTAATAATTTAGTCATTATTGGATGATTTGGTTTACGGGTTTGAATAATTAACTTTCCTTGAGTTGAATGCCTACCTGACCTTCCTGCAACCTGAATTATCATTTGAGCAATCTTTTCTATACCTCTAAAGTCTAGACTATATAGACCAGAGTCTATATCAATAATACCCACCAAGGTTAAATTAGGAAAATCATGACCTTTAACTAACATTTGTGTCCCTATTAGGATGTCAATATCACCATTTTTAGCTTTTTCTAAAAAACTATTTAATTTAGAAATATTGTTAATTGTATCGCTGTCAATCCTCATTATTTTAGATTTAGGAAATAACTCATTAGCTTTTTTCTCGACTCTTTCTGTCCCTACCCCTAGAGGGACAATTTCACTTTCTGCCTTACAGTCACATATATTTTTTAAATCTACTTTTTTTTGTGAACCGCAGTGATGACACCATAATTTATTTTCATATTCATGAAAGGTCATATGAATATCACATTTACTGCATTTTGAAGTCCAACCACATATATTACATAATAAGGTATGACTAAAACCTCTTCTTCCAACAAATAACAGTATTTGTTTGCCGTCACTTAATTCTTTCTTAATTGCTCGAATAAGCGTTGATGAAAACCCATCTTTTGTAGTATCTTTTTTTGTGTCAACTACAGTCACGCTAGGTAATTTAGTATTATGAAACCTGTTCTTTAAAATAATATGGTCATATTTTTTTATTTGGGAATTATGGAAACTCTCAAAAGAAGGCGTTGCGCTACCCATTAGTATTGGGATATTTGCATCTTTAGCTCGTACCAGGGCAATATCTCTAGCATGGTATCTAAATTTTTCAGATTGTTTTAATGAGGCATCATGCTCTTCATCTATTACGATAAGTTTTAGGTTTGAAAATGGAAGAAATACTGCTGATCTTGTACCTATTAAAATATCAATATTACCATTACGACAATCATCCCAAGCTTTTAATCTCATGGTTTCAGTTAAAGCAGAATGGTATGTGGAAATATTACAGTCTAAATAATCTTTAAATCTAGATACCGTTTGAGGCGTTAAATTTATTTCAGGTACAATAATTAAAACCTGGCCTTTTATATCTAATATCTCTTTTGCAACTCTAATGTATAATTCTGTTTTCCCGCTACCAGTAACCCCTTCTATTAAAGTTGGTGTAAATGATGAAATATTTTTAATAATTTTTTTATAAGCGCTTTCTTGCTCATCATTTAACTTAATATTTTTAATTATTTTATTAGACTGTGTTATATATTTTTTATCAACAAAGCCATTTTCTATTAAATATTTAATTAGTAATTTTTTCTTAATTTTATTGGACTCTATTCCTTTTTCTAATTTTATCTCTTCATATAATTTTTTTTGAGCATGTTTATTTTTAAAATAACTACCCGTATCTTTGTTGGTGACTATATATTTATATTCTCTATCATCATGAGGTTTAATCTTATCTCCCAATTTGATTTTTGAGGGAATACAGCTAAATAAGACCTGTCCGATTGGATATTGGTAATATTTTGAAGCCCATTTCCCAAGTCTAAGAATTTCACTTGTGATTAGAGGCTTTTCATCAATGATTTTATTAAAATACTTTAATTTATATTTATGATTTTCAGCAGGGTCTTGTTTTTTAGCCCCCAGACATATTCCTGTAAGCATTTTTCTACCAAATGGAATCTCTACTCTTATGCCAGCCCTAATATTACTTACGCCTTCAGGTATAAGGTAATTAAATGTCTTATATAGTGGTAAATTTAAAGCAACTTCGATTGTTTTTTTCATATCTTATTATACATTTAAGGGTTTACTTCTCTTGAATTGTTTATCCACAGATTTTGTGAATAACTCTGTGGATAAATTAAGAAAATATCTTATACAGTATCTTCTTATTTCATTTTCTTCAAATTGTACATTTTATAATCAATTTAATATATACATATAAATCAATACTATACATAGATAATAAATCTTCGGGTGTCATAGAATCTTTTTAAGATTATGTTTATTGAGTTTTTACCATATTGTGAATAAACACACCCATGTTATAGAAAAACACCTATTTAGTGCTGCAGTTTACACCTATAACCTCAGAAACATTGGGTTATATTTTTGTTTCTATTTTTATGTCCTGCATTAGTCCATAACATTTAGGCATAAATCATGAAATCCTAATATAAGGAGAGAGATAATATAAGCATAGTAAAATATAAAGTAAGCTATAATTAAGAAGTAGTGATAAATAATCAACAAATACTTAGACTAAACTCTGCAGGTCATCCGATAGGCTGGGTTAATCATGAAACTGCTGCACGCCTATATTATCTAAACCATGTTATGTATGAGTGTGGTTCGTCTATATTGAAGCTGAGGGGTGGATATAACCGCTTAACAAGGCAAAGAAGCTTTCTAAATCTTAATTCTATAATATCTACCAAGAATATTAATAAACTTGATTATTCGGCCTTTACTCCATCGTTAGTAAATACAACTTTATTTAAAAGAGATGCTCATAAATGCTTATATTGTGGAAATATTTTTCAACATAATGAGTTATCTAGAGATCATGTCATTCCGTTAGCATATGGTGGTAGAGATACATGGACAAATGTAGTAACTGCATGTAAAAGATGTAATAACCACAAGGGTGCAAGAACGCCTGAAGCTGCGAACATGCTTTTATTAGCAATTCCTTTTAGACCATCAAGAGTTGAGTATATTATTTTACGAGGCAGAACCATATTGGCTGATCAAATGGAATTTTTAATTTCATGCATACCTAAATCTAGTCCAATTTTTCAAAGATACACAAAGCCCTAACATTGTTCTACAATAGTTATATGAAATTAGATACTGATGTCCAAACAGCTGTTCTCTTGGTAAATCTTGGGACTCCAAATCAACCAAAAACCAAAGAAGTTAGAACTTATCTCAGAGAATTCTTGTCTGACAAGGATGTTATTAGATTACCTAGAATTTTTTGGTTACCTTTATTATATCTAATTATCTTGAGAGTGAGACCTAAAAAAAGTGCCGCTCTATATAGAAAAGTCTGGACAGAGTGGGGCTCGCCACTTTTATATAATTCTTTCTTACAAGCTGGCAAACTTAGAAAAATGTTTGAAAAGAATATGGAGTCTAATTTTGTAATCGACGTAGCAATGAGATATGGCAAACCATCTATAGAAAGCAAATTAGTCGAATATAGCTCTAAAGGATATAAGAAAATATTAATTCTTCCCATGTTTCCGCAATATTCAACTACTACAGCAAAATCTATTGCTAATAAATTAAAGTTAATTTTAAAAAAGAATATAAGTCTTAACAAAAACTTAGATATTTCATTCATAAAAGATTTTCATGATCACCAAATGTATATAAAAGCAGCTGCTAACCATATTAGTAAATTTCAAGAAAAACATGGTGTGCCTCAAAAACTGCTTTTTTCATTTCATGGTATACCTAAATCTTATGTGGGTGATGATGAGCCATATCAAAGCCAATGTTTAATTACCGCTAATTTAATTGCAAAAGAGCTTGGCCTGAATAAGGAGATGTATAAGATTGTTTTTCAATCGAGATTTGGTAAAGCTGAGTGGATTCAACCTTATCTTGCGCAAACACTTGAGCAATATCCTCTTGATGGTATTAAGGATATTCAAGTATTCTGCCCTGGGTTTGTATCTGATTGTTTGGAAACAATAGAAGAGATTGGCCAAGAGTCTAGAGAATTATTTATGGATTCAGGTGGCTTAAAATATAATTTCATTCCATGTCTTAACGGAGACAAAGGGCTACTGGATACATTGAGAGAATTAATTATAAATCATAAGGATTATTCGATAGAATATAAAAATTTATTATAAATTTTCAGCTAAACTTTTTAAGTTTTTTCTTTACCAATGGATGTTTTAATTTGGCATAGTCGGGTAAACCATTTTTATATGGAGGATAATTTTCTCCTTTAATTAAATTTCCAATATATTTTTTACATTTTGAAGTAATACCAAATCCATCTTTAGTAATGAATGATTTTGGCAGTATTTTTTCAACATTAGCTACATCTGATAATTTTGTAATACCAATATTCCATTGATATGTTGATGTATTTTTCTTATTAATTGTAAGCATCACTCCATTTATTTGAGATTTAGCAAAACTTAGAGCTTTGTAACCAATAGCATATGCTTGCTTAACATCAACGTCTGAAGCAACATGTCTTGCTGCTCTTTGTAAATAATCTGAAACCGCCCAATGAACCTTATGTTTTAATTTATTAGTAATCATCTCGGCTAGTTTAGGGGCAACACCACCAAGATGTGCATGACCAAAACTATCCTTACTATCACTTGCAGCTATAAAATTATTCTTATTATCTTTAATTCCTTCGGAAGCAACTATCACGCAATAACCATGATTTTCAACGGTACTCTTAACTGTTGTTAAGAATTTTTTTTGGTTAAATATTACTTCTGGGAATAGTATTATATGTGGCGGGGTATTTGCCCCATTTTTTATTACACCAGCTGATGCAGCCAACCACCCTGCATGTCTACCCATAACTTCTAGTATAAATACTTTGGTTGATGAGTTAGCCATGGATGCCACATCCAAGGAAGCCTCGTATGTAGAAACGGCAATATATTTAGCAACAGAACCAAACCCTGGGCAGTTATCTGTTACAGGCAAATCATTATCTATTGTTTTCGGTAACCCAATACAATTTATATTATAGTTATTTGCCTTGCAGTAATTTGATATCTTTAATGTAGTGTCTTGTGAGTCACCACCTCCATTATAAAAAAAGTAACCTATATTATGAGCTTTAAAGACATCAAGGATCCTCTGGAATTCTTTCTTGTTTTTCACTGGATCTTTTAGTTTTATTCTACAAGACCCAAAAGCTCCTCCCGGAGTATGTATTAATTTTTTTAATTCACTCTTACTTTCTTTACTTATATCTATTAGTTCTTCGTTAAGTGCTCCAGCAATTCCATTTTTACCAACCAATAATTTTCCAAAAAAAGATTTATTTTTTGATAGAGCATCTATTAACCCAGCTGCCGTAGCATTAATTACTGGGGTAACTCCTCCGGATTGAGCATAAAAAATATTTTTTTTCATTTTTAAGTCACTACCAGTTTTTGAATATCTTTTATCCATGAATCTTTTTGACTTTCCCTCATACCTGTTTCTTTAAAAAAACTATCAATTTTGTTTATATCTATCATGCTTCTCTCTAAGTCCTTAAAATTCTTCTTCATATCATCAATATAGTCAAGTGTAGCTAACTTTTTAGAAAGATAAATAATTTTTTTATTTTCTTCAATTATTTTGATAAATCTATTATATTTTGACCCTATCTTTGCAGGGATTGTTTCTAAATTATTAATAATATTATCTAAAGTTTTATATTCTCCCATTAAAGCTGACGCAGTCTTTTCACCTAAGCCAGGTGCACCTGGAATATTATCTGCAGAATCACCCATAAGACCAAGGTAATCTGATAAATCTTGAGGACTAAAATTTAATTTTTTTATTAGTTCTTCATATGTAAACCTTTTATCGCCATAATTCCACCAAACATCATCTTTATGTATTAGTTGATATAAATCCTTATCATTAGTTAATACTATATTATTAAGTTTTAACTGCTTTGTATTTTTAGCAATTGTATAAAGAATATCATCTGCCTCATGAGTTTTGCTCGCATTATTATCTAAACCCATTAAAGTTAAAAATTCTCGACATAATTTAAATTGTGCTTTTAATTCGTCTGGAGCTTTTTCCCTTGTCTTCTTATAATCAGAATATATTTTATTTCTAAAACATGAGCCAAGACTTTCATCAAATGCAAAAGAAATATATTTGGGCTGATAATCATGTAGTAATCGAATAACAAATCCTATGAACCCAAGGAATGCTGCTATTGATTCATAATTTTCAGTTTTAACCGGAGGGACGACAAACCAATATTTGAGAACAAACCCAGTAGAGTCTACTAAAAATACATTATTAAGAAACTTTTTATTGAACAATTTTAATTAAATCTCCAACTTTCAGATTACTATCTGGATAGTGGCCGTTCAATAGCCTGAGTTTATCTATTGAATATTTTCCAAGTGGCGATGACTTTGCTAATCCCTGGTATGTCATCCCTTCTCTGACTCTAATTACCTTGATTCTTAGCCCTTTAGAATTTTTCACTTCGCTCTCAGTCATTTTAGAGAACGTTTTAATCATATCTTTAGATTTTTCATCATTAGTTAGGTCAGATAGATTACTTCTTATAATCCATACCTTTGGTTTAGTTTCGCTATTATTAGTATCAAATATAACCGTAAATCTTGAATAAGAAGAGCTGGCTATGCTTTCAGAATGATATAAGTATGTGTGACCACTAAGATTATTAAAGGAGAAGTTCTCGGAGCTCAATAATTTATTTGTAGTCAAAAATGATGTCTTTTTTATGCCTTCTTTCAAATATTGTTCCGGAGTAAGGCCATTTTCTAGATCATCAAGGAGTAATTCATCCATAATAATTGTCATGATATCTTTATCTTTTGTAAGGATTAATTGATTAGGTTCATTTTTAAAAACCCAATCATCGTTAATATTAAATTTAATAGCTAATATTGGATGATAAAAAATAGAGTTTTTAACGTAACCTTCTTCAGGACTAGAACCATATACTGACCCATCCAAAAGTTTTAAAAATTTTTCTTTATTATTTTTATTTTTTGAATCTATGTTTTTTAGCTTGCCTAGGGCGTTTATTCTTTTTTCATGTTCAGGGTGTGTCGAAAAAACCCCATGATATCCAATATTAGCTTCCCGTTCCTCTTCTTTGGCAATTTTTTTCTCAAGGTCATCTGAATTTTTTAGTGTTTTCAAAAAAGCTGTCATTGCAGAAGGGTTATAATCTGATTTCTCAAGATATTCTTCACCTAATTGGTCAGCTTCTAATTCAAATTTTCTACCATATCCTCTATTTATAATTACATTTACCAAATTGAATGCATTGCCTGTTAGTTGTCCACCTGGTACATTTGATTGAATTATTGATAATAATAAACCTGTTACTTGAGCAGTACTCATTCCTCTAACCGCATGTCGGGCAGTTATATGTCCAATTTCATGGCCAATTACACCTGCAAATTCAGCTTCTGAATTAAAGTAATTCAACATTCCTCTATACATATATACATAACCGCCTGGGGTAGCAAATGCATTAAAGGTTGGGTCATCAATGAGAGTAAAATGCCATTTCAAATCAGGCCGATGACTTTTTTTTGAAATTGACTTCCCTAATTTTTGAAAATAATCATTTAGTTCTTTATTTTGAAGTATATCGTTTTCTTCTAAAATCTTTTTATGATACGAGGCACCAATAGATATTTCTTGTTGTTCAGTTATGGTAACGAAATCTGGAATCCCTGAAACAGGATTAGTTGCGCAACTACTAATTATAAGCAATATCATTAATGAAGAATATTTCACTAATATATCTATTCTAGTTATCTTATTTATGAAAATATTTTTGTAATTCATTTAGTGCTTTTGCTCTATGGCTAATTTTATTTTTTTCTTCCGAAGTAATTTGTGCAGAAGTTTTATTATATTCTGGCAAGAAAAACAAAGGATCATATCCAAAACCATTTTCTCCAATAGGCTTTTCTGCTATGTAGCCACTCCATGACCCAGAAGTGATAATTGGAAATGGATCATCTGGAAATCTCATGTAAACCATAACACATCTATAACATGCTTTTCTTTTTTCATAAGGGACATTTTTTAGTTCACTCAAAAGTTTTATATTATTCATTTCATTTGTAGCATTTTCACCTGAATATCTAGCAGACTTTATTCCTGGTCTACCTTTTAAGTATTCAATCTCAATACCAGAATCATCTGCTATTGATGCTAAACCAGTAATCATAGAGGCGCTTCTAGCTTTCAGTATTGCATTTTCAACAAAAGTAGACCCAGTTTCTTCTACTTCTGGTATTTCAATATCATTGCAGGTTTTAAGCAGAACGCTTGTTCCATTTAGTATTTTCTTTATTTCTTTAATTTTATCTTGATTTTTTGAAGCTAGGATAATTTTCATATAGATTTTATAAGTTTATAATTGCATTATATACTGTAAAATTATAATAAAAATCAAACAATAAAGATATGAAGAAAAATAACCATATAGACAGCGATGGCAATATTCAGATGGTAGATATTAGTGATAAAGCTATAACCCATCGTAAGGCGATAGCCTCAGGTTATATTAGCTTAAGTGAGGCAGCTTTAGAGTCAATTAAAGGTGGTAATAAAAAAGGGGACGTATTAACAGTAGCTCAGATTGCTGGTATACAGGCTGCTAAAAATACTTCTATGTTGATACCTTTGACTCATCAATTAAATATTATAAGTGTAAATATAAGTTTTAAAGTTAAAGAGGATAGAGTTGAGTGCATTTCTGAGATTACTTGTGATGGTAAAACAGGCGTAGAGATAGAAGCATTGTGTGCCACACAAATATCTTTGTTAACCATTTATGATATGTGTAAGTACATAGATAAATCAATGATAATATCTGAGATTAAATTAGTTTTGAAAGAAGGTGGAAAATCAGGATCATACGAGGCTAAGTAATGAAAAAAATATTACTTAACTCTCTATATGTATTAATTACATTATTACTACTAGTTTTTTTATATCTTTTTTTTATATTCAATCCTAATAATTATAAAGATGAAATTACCAGCTATATCTCATCGAAAACAAAATATGACTTTAGATATAATGGTGATATAGAAGTATCATACTACCCTAATATCAGAGTTCTAATGCCGAATATAAAAATTCTTAATATGTCATCTGACTCAAAAGATATAATGATAGAGGTTTCATCAATTGATCTCTCTTTATCATTAAAACAATTGATGAATAATATTATTGATGTGAATAATGTAAGAGCATATGAATTGAAATATTATGGTATTAATGCTGATGATGTTTTAATAAAAACGTATTCATTGTTAAAGTTTTCATTGTTCACTGGTTCTGATAAAAAGATAACTAATATTAAAAATATGTCTGCAAAAGCCAAGATAATTGACAACAATATGAGGGTAAGTAATATTTATATAGAAACTGAAATGATGGAAGCTAAAGGAAATGGATCTATAAATTTAATTACAAAAGAAGTAGAATTTAATTTTATTGGAAAAATTAAAGCATATGAAAACATAATAAGCTTGTATCAAGATAGCTACCCCATAGAGTTAATTGATGAAGAGTTACCAATAATGATTTCTGGAAAATTAAATGATCTTTCGATATCTATTGATTTAAGGCATATAATTATAAAAAAGATTGAGCCAATCAAGAAAAAAATAATAGATAAAATACAAGATAAAGTGATAAATGAGCTTCGAGATAAAATTAAGTTACCCTTCTAAAAAGAGATCTTTAATTAGAAAAAATATCTTAGATTGGTATGACATAAATGGACGAGATGACCTTCCCTGGAAAGGAAAAGATATATATAAAATTTGGATATCTGAGGTCATGCTTCAGCAGACACAAGTACAGTCAGTAATCCCATACTATAAAGTATTCGTTGATAAATACCCAAATCTTGAGTCTTTATTCAAAGCAAGCCTTGATGATATTATGAGAATATGGAGTGGACTGGGTTTTTATAGAAGAGCAGAAAATATATATAAAACATTAATAATAATAAAACAGGAATTTAATGGAGAATTTCCAAAAAGTTATAATGATGTATTAAGCTTACCTGGAATTGGGAGGACAACTGCATCTGCTATTATTACTTTTAGTGGCAATGGTTGTTACTCAATTTTAGATGGGAATGTAAAACGGTTTTTATCAAGATTTTTATCTGTAGAAATGCATAATTCTGAGCTAAATAATTTTTGGGAACTATCTCAATATTTATTGTCAGACACTAGGCCTTCAGATTTTATTCAGGCATATATGGATATTGGTTCATTAATATGTAAGAAATCTAAACCATTATGCAATGAGTGCCCAGTTAAGAAGCAATGTAACTCATACCCATATGAAGCTTCCAGCATTCTCAACAAGCCTAAAAAAACTAAAATTACAGAGAAAAACATATGGTCATTAGTAATTATAAATAATAAAGGGCAATTTTATCTTGAAAAAATATCTTATGATAATTTGTGGAAAGGCCTTTATTCTTCACCAGTTTTCCATAATCAGTTAGATTTGATGAGCTGGACTGAATCTCATAAGATAGAAGAATATGTAGAATCTAATATCTGGAAGTTTACACACAAGCTGTCTCATATCAAATTTACCTTTAATACAATATTATGTAATATCAAATACCATAAAAAGGTTAGCCTATCTGATGATAATTGGTATAATCTATCAGACATTGATTTTGGAATACCCAAGTATCAAGATAAAATATTTAATCAATATAAGAGCATATATGACTATAATTAATTGTGTTAAATTAAAGAAAGAATCTGAGGCATTAGATTATCAGCCATATCCAGGTGATATTGGTATTAAAATAATGGAAAATATCTCTGCTGAAGCTTGGCAGATGTGGATGGCTCATCAAACAATGTTAATTAATGAAATGAGATTAACGCCAGTGGATCCAAAATCTAGAAAGTTTCTTGAAGAAGAGATGGATAAATTTCTTTTTGGTGACGGTTCTGATGCACCCGAGGGGTTTGTGCCAGAAAAAAAATAATATTGAAGCCCAGGTAGCTCAGTCGGTAGAGCAGAGGACTGAAAATCCTCGTGTCGGCAGTTCGATTCTGTCCCTGGGCATAAAATATATGAATCAAATAAATACAGACCAACTATTAAATAGAGCTCTTACTCTTCATCATCAAAAAAAATTTGAAGAAGCTGATGCTATTTATTTGATGGTAATAGAAAATGATGATACTAATTTTCAAGCTAACCATCTCCACGGATGTATTCTTTCTCAAAAACTTAAACATGACCAAGCAATTCCTTATTTTTTAAAAGCAATCAAAACAAACCCTGAGAACTATGAAGTAAATAATAATTTGGGAATAGCTTATAAAAATTTAGAAAATCAAGCTGAATCAGAAAAATATTTTAACAAAGCTATATTTATAGACGATAAGAATTATAAAGCATTTTTTAATTGTGCCAATTTATATATAGATAATTCCAAGTATTTGAATGCCCTAGAATACCTTGAGATTGCTTCTAATGTTAATATTTCATTTGCTGAAGCTCCCCAAAGAATGGGAGAGGTATATCAGTATATGTTTCAAGATGATAGGAATATTGAACATTTAAAGAAATCTCAGTATTGGTTTTTGCAAGCGATAGAAAGAGACGCAGATTATGCTGATGCATATCTAATGCTAGGCATGAGTTATCTATGGTTAGGGAATATTGCTGAAGCAGATAAGTTATTTAAAACAGTATTAAAAATAAATCATTCCAATAATTCTTATTTAGATAATAATATTAATAAATACCTATCTGATACAAAGTCATTATCTACTCTTATAAAACATGAGTTTGAACAATTAACGTATATTGATAATGATACGGATGGAATTAGAAATCCTAAGTTTACAAAGAAACATTATGATTCATTGAAAAAATTATATAAAAAAGTACAAACAGATTCTTTAAAACCAGAAGATATTAGCATTCAAGTAAAAAAAGATATTTTCAAAGTATTATATAATAAGGCACCAAAAAATTATTTAACTAATCTTTTAAATACAGAAAATAATATTTCTTCATTAGAGTCTAAGTATTTAAATGGCAAGCCTGAAATATTAGTAATTGATAACTTTTTAAGTAGCAGTGCCCTGAAAGATATTCAACATTTCTGTAGAAATGCTAATATTTTTAAGTACCCATACCAGAGTGGTTATGTCGCAGCATTTTTATCAAAAGGACTTTCAAATCAATTTATACTTAAGTTAAGTGAAGATCTTCGTTTAACTTATAAAAATATTTTTAAAGAACTAAGGCTAACCCAGGCCTGGATATTTAAATATGATAGTAAAAAAGAAGGAACTAATATTCATGCTGACCAAGCTGCAGTGAATGTTAATTTTTGGATTACACCAGAAATAGCAAACCAGGATAAAAGCAAAGGAGGGTTAAAAATATGGAATAAATTACCTCCAAAAGAATCAAGCTTCGATTCTTATAATAGCTTAGACAATTCTCCAAAAATCCTGAAGATGCTTAATGATAACAGTATTACTAGCAAGGTTATTCCGTATAAAGAAAATAGAGCAGTAATATTTAATTCACAATTATTTCATGCAACTGATGATTTTAGTTTTGAAGAATCCTATGAAAATAGGCGTATTAATATCACTTTTTTATATGATTAATATATTTTGATCGAATACTTTAAATATATCCTCATAGGACATATAATACAGTTATGGATACTCCGTTAAAGCAAAAAGCAGAATTTAGACTAGGTCAAATAGTATCTCACTCAAAATTTAGATATAGAGGAGTGATTGTAGATGCTGACCCATACTTTCAAGGTACAGAAGAATGGTATGAAAATGTAGCAAAATCAAAACCTGCTAAAAATAAACCCTGGTATCATGTTCTAGTACATGGCCAAGGTAATGAAACATACGTTGCTGAAGGGAATCTTTTAAGTGATGAGAACACTGACCCAATCGATCATCCATTTGTAGAAGTCTTTTTTAATGAATATGATAATAGTGGCTCATATTCTCTTAAACAGAATTTTAATTAATACTTCATGAAAGCAATTTCGGATTTTTTTAAAAATATTACCTCAAATAAGCAAATAAATATTAAACCAGGCAGTCTTGAGTCTTTTGAAGATGAAATGATTTTATCAATATGTGTTTTATTGATTGAAGTTTCAAAATCTGATGATGATTATGATGATTTGGAAAAAACAAAAATAATAGATCTTCTTGAAAAACAATTTTCATTAAATCATGATCAAATCGATACGCTAATGAAGATGGCTGATAAAAAAAATAATGAAATTATCTCTCTTCATGAATTCACAGCAAGTATTAATAAAGAATATACGTATTCTGAGAAAAAAAATGTAATTAAAATGTTATGGGATATAGCATATTCTGACGGAAGAATAGATAAATATGAAGATTATACTATTAGAAAAATATCAGATTTATTGTATATCAAACATAGCGATTTCATAAAAGCAAAACTTAGATAATTATTTGATTCTAAAAGTAGCTATTTTCCCAAATAGATTCGGCATCATCTTTGTCAATAAATTTATTTTTTGATTATTATCAGTAATAGAATGTTCAAGAATTTCAAAATTATTATCTTTACAAAATTTTAAAAAATCTTTAATTGTGCATAAATGAATATTAGGAGTGTCATGCCATGCATAGGGAAGGTTGCCTGTAACAGGCATTACCCCACATGTTAACAACTGAACCCTAGATGACCAATGACCCATGTTTGGAAATGAAATAATAATTTCTTTCCCTATCCTTAGCATTTGATTAAGCAACTCTTTTGGATTTTTAATTACCTGAAGAGATTGAGCTAATACAACATAATCAAATGATGCCAATTCAAAACCTTTCAAGCCTTTGTCTAAATCCATTTGTAAAACATTAACATTATTTTTAAGAGATAATTTTATATTCTTAATGTCATTGTCTATACCATACCCACTTATATTTTTATCTTGTTTTAAAATTTTAAGAAGCTCTCCATCTCCGCAACCTAAATCCAATACTTTTGTATTAGGTTTAATCCATGAGCTTATCAATAAAAGATCTTTTCTAAATGCCATTATTTGACTCCAGAATAAAAGATCTCATAATATCAAAGTAATCATGATTTCCCATGAGAAATGCATCATGACCTCCATCTGCGGAAATTTCTGAATAACTTACATTTCTTTTATTATCTAATAATAATTTAACAATTTCTTTTGATCTTTTTGGAGGAAATCTCCAGTCTGATGTAAACGATATAATTAAAAATTTAGACTTGCTCTTTTGAAGATTATCTATTAATGACTGAGACATGTCTTTAATAGGGTCAAAATAGTCTAAAGATTTTGTCATTAACATATATGTATTGGCATCAAATCCTGTGACAAATTTTTCTCCTTGATACTTTAAATAGCTTTCAATCTGAAATTCTACATCATAATTAAAATTTAGTTTTGATGTTTTTAAATCTCTACCAAATTTTTCCCTCATAGATTCATCTGAGAGATATGTTATATGGCCAAGCATTCTAGCTAACGCTAAACCCTGGTCAGGAGAAACTCCTTTGTCTAAATAATTTCCATTATGCCAATTTGGATCTTTCATTATTGCTTGCCTGGCAATTTCATTAAATGCTATATTTTGAGCAGTTAACTTTGGCGCAGCTGCTATAGCAATACAATTATTTATTAATTCTGGATATTGAAATGACCATTGTAATGCCTGCATTCCACCGAGACTTCCACCAATAACAAATTTCCAAAAAGGAATATTTAGATAATTCATTAACTCTTTTTGTGATGTTACCCAGTCACTTACAGTTATAATTGGGAAATCAGAGCCATAGACCTTGTTAGTTTCTGGATTTATGCTTGTAGGTCCAGTAGAGCCATGGCAACCACCTAAATTATTCAAACATACAACGAATAATTTATTCGTATCAATTGGTTTCCCAGGACCAATCATATTATTCCACCACCCAGGCTTATCTTCCCCTTCATAATAGCCTGCTACATGATGATTACCTGATAAAGCATGACATATTAAAACAGCATTACTCCCATCTTTGTTTAGAGAACCATATGCTTCATATGTAAGGTTATATTGACTTAAAACTCGTCCAGACAAAAGCTTCAAAGGATTCTTAATAGTGACAATAGTTGGTTTTACATATCCAATTGAGTTTTCATCCATTAGACATACCTAGTTAGGTTAAAGATAGGTGGTAAAATAATCATTTGCAGTAAATTTAACACCACTAGTAAAACAATAGGTGATAAATCTATACCTGACATATTAGGTAATATGTTTCTTATTGGTTTATACAAAGGGTCGCAAATTTCATCTACAAGACTAAATAGCGGATGATTACTATATGCAATAAACCAGCTTCCTATTACACCTATAATTACCGCATACCATAAAATATCTAAAATTTCTTTTATCGCAAAACCAAATCCTGCAATAAA
Organism: Gammaproteobacteria bacterium; assembly: GCA_047611265.1. Taxonomy (GTDB): domain Bacteria; phylum Pseudomonadota; class Gammaproteobacteria. The sequence continues at coordinate 263,993 of JBLFWM010000001.1, read as the reverse complement.
TAGAGCACTGATACTATATTCAAATCCACTAAAATTAGGATTAATATAAATTTTTAGTGTCGTTAAAGCAGTAATCAGAATAATAATGGTTAAGTCAAACCTGCCTATATAAAGGGGAATTATTCTAAATAAAAGCAAAGCTGGATCTGTAGCTTTTACCACTAACTGTGCAACAGGGTTATTATAAGATACTCTGGTTATTTCAAATAAAAATCTAAGTATAAATAAGAATTGTATAAAACCTACAATAGTTATTAATAAAAATATTATTGGTTTTGAGGCATAAGCTTCCATTATTTATTTTTTCCTAATTGTCGAGCTTTATTGTAAGCTTCTTTAATCGATTTTGTTAAGATACTTTTAAACTTAAGAGTATCCAGGGTCTTTAGTGCCGCATCTGTTGTTCCACCTTTTGAAATAACTGAATCTTTTATTTCTTTAAAACCTTTCTTTTCATTCATGCATGTTATTGCAGTCCCATAAAATAATTCTTTAGCATAAGTTTCTGCTTCATTTTCTGAAAAACCAAACTTTTTAAATGTTTGAATTATTGCCTCCAGAAAATGAATAAAATATGCAGGCCCACTTCCAATGAGTGCTGTAACTTTATCAATTTTATTTTCATTTTCCACAATATGAGATGTTCCAAAAATATTAAAAAATCTTTTTATTGATGCAGTCTTACTATCTTTACAAAATTTGTTTGGAAAGATGAATGTAGAAGCATTTCCATATTTTGAGTTAATATTTGTCATTACCCTGGCAATTGGTGTTTCAGGATTAAGTTCTTTTATTAAATTAGTTGTTCTTACGCCAGCCATCAAACTTATAACTACCGATGACTTTGAACAAAATCTCTTTATGTCTCCACAAATACCTTTATATTGATTTGGTTTTACAGCAATAATTATTACTTCGCTTTTAATTAAATGATGATCTATTGCGTTACTATATGTGATTGTTGATTTTTTAGCTAAAGACTTCTTTCTAGTATTTTTATCATATAGTCTTATCTTTACCTTAGCTTTAGATGATTCTAGTCTATAGAGCAAAGACTGGGCTAAGTTTCCAACACCTATAATTGCAATATCTTTTATTATCATTTTCTCTCACCAAATATCAAACTTCCAATACGTATCATATTCGAACCTTTACTTAAAGCTAGTTTATAGTCATTACTCATACCTAGTGACAAAGTATCTATATTTTTATATTTATTACTTAATTTATCATATTTCAGCTTAAGTATATTATATGAATTTACATTTTCTTTCAAAGCATTCAGCTTAGAAGGAATTGCCATAATTCCTCTTAATGATAAATATTCATACTTAGAAATATTATTTAAGAATTCATCAATTTCATTAATCATAATACCAGCTTTTGATTCCTCATTGTCTATATTGATTTGAACGCAAATATTCAGTTTCTTTTCTAATTTTTGACATTCTTCATTTAGTAATCTTGCATGTTTTTCAGATGAAATTGTTTGGACCCAGTTAAAATATTTTGCTATCTTTTTAATTTTATTTGACTGAATTCTTCCAATAAAATGCCATTCTAAATTATTGTCATCAATTTCTTCAATTTTTTTTATAGCTTCATCTAGATAGTTTTCTCCATATATATGATAACCAGATTTTATTAATTCTCTAATACTTGATATTGGTTGTGATTTACTCACAATAATTAGCTTTGTGGTTTTATCAATTGATATTTTTTCTATATCAGAATCTATTTTTGATAAAATATTTTGATAGTCTTCTTTCATATCTTGTTATTTATTTTTAAAAATAAGAGACATGATAGCCATTCTAATTGATATGCCTGCAGTAACTTGATCTAAAATCACAGAATTAGGGCCATCTGCTACTTCGGAGTCAATTTCTATACCTCGATTAATTGGTCCAGGATGCATTACAATTACATCTTTTTTGGCTGACATAATTTTTTGTTTAGTTAGACCATAATTATTATAATAATCCTCTGTAGATATAAAAGCTTCTTTCATGCGCTCTTGTTGAAGTCTAAGCATAATTATAACATCAACATTATTTATACCTTTTTCCAAGTTAGAAAAATAATTAATTCCTAATTTATTTATATTTTCTGGCATTAAATTTTTTGGTCCAATTATATTTATATTTTTTACTGATAATATTTTAAGACTCGCTATTAAAGATTTTGCTACTCTAGAGTGTAAAATATCACCAACAATTGATACATTTAAATTTTCAAAACTACCCTTATACTTTTTAATAGTATACATATCTAGCATTGCTTGTGTTGGGTGAGCATGTATACCATCACCAGCATTAATTACAGATATTTTCTTTCCGACCTCTTTAGCAATATAATGTGGAGTCCCTGACGAAGAATGTCTTACGATAAACATGTCACACTCCATTGCTTCCAATGTCTTAATCATATCTAGAATTGATTCGCCTTTGAGTGTTGAAGAATTAGCTATATCAATATTAATAAAATCTGCTGATAATCTTTTTGAAGCTAGTTCAAATGTGGTTTTAGTTCTTGTGCTAGGCTCAAAAAATAAGCTTGCTATTGTTTTACCTTCTAAATCTTTAAATTTATTACTATCATTATTAATATAGCTATCAGCTAAATCTATAATTTCATTTATATGTTCTTTTGACAAATTCTCTATATTCAAGAAATGTTGTAATTTATTATTTTCATTAAATTGAATATTGTAGTCGATTTTCATAATCTTATCTTATCATATTTTCGTTGAACCAGCTTTCCAAAATTATGGAAGCTGACAAATCATCTAAATCAACCTTCTTTTTTATATTATATTGGCTTTTTCTCATATCGCTATATATTACTTTACTTTCTTCAGTAGACAGAACCTCTGAAAATTTCGCTATTTGAATAGAGTCTACATATTTTTTAGTAATCATGGTAATGAATAAATCTAATTTTTTTGTAAAATTACTTTTAGTCTTACTATATGGATATCCAATAATTATGACATTAGGCTTCCATTCATGTATTAATTTTTCTATATCTATCCAATTAGTTCCTTTTTTTCCATTATAAATAATCTTTAATGGAGTTGCCTTTTTTGTTATCAATTGACCAATAGCAAAACCGATTTTACTGACACCATAATCTATGGACATATACATGTAATCTTTATTTATCATCATAATGTTGCTCAACTATTTTTATAAACTGATTGGCAATTACTGAACTCAAGCTTTTATCTTTTAATTCTATCTGCTGAATTCCAGTAGGAGATGTTATATTAATTTCTGTTATATAATCTCCAATCATATCTACTCCAGCGAAATATATTCTATTATTTTTTAGATAGATTGCTATATCCTTTAAATGATCAAGATGCTTAGGGTTTATCTTACGTACTTCAAATTTACCGCCATATGAAAGATTTGCTCTAAAATCATTTTTTGGTGGATATCTAACCAGTACATTTTCATGGACAATGCCATTAGTAATAAGTATTCTTGTGTCTCCATCCTTAATTTCTTTTAGATATTTTTGCACCATAACAAATCTTCTGGAATTACCACTCATAGCTTTTATTGATTTTAGTAAATCTTTGTCTTGAAGAGATAGTAGCGAGATCTCTTTTCCACCCATTAGGTTTAGTGGTTTTATCACAACTTTTTTATGTTTTTTAATAAAATCAACTATTGTTTCTTGGTTAGATGAAACAAGAGTGGGTAAATTAAGCTTAGTTAAGTTATTTCCCAATAGCTTTTCATTGTAATCTCTCAAAGATTGTGGAGAATTAATTATGAGCACTCCATTTTTTTCCAAGTAATCTAGCATATGTGTTGTTTGTATATATTTTTCATCCACAGGAGGATCTTTGCGGAATAATATACAATCTAGTTTTGATAAATTCATTAATCTACTTCGTGATAATTTATAAAAATCTTTTTTTCTTTTAAAAGTATTTAATTTTTTAGTTTGTGCAAAAATATCTTGATTAATTAAATGTATGGTGTCTGGTACAATATATTCAATATTGTGATTTTTTTGTAGGGCTGTAATTATTGAAAATGTAGAATCTTCCTTAGGATTGATATCCTCTATGGGATCCATTATGATACCGAATGAATACATGTTTAAGGCTCAATATTATATAGTTCTTTTGAAGCTGCTAGTATAGCTAATCTAGCAATAACTCCGTAAATATAAAATTTATTCGTGTCTGAATATATTGTTTCGCTATCATTGGGATTTATACATGCATCTTTAAATGGTATTGGTAAAAATGTCATACCAGGTGAATTTAAATTTTCTGAATTACTTTTACTATCATGAAGTCTATAAAATCCACCTACTAAATTACTACCAAAAGAGTAAATAACAGGTTCCGCAACATGATTCGAGGGCTTAAGCTTTTCATTTGAATAGATGCCTTCTTGTAGTATCACTTTATCAACTTTATTACCGCCTTTAGTTTTTAACATTTTAGTTCTTTGTTTTCTATTAAGGTTTAGAAGCTGGTCTATGCTTTTAACTTTCATGATTCCCATTCCATATGTTCCTGAGTCAGCCTTAATCATGATATATGGATCTTCTTGAATATCATATTCATTATATTTTTCTTGAATAAGGGTTAATAGTCTTGATGCATGATGCACTAAGCAGTCTTCTCCTTGTTTTGTTTTAAAGTCTATTTCTCCACAGTTTCTAAATAATGGTTCAAGCAACCAAGAATCAATCCCTAGAAGACGAGAAAAATTATTAACAACATCAGTGTAATATTCAAAGTGTATTGTTTTGGATCTTTTTGTCCAACCTAAGTTTTTGTCTGGAAGAATAGGTTGTACAATATTATCTAAAATATCTGGAATTCCATCTGATAAATCATTATTTAGTAATATGGCATCAGGGATAAATCCACCATATGCAAGTATATTATTTTTATTTACTAATAATTCATTAATATTTCCATCGCTATTTAACATTGAGGATACTTTAACCTCGTATCCAGCTTTTCTAATAATATTTGATAGTGAGTCAATACTTGAGAGATAGAATTTATTTCTTGTATGATTTTCAGATATAATCAAGACTTTAGTTAATGCTGGAGATATCCTTTCTAATGCATGCTGAACAGCAGCTATATATAAAAAATCTAAATCACTGTCAAGGTTATTAAATCCAGCAGGAAATAAATTTGTATCAACAGGTGCTATTTTATACCCAGAATTTCTTAAATCTATAGAAGTGTAAAATGGAGCAGGATATTTAATCCATTGCTTTCTAAACCATGCCTCTATATTCATATGATTTTCTATAATAACAGAATGCAGACTCTCATTAGTGAATGATTTTGTGTATTCGGCAATTGATTTTATATTTTCCATTTCAAAAATCTCTTAATATTGTTTGCGCAACCATTGATGCAGTTTCTGTTCTCAATATCCTATCCCCAAGACTAATAATATTCCAGTTATATCTTCCAACTAAATCTATTTCTTCTTTAGAGAAGCCACCTTCTGGGCCAATTAGAATTATATGTGATTGATAATTTTTATCTGATTGACTCATTTTTCTTCCAGACATATGAAAACATATTTTTTGAGCATCATCTTCGTCTACTTCATCAAGAAATTCTTTTAAGGAAATAGTATTGTTTAATTTTGCTAAAAATAAACCATTAGATTGTTCTGTAGCACTTACGATAATATTTTCCCAATGAATTCTTTTTTTCTTATGGTCACCTGGGTGACTCCTTTCAGAAATAATAGGAATTATTTCATTGATCCCTATCTCTACAGACTTTTGAATTGCTAAATCCATATGTTTGGCACTAGGAATGCATTGAGCTAAAATTATTTTATGAGTATCTATTTTCCTTAATGGATTTTCACTTTTTATTAAAATAATTAATTCTTCTTTATAGTGAACTTCTGCAATATATTCTTTCCCATCACCATTAAAAACTATAATGTTTTCATTATGTCTAATTCTTAAGACATTTCTAATATGATTGACAACATTAGAATCAATTTTTAATTCATTATTTATTGATATATGATTGTTAACATATATTCTATGAAATTTATTTTGTTGCAATATCTATAGCGCCTTCAATTACGTTTATTACCTTATCAATTTCATTTTTATTTATTATATATGGTGGCATAAAGTATATTACATTTCCTAAAGGTCTAATCAAGACATTATTCTTCAGTCCATACTCATATGCTCTTACACCTCTTCTTTCTTTCCAGTCATAGGGAGTTTTAGTCGACTTATTTTTAACGATTTCTATCGCAGCAATCATCCCATGCTGTCTAACATCGCCAACATGCTGGTGCTGAGAAATTTTACCTAAAGATTTGGATATATAATCTGATAATATTTTATTTTTTGATATAGTTTTTTCTTTCTCAAATATATCCAATGAAGCATTTGCTGCAGAGCAGGCAATCGGGTTAGCAGTATAACTATGAGAATGCAGAAAGGCATTTAACTTTGTATATTCATCATAAAATGCATCATACATGTCATTAGTTGTAAGAATAGTTGATAGAGTCATATATCCACCTGTAATTCCTTTTGATAGACAAATAATATCTGGTGTAATTTTACTTTGCTCATAAGCAAACATAGTGCCTGTTCTACCGAAACCCACAGCAATTTCATCTGCAATCAAATGTATATTATATTTGTCGCAAGCTTCTCTTAATAGTTTTAAGTAGATAGGGTGATACATTCTCATATAACCTGCACACTGAACAAGTGGCTCAATAATTACAGCTGATACTTCTTTGTGTTTTTTTTCTATGACCTTGAGCATCTTATCAAACATTATTTCAGTATGTTGCTTATCTGTGTGCTTTTCGTCTTTCAAATAGCAGTCCGGAGATTCAACTACTATGCTATCTATCATTAGCTCCTCATATGTCTTTTTATATAAATCTATATTTGATACAGACAAAGAACCTAGTGTTTCACCATGATAACTATTGGATAAGGATATAAATTTTGATTTTTTCTTAAACCCTTTGTTTTTCCAATAGTGGTAACTCATTTTCATTGCAGCATCTACTGCGGAAGAGCCATTATCTGTAAAAAAACATTTTTTGATTTTTGGAGGAGATAATTTAACTAATCTCTCAGCAAGATTTATAGCAGGTTCATGTGTAAATCCTGCTAATAATACATGCTCAAGATTACCTAGTTGTTTTGTTATTTGTTTATTTATATAAGGATTAGAATGTCCAAATAGATTTACCCACCAAGAACTAATTGCATCTATATATTGATTACCATCATAATCTTCCAACCATATACCTTTACCTTTTTTAATAGGTATTAATGGTATTTTCTCATGATCTTTCATTTGGGTGCATGGGTGCCATACAACCTTTAAATCTCTTTTTATAAGATTACGAGTCGATTTGCTTTCTTTTTTAGACATTCAGTAATAATACGTAAAAATATTTAAGATCTAATATCTGTAAGTATCTTTTTTATACGGACCTTGCTCATCAACGCTTATATAGTCTGCTTGCTCTTTAGTTAACTTAGTTAACTTCACACCTAGTTTATCTAAGTGAAGCCTAGCTACTTTCTCATCTAAATCTTTTGGTAATACATAAACTTTATTTTCATAATTTTTATGATTTTCCCATAGTTCTATTTGAGCCATAACTTGGTTCGTGAATGAACATGACATTACAAAACTAGGATGCCCAGTAGCACATCCAAGATTAATTAGTCTTCCTTCTGCTAGAAGAATTATTCTTTTACCGTCTGGAAAAATTATATGATCAACCTGTGGTTTAATATTTTCCCATTCATATTTTTTCAATCCTTCGACATCTATTTCATTATCAAAGTGACCAATATTACAAACTATTGCTCCATTTTTCATTTTAACCATTTGATCATGATTAATTACATTAAAATTACCAGTAGCTGTAACAAATATATCAATTTCTTCAATATAGTCATTAATATCAACAACCTTATAACCTTCCATTGATGCTTGTAGTGCACATATAGGATCAACTTCAGTGATTAATACATTTGCTCCTAAACCTCTAAGAGATCCAGCGGAACCTTTCCCTACATCCCCGTAACCACATACGATGGCTATTTTACCAGCTATCATAGTATCGGTAGCTCTTTTAATTCCATCTACCAGCGATTCTCTGCAACCATAAAGGTTATCAAATTTAGATTTAGTAACAGAATCATTAACATTTATTGCTGGCATTTTAAGCTCACCACTTTTTTCCATTTCATAGAGACGGTGAACGCCAGTTGTTGTTTCCTCAGATACTCCTAAAATTCCTTCTAAAAGAGCTTCGTGATCTTTGTGAATAATTCCTGTTAAATCACCACCATCGTCTAACAACATATTAGGTTTCCATCCATTAAGTCCATTAATAGATTGGTCAATACACCATCTATACTCTTCTTCAGTCTCTCCTTTCCATGCAAATACCGGAATATTTTGGCTAGCAATTGCCGCCGCCGCATGATCTTGTGTTGAAAATATATTACAAGATGACCAGCGTACATCAGCGCCTAAGTCCACTAAGGTTTCAATTAATACTGCAGTTTGGATAGTCATATGAAGACAACCAATAATTCTAGCTCCTTTAAGAGGATTCTTCCCCTTATATTCTTCCCTGAGAGACATTAAGCCTGGCATTTCAGTTTCAGCTATTCTGATTTCTTTGTGTCCAAACTCTGCAAGAGAGATATCTGCAACTTTATAGTCTGTCCCAATTTTTTTAATTTCATCAGTTTTCATAATGTTTTTCCCTAGTATATTCTTATTTACAATGCGCTTTTTAGTATATCAATCTTATTGGTCTGTTCCCAAGTAAAATTTTCTCCTTCTCGTCCAAAATGACCAAAAGCAGCGGTAGGCTGATATTTTCTGTTTAATAAATCAAGTGTTTCAGTTATTCCATATGGAGTTAAGTCAAAAACTTCATTAATGATTCTAGAAATATTTTTATCACTAACCTTTCCGGTACCAAATGTGTCTGTTGAAATTGATGTCGGTTTAGCTATACCAATCGCATAAGACAACTGTATTTCACATTTATCCGCTAACCCGGAAGCAACAATATTTTTTGCAACATATCTAGATATATATGCTGCTGATCTATCAACTTTAGATGGATCCTTTCCAGAAAATGCTCCGCCACCATGCCTAGCCATTCCACCATATGTGTCGACTATAATTTTTCTTCCTGTTAAACCACAATCACCCATCGGTCCACCATCAATAAAGTTTCCTGTTGGATTTACAAAAATCTTTGTATTTTTAGTCTGAAATCCTTCTGGTATTGTTTTCTTAATTATTTCTTCAATCACAAACTCTCTAATTTCTTTAAGACTTACAGTGCTATCATGCTGAGTTGACAAGACAACCGTATCAATTTCTTTAGGTTTATTATTTTCATATAAAAAAGTTACTTGGCTTTTAGCATCAGGTCTTAACCAGTTAACTTTCTTTGATTTTAGGAGTTCAGCTTGCTTTTCAACTAATCTATGAGAAAAATATATTGGGGCAGGCATTAAAACGTCTGTTTCATTAGAGGCGTAACCAAACATTAACCCTTGGTCTCCAGCACCCTGTTTCTTTTTATCTTCTCTATCAACACCCATTTTAATATCAGCTGATTGTTGATTTATCAACCTGACAATTTCACAGCTATTTCCGTTAAAGCCTAAATCATTTGAGTTATAACCAATATCACATATAACCTTTCTAAGCTTTGCATCAAATTCCAAAGGGTGAGAAGTTGTGATTTCACCAGCAATAACTATTGTTCCCGGAGTATCTTGCTTCCCTTTTGTTAATACTTCGCATGCAACACGGGCATCTTTGTCTGATTCAAAGACATAGTCTAGAACGGCGTCAGACAGTTGATCACTTAACTTATCTGGGTGACCAGGTGATACGCTTTCGGATGTAAATAAGTAGTTATCTTTCATGATATTTTAATTTCAAACCAATATATCATTAAATTAGACTATTATCTAAGAGAATTATTACTTTTTAAAATTTTTAAGGATCGCTTTTTCATCATCAGTCAAGCCTTCGCCATCTGAAAATTTTCTAAGTATACTAAAATATTGAGACTCATGGTTTTTCTCCTCTATATTGCTAACTATAGAATCGATGGTTTGCCTGGCAGAATCAACATCTGCATACATAATTCTTTCTGAAGAATATTTTAAAAACAAATCTTTTTTAATTCCGTCCATTTCTAAAAATTTATTTAACTGAAAAGTATTATTTACCTTCATGTCTTGTATTAGACTAAGCATTTCTTTTACATCAGGATTTTTTATTACATCAATAATTTGACCACTAAATTTTTCTAACAATATTGGATGTTCTAAAAAAATCGATAAAATTAAAGAATCAGTTAATTCCAGATTATCTGAGACTATATTATTTTTTATAGTATTTTGACCCCTTAAAGATTTTTCTTTTAAAAACAAATCAGCTTCTGAAAGTTTTGTTATACCGAGTAATTGTTCTTTCAATAGCTTTTTATATAATCCATTTGGAATTTTTTCAATTAATGGAATTATATTTTTTGTAAAAGTTGTCTTATCTTCAACTTTTTTTAAATCAAGATTTTTTTTCATACTATTAAACATGAATTCAGATAAAGCCACACTATTAGCAATGATAGTTTTAAATGCCTCGGGATCTTCATTGCATAGGTCATCTGGATCTTTTCCGTCTGCTATAAAACTAAATCCAATATTAACTCCATCTCTAATTTCTGGGAGACAATTTTCAAGAGCTTTCCATGCTGCTTTCTGGCCCGCTATATCGCCATCAAAACAAAAAACTATATTTTTGCTATATCTTAGAAGTTTATTAATATGAAATTTTGTAAACGCAGTACCAAGAGCTGCAACAGCATTTTTAATTCCATTTTGGTGCAGGGCAATGACATCAGTGTATCCTTCTACAACTATTATTTGATCTACTTTATTTATATACTGTTTCGACTCAAATAACCCATAGACCTCGGTACTTTTATAAAATAATTTTGACTCAGGTGAATTAATATATTTAGCATTATCATCTTTACTTAAAGCTCGTCCTCCAAATGCAATAATATTTCCAGATGTATTTTTAATAGGAAACATTATTCTGTTTCTAAAACGGTCATATATTTTATCTTTATTTTTAACTAATAACCCAAGATCCACTCCTTCTTTCATCTTATTTTTTTTGACTAATAGTTCGGTAATATTATCCCAACTATCTTTTGATAAACCAAGATTGAAGTTTTGAACCATATCTTCATTAATATTTCTTTTTGATAGATATGTTTTTGCATTAGTATCATTTTCTAAATTTTTTACATATTGCTCATTAACTAATTTATTTGTATCTAGTAAAATCTTACTATCATCATTTTTATTATCAGCCCCTTTGGGTATTTCTACATTTGCCATATAAGCTAATTTTTCAATTGCTTCCATAAATGTTAAACCATCATGTTCTCTTAAGAATTTAATTACATCTCCCGACGCGCTACATCCAAAACAATGGTAAAACTGTTTTGTGTTAGATACATTAAATGAGGGAGTATTTTCAGAGTGAAATGGACAAAGGCCTTTATAGCCATTGCCATGTTTTTTTAATTGGATTACATTGCCTATTACTTCAATAATATCAATTCTTGAAAGCAAATCATCAATGAATGCTCGATCAAGGCTACTCATCTTACGCAGCCTTATTTAGTATCGCCAGTAAACTTTTAAAATCAGAAGCTTTTGGTTTTATGATTATAAATTTATTAATTTCTTCTTTGAAATTTGAAATAATTGACTTTGCAATATAGCTGCCAGTATCTTTATAATACTCTTTCAATGATTTTAATAAATATTTTTGATGTTCTGTGAATATTACCTTTGATAGTTTTGATGTTTCCACAGATTCGGTATTTATTTTTTTAGCAAAAGTATTGTCTTCATCATAAACAAAAGACAGGCCCCCGGTCATACCAGCACCAAAGTTATTACCAGTTTTTCCCAAGACTATAATAGATCCTCCGGTCATATATTCACATGTATGGTCTCCACTGCCTTCTATTATTGCCGTGCATCCTGAATTCCTAACGCCAAACCTTTCTCCCGCAATGCCTTCTGCAAAAAGTTTCCCACCTGTTGCCCCATATATACAAGTATTTCCGATAATAATCATTTTCTTTGCTAATTCTTTTAGTATTTTTGGTACTTTAATAATAATTTTTCCACCAGCCATTCCTTTGCCAACATAGTCATTTGCGTCACCAGTTAAAGTAATATTTAAACCACCTGCATTCCATACACCTAGGCTTTGCCCGGCTGTCCCTTCAAGTTGTAGCGTGATTGGTTTGGTTTTTAAACCATAATTACCATATAAGCGGGCAATTTCTCCTGATATATTTGCACCAATACTCCTATTAAAATTTTTTATTTTATAAGACAATACTGCTTTTTCTTTTTTCTTTATAAATGGAAGTGCATCTTTGAGAATTTTTTTAGCTAAAATAGCTTGATCAAATGGTTTGTTAGATTTTGCAGTACAGTACTTCGGACTACCATTTTTAACTGATACTAATAGTTTTTTTAGATTTAGTTTTTTATGTTTATCTGTATTACCTTTAACTTGTTTTAATAAATCTGTTCTACCAATAATTTCACTTAGCGAAGAGAATCCTAATTCCGCGAGTATTTCTCTAACATCTTGTGCAACAAATTTAAAATAATTTACAACCCTATCTGGGCTACCACTAAAGTGGTTCAGACGGAGAATTTTATTTTGAGTAGCAACACCAGTTGCACAATTATTTAAATGACATATTCTTAAATATTTACAACCTAATGCAACCATTACTGATGTTCCAAAACCAAAACTTTCTGCTCCAAGCATCGCTCCTTTTACAATATCCAATCCTGTTTTCAAACCACCATCCGTTTGCAGTCTAACTTTATGTCTCAAATTATTCATCATTAGTGTTTGATGGGCTTCGCTTATTCCTAGCTCCCATGGACTCCCTGCATATTTAACTGAAGTTAATGGGCTGGCGCCAGTTCCTCCATCATATCCAGAGATGGTAATTAAATCTGCATATGCTTTGGCTACTCCAGCTGCAATAGTACCAACTCCTGCTTGCGAGACTAATTTAACGGATATTAATGCTTTACTATTTACTTGCTTAAGGTCAAAAATAAGTTGAGCTAAATCTTCAATTGAATATATATCATGATGTGGAGGAGGTGAGATTAAAGTTACACCAGGTACCGAAAATCTAAGTTCCGCAATCATCTCATTAACTTTATCTCCTGGGAGTTGACCTCCTTCTCCTGGTTTTGCACCTTGCGCAATTTTTATTTGAATTACTTCTGCATTCACAAGGTAGTGGGGTGTAACACCAAATCTTCCTGAAGCTACTTGTTTTATTTTAGAATTTTTACTAGTGTTAAATCTTTTTTTATCTTCTCCGCCTTCCCCTGAATTAGAGCGTCCACCTAAAGTGTTCATTGCAATCGCCAGCGCTTCATGTGCTTCCGGTGACAAGGCGCCCAAAGACATTCCCGCTGTATCAAATCTATGGAATATTTTTTTAATTGATTCAACTTTTGTTATAGAAATTTTCTTTGAAGTTGGTTTTAGAGATAATAAATCTCGCATAAAACTTGGGTTTCTCCCATTAACAAGATCAGCATATTTTCTATAATCCTCATAATATCCAGTGCTCACACACTCCTGTAAAGATTTAACAATATCTGGATTATAATCATGATGTTCTTCGTTGTGAACATATTTTAAAAGACCACCTGTTTTTATTTCTTTAGATACATCCCATGCAGTAACTCTGTTTTCTTCTAAATCTTTTTGTATGTCTGAAAAATCTGAACCAGAAATACGACTAATGGTATCTTTAAAACACAGGTCAACTATTTTTTCATGTAAACCTACAATCTCAAATAACTGGGCACCTCTATAACTAGAGACACATGATATTCCCATTTTTGACATTATTTTTAATATACCTTTATTTATTCCTTTTATATAATTCCCTACAGACTCACCATATTTTTTTACAGAGATTTTATTTTTACCGACCATCTCATTTAATATCTCATATGCTAAATATGGATAGATAGCTGTAGCCCCATATCCTAATAGCACAGCATAGTGATGTGGATTTCTAGCAGAACCGGTTTCAATAATTAAATTTGTATCACACCTCAGTCCTGCGTCTATCAGTTTATGATGAACTGCTCCTATAGCCATAGGAGCTGGAATTATCAATTGATTTTTGCTTATTTTTTTATCAGATAATACTATTGTTATATTACCTTTTTTAACACTTCTAGTTGCACGGTCACATATTGTATTAATAGCTTCTTCTAAATCTAACGATGCATCATAATTTAAATCAATAATATCATGAGGATATTTCTTTTGTTTTGAGGTTAATATCGACAAGTATGTTTGTCTGTCTAAAACTGGTGAACTAAGTATCAACCTATCTGCATGTTTGGCAGATTCTTCAAATAAATTTCTCTCTTTCCCAAAACATACTTCTAGCGACATAACACTAGCTTCCCTTAATGGATCTATAGGAGGATTTGTTACCTGAGCGAACTGCTGTCTGAAATAATCATATATTGATCTATTATGTTTTGATAGAACTGGCATAGGAGTATCATCACCCATGGAACCAGTTGCTTCTTGCCCAATTTCCGCAAGAGGAGCTATTATCTCCTTTTCTTCTTCAAAAGAAACAGTAAAATATTTTTTAAATAAGAGTAATTTATTCTCTGTAAAATTTAATGACTCTTCTTTTTCAGCTACATAATCTGGAGCTTTTATAGAGTGCTTCTTTAGCCATGACAAATAAGGGTGTCTATCTTTTAAAATATGATCTATTTGGTCTGTTAATAAAATCTCACCTTTTTCAGTATCTACGGCTAACATTTCACCTGGGGCTAGCCTACCTTTTTCTACTATATCTTCATTGTTATAATCATAAACTCCAATTTCTGATGCTAATGTTATATGACGGTCCTTTGTTATGACATATCTTGCAGGTCTTAATCCATTTCTATCTAGTGCACATGCAGCATACCTTCCATCTGTAAGAACTACTCCTGCCGGACCATCCCATGGCTCCATATGCATAGAATGATACTCATAACAGGCTTTTAATTTTTCATCGATATTTTTATTATTTTGCCATGCTGGAGGCATCAGTGTTCTCATTGCTCTAAATATTCCCATATCACCAGCCAATAGAAGCTCAAGCATATTATCTAAAGTATATGAATCAGAATCAGTTCTAGAGATTAAAGGGTGAAGCTTGTTTAATTCCGGAAGAGATTCAATACTAAGCTTGGCGCGCCTAGCTAGATACCAGTTTCTATTTCCTTGGATAGTATTAATTTCTCCATTATGCGCAAGATGTCTAAATGGTTGAGCTAACTTCCATTGAGGCAATGTATTGGTTGAGAATCTTTGATGAAAAACGCATAAAGATGTTTTCATTTTTTTATTAGTTAAATCAGGATAAAAGTCTTTAATATAATCTGAAATTATTAATCCTTTATACGAAATAACTTTTGCAGAGAGACTAGGTATATAGAAAACATTATCATCAGCTAAAATTTTTTCCGCTTGTATTCTCGCAATATATAATTTTTTTTCAAATTCAGTCTCTAGCATCTCATCTGGAGCTGTAACAATAATCTGTTTTATTATTGGCAGGCTTGATAAGGCATCTTTCCCGCAGGCATCTTTGTTAACAGGAACGTTTCTCCAACCCTCAATATTTAAACCTAACTTTCTCAGCTGAAAATGGAGTGTCTCCATGCACTTTTTTTGATTACTTTTATCTAAAAAAACTGGACCAAATGCATAATTTAAACCTAGCTCAATACCCATGTCTTTAGCTATAGATCTAAAAAATGAATCAGGTTTTTTTATTAATAACCCACAGCCGTCACTGGTTTTGCCATCATCAGAAATTGCTCCTCTATGAGTCAATCTCTGTAGAGCTTTTATACTTGTATCTATGACCCAGTGAGATGGAATATTATCCATTTGAGTTATAAGGCCAAAACCACAGTTATCCCTTTCGAATAAAGGGTTATAAAGACCATCCTGGCTATGTTTAAACTTATTTTTCATATCAGTTAGATATTAGCATATTATTTATGGATTTATGCTTGAAAAGTTTTAAGCAATCCCAATATATAGCTATCACTAATATGATCATTCAGGCAGCATGAGCCAATCGATGTAAGTAGGACAAAATTTATTTTACCCTCCCTATTTTTTTTATCATACGTCATATTTTGCAAAATTTTAGCGCATGTAATAGAAGAGGGTATTCTTACTGGTAGAGAGAAATTAGCCAATGTATTTTCTATAAGGTTAAATTCATCAATTTTTAAATCACTCTTTTCGACAGATATTGCCGAGGCAAATAGCATCCCTATGCTTACTGCTTCACCATGACTGACTCCTTTGTAATTCAGCGATGACTCTATAGCATGTCCTAGAGTATGTCCAAAATTAAGATGAGCTCTTATATTTGACTCTTTTTCATCTTTTTGAACAACAGAAACTTTCGCTTTAACTGAATTTGTAATTAATTTAATTAGGCTAACAGAATCTCTTTCTAAAATTAATTTAGAGTTTTTATTTAACCATTTTAAAAATACTTTATCTCCAATTGCTCCATATTTAACAACCTCAGATAATCCTGAAATATATTCCTTTTGTGGTAGTGTTTTCAAATAGCTTGTATCAATAAAGATTGCCACGGGATGTTTAAAACTACCTATTAGATTTTTACCATATTTATGGTTAACTCCTGTCTTTCCACCAATCGAAGAATCTACTTGAGCCAATAATGTTGTGGGAATATGAATTAAGTTTACACCCCTGAGAAAAGTATCTGAAGCAAAGCCTGCAAGGTCGCCTATAACTCCTCCACCCAAAGCAATCACAGTCAAATTCCTATTAAATTTACTTTTAATTAAAAAATCATGAACTTTGTTTAATGACGAGATATTTTTATATTTTTCTCCGTCAGGAAGTATAAGAGTTTTTATATTAAAGCTTTTTAAAGACCTCTCAAGATTTTTTAGATGAAGCTTGGCTATTCTAGTATTAGTTATTATAACGACGTCTTTATAGTCAATATACTTTGAAATAGAAGTTTTACTACATATCTCATTACCTATAATTATCGGTATATTTTTGCCTTCAATTTTAAATAAAATCTTTTTCATATTATTTTTTGTATTTCATTAATAACCTGATTTCTTTCTTTTCCAGATACATCTATTATATAGTTAGAAATTTTTTTATATATAGGATCTCTTATTTTTTTTAAAGATAATAAATTATCTTTTAAATTCTTGTCATTTAATAATGGTCTGTTTTTTCTATTTTTAACTCTATCCATTTGAGAGCTAATATTGATATCCAGAAAAATTATAAGACCAAGACTTTTCATTAGTTTTTTATTATCATCTTTTAGTACTATTCCGCCACCTGTGGAAATAATATGATTCTCTATAGCATCCATTTTTCTTAACTGTTCGGTTTCTAAGTTTCTAAAGTGCTCCTCACCAAATTTTTCAAAAATATCAGGAATACTATATCCGCAACTTCTTATTATTTCATGATCAGTATCAAGAAAAGATAAATGGTTATTTTTTGCCAGTATTTTTCCTATGGAAGTTTTCCCAGAGCCCATTGAGCCAATTATGAATATATTCTTAAAATCCATAATCTTATTTTACATGAAATTTACTACTTATGTCCGCAAGATTATCAATAAGCATCTTAACTTTATCAGGATTGATATCAGGGGTAATCCCAGTTCCAAGATTAAATATATGACCACTATTAGAACCATAACTTATTAATATATTTTTAATTGCAGCAATAATATCTGATTCATCTTTTTTTAAGATATTGACATCTAAATTACCTTGTAGGGCGAACTTATCTCCAATCTCTTTTTTAATAACACCAATGTCAGTTGTTGAGTCAATGCCCAATACATTGATATCAAGATTTTTGAGAGCTTCTAACTTTCTGCCTGTTTCTCTAACATAGTATATTAATGGTATATTTTGATTTGCTATAGCATTCTTGATTTTATTGATATACCTTAGTGAAAATTTTTCATACTGCTCATCATTTAATAGGCTTCCCCATGTATCAAATATCATGGCAACATCTATACCAGACTCAATTTGCTTATTTAAATAATCAATACTTATATTGGTGAGCATATCCAATATTTTATGAAGAAGTTTTTCATCACATTCAAGCATTTTTAGAACATTAGTAAATGTTTTCGATGAATTTCCTTCTATGATATATGTAGCTACCGTCCATGGACTTCCTATGAAGCCAATTAATGGTTTTTTGCCTGCCAATTCTTTTTTAAGTAACTTAATTGTATTGAAGACATAATCTAGTTTTTCAACATTATGGATTTTTTCTATTTTGCCCAAATCTTTTTCTGTCCTAATTACTTTATCAAAAACTGGACCTTTATTTTCAACAAAACTAAGATTAATATCCATCATGTCTGCAACTACTAAAATATCAGAAAATACTATAGCACTATCTAGCTCAAATCTTTTTAGTGGCTGTAATGTTATTTCACATGCTAATTCTGGATTTTTTACTAAATTTATAAAGCCACCAGCTTTATTTTTAAGATTAATATATTCTGGAAGATATCTTCCGGCTTGCCTCATTATCCATATAGGCGTTCTTTCTATAGGCTCATTCCTTATGGCCCTTAAAAGTAAATGATTAGGAATTAATGACATTTAACTTCTTTTGAATAGAGTCATTTAGGAATTTTGATATTCCATCCGCAGCATTTCTTCCTTCGAATACAGCTGTCACTACTAAATCTGAACCTCTAACCATGTCTCCCCCAGAAAATATTTTTGGATTATTAGTTTGATGAGAATATTTAGATTCGCCATTAATAAGTATTCTGCCAATTTCATCTGTTTTTACTTTATTTTTTGTTAGCCAGGACGGAGGATTTGGTCTAAAACCAAATGCCATTATGACATGATCAGTTTTAATGATAGATTCTGAGCCTTCAATAATTACAGGAATTTCTCTTCCACGAATATCTGTTTTTTGTAATTTAGTTTTTACAAATTTTACTCCTTCAACCTTATTTTCCCCCACAATCTCTATTGGCTGCATATTCCACAAAAAATCAATCCCTTCTTCTTTGCTATTTTTCACCTCTCTCTTTGAGCCAGGCATATTTTCCTCATTCCTTCTATATGCACAATAAACTTTTTTAGCACCTTGCCTTTTTGCTGTTCTATTACAATCCATCGCTGTATCACCGCCACCTAAAACTAGTACAGTTTTGCCTTTCATATCAATATATTGATTATTTTTAGATTTCATTAATCTTCTAATATTTGAGTTTAAGTATGGTAATGCATCAAATACCCCTTCCAAGTCTTCACCTGCAAAACCACCTTTCATGTAAGTATAGGTTCCCATTCCCAAGAAAACAGCATCATACATTAATGAAAATTTTTCAAAACTTATGTCTTTACCAATGTCAGTATTTAATACAAACTCAACACCCATCTCTTCTAGAATTTTTCTTCTCTTAAGAACAATTTCTTTATCAAGCTTAAATGGGGGAATGCCAAATGTTAATAAACCACCAATTTCTTCATATTTATCATAGATAACAGCCTTGATACCTTTTCTTGCAAGAACATCTGCGCAAGCTAGGCCTGCTGGGCCAGCACCAATAATACCCACTTTAAATTTTGTTGGAACTACATTTGATAAGTCAGGCTTCCATCCTTGTTTCAAAGCCTCATCAGTAATATATTTTTCAATGCTACCAATTGTTATAGCTCCAAAACCATCATTAAGCGTGCAAGCACCTTCACATAAACGGTCTTGAGGGCATATTCTTCCACAGATCTCTGGTAGAGAATTTGTTTGGTGTGATAAGTCAGCAGCTTCCATTAATCTGCCTTCAGAAATCAATTTTAACCATTGAGGTATATGATTATGGACAGGGCATTTCCATTCACAGTAAGGATTTCCACATTCAATACAGCGACCAGATTGCTCACTTGCTTGCTTGATAGTGTAGTGACCATATATTTCTTTGTAATTTTTTAATCTCGTAGGGGCAGGACTTACCTTTGGGTCCATACGTTTTAGTTCTAGAAATTGAAGATTTTTATCCATAATGACTTAAAATTATACTATATATCTAGACTGGATAACTAACTTATTGCAGGACATTGTTTTTAATTAAATTAATTATTTATCTAAAAGCTGTTTAACATGCCTGCTAACCAATGACATATCTGCGTTATCCCCATGGAGTTTTTTCACGTCAGCCATCACTTTTCCCATATCTTTAATGGAGTCAGCTTGACAGTTTTTTATTGATTCCTTTATCGCTTTTATTATTTCATCTTCAGGCATTTCTTCAGGCAGATATATACCAACAATGTCCATCTCTTTTTTTTCTTTATCAGCTAAATCAATCCTTCCAGCTTTAGTAAACTGATCAAATGATTCCTGGTTTCTCTTAAGAACTTTTTTTATGACCTGTATTGTCTGGCTTTCAGAAAGAATTATACCCTTATCTTTTTCTTCTTGTTTTATAAAAGATGATGCAAATCTAAGAATTTCGACCTTTTCTTTCTCGCCAGATTTCATGAAACGAATAAGATCTTCTTGTATTTTTAATTTGGTTGATTGATCAGACATCAATGAGTTAGAATTTTTTGTATGGAGGTTTTTTTCTTATTGCAGACATACTAATCTTCCTTTTATGTCGTTTTGTAGCTGCAGCATCTTTTCTTTTTCTCATAGCTGTTGGCTTCTCATAGAATTCTCTTCGACGAGTCTCGGTTAAGATCCCAGCTTTTTCGCAACCTCTTTTAAACCTTCTTAAGGCAATTTCAAAAGGTTCGTTTTCTCTAATTTGTACACTTGGCATAAAATTATTTAAAATAGTTTATAATGGCGTAATATTACTTGATTATATTAATAAAGCAATAGATTTAAAGCAACTTTGAGGTTTACATGATAGTTTTGGGCATAGAATCTTCTTGTGATGAGACAGGTTTGGCATTATTTGATTCAGAAAAGGGCATGATAGGTCATGTTGTCAATTCCCAACATGATATACATGGTAAATATGGAGGGGTTGTCCCTGAACTAGCCTCAAGAGATCATGTTTTAAAATTAGTTCCCTTACTCGATCAATTATTAAATGAAAAAGAAACCTCTTTATCAGATATTGGTTTAATTGCATTCACTAATGGTCCAGGTCTGCTTGGACCTCTCTTAACAGGAGCATCTTTTGCCAAATCTTTAGCTTGGTCTCTTAAAATTAAGTCAATAGAGATAGACCATTTAGAAGCACATATATTTTCACCTATGATTACGGAAAAAGAGCTAACGCTACCATTCATTTCATTGCTGGTGTCTGGAGGTCATACGATACTAACTTTAGTTAAAGATAACTCGGCTTATAAAGTGCTTGGGAAAACTCTTGATGATTCCGCGGGAGAGGTTTTTGATAAAGTAGCTAGACATCTAGGTCTGCCATATCCGGGAGGCCCTGAGATTTCAAAAGCATCTTCTAAAACCAGCAAGTCTTCATACAAGTTCCCAAGACCTATGATTAAAACAAGTTGTTATAATTTTAGTTTTAGTGGACTTAAAACTCATGTTACACAATTGATCAATAAAACTAAATTGAGTGATTTATTAATATCAGACATTGCTTATGATTTTGAAAATGCAATTATTGACGTATTAATTACAAAAACTTTAAGAGCTGCTAGAGAATATAACATAGAGAATATAGTAATTGCTGGCGGGGTAAGTGCTAATAAAAAACTCAGAGCTAGATGTAATGCAGAGAAGGGTGAAAAAAAAATCTTTTTTCCAGACATGGCCTATAGTACTGATAATGGTGCAATGATAGCTTATATGGGCTGGTTAAAGTCATCAAAAATATCAACAAATAACTCTCTTGAAATAAATCCTAATCCTTCGTCAAGATTCGTTTGACAAGAAATCTACAATATTTTTTTTATGTGTCATAAATATGAACAGCATATTGGCAAATGATATGGCTGTCATATATAGACCAGCTGATGCTATAAACATAAACAATGGTAAGAGTAAAAAACCAATCAGTGCGGACAGCCCAGACACTTTAAAAATATAATACATAAATAACCAGGTCATAATTAACAATCCTGCTGTTATGTAGTTTAGTGCAATCAGAATGCCAATAGATGTAGCAACACCTTTGCCGCCTTTAAAATTTAATGTAATAGGAAAAACATGTCCTATTAATAAAAAAAATGACAGGAGGTAAACTTGATAGACTGGAATATTCATTTCTACCAAAAAAAGAACAGGTATAAGTCCTTTAAAACCATCGCCAATTAGTGTTAAAAGGGCAGCATACTTATTACCGCTTCTTAGTACATTAGTTGCCCCAGGATTTTTTGAGCCAAAAGACCTGGGATCTGGTGAATTAAATATTTTTGAACTTATAATGGCAAATGGTATTGAACCTATAAGGTATAATACTATGGAAATAAGAAGCATTTCTAAGTTGATGATATTTTCTAACATCTGATTAATATATAATTATTATTAGATTAATAATAGTTAAGCTTTATATAATATGCATGATTCAAATATAATTTTTTTACATGGATGGCTATTTGATAGACGCGTCTGGTGTCATTTAGACAAATTTTTTAAAAATAATTTTAATATTCATATGTATGATTTGCCAGGATATGGGAGTAACAGCCTATTAAATATTAGCCCCCAGAAATACTGTGACAGTATTTTTGAAAGAGCTGAAAAAGATACAATTATAGTAGGATATTCATATGGAGGATTGTTAGCGTTAAATAGTTTTCAGAATTATCAACAAAATATTAAAAAACTCATATTAATTAACTGTAATTTAGACACAGAAGACCAGGAAAATAAAATCTTAAACTTAGGAAATATAGCTGCTCTACAAACTTCTCTAGCTATTAATAAAAAAGAATCTTTAAAAAAATTTATGTATGAGTGCGTTAAGAACTCTAAATATTATAAAACCGAGTTCTCCTATCTTATCAAGACATTCACTGATAATAGTTTGCCTAATACATCGGTATTGTTGGAGAATTTAGATGATTTGAAAACCTCAGCAAGTATTAACTGTGGTTTTGATAGACAAAAAGATATACTCCTAATCAATACCGAGAAAGATCATTTTATGAGCAATGAAGAGACATATACGATGAATAATAATCGCATTATAGAGGAGGTGATTCCAGGCTTGGGTCATATACCCTTTATATCTGGGAATAATGAAATATATAATTTAATAAGAGTTTTCATTGATAATTAAAATGGAGAATTATAAAAAAAGAATTCAACAGGCTTTTAATACAAAAGCATCTTCTTATGACGAATATTCAGTCGCTCAAAGAGAGGTGGGAAGAAGGATGATTGAAAGATTAGGTTTATTAAAATTTAAACCATTAAATATTTTAGATCTAGGAAGTGGAACAGGATATTTAGCTGAGTTATTACTGTCTAAATTTCCAACATCAAATATAACTTGCCTAGACCTAGCCGAGAATATGCTACTTGAGTGTAGAGAAAAAAACCCAAATCTTAACTTAATTGTATCCGATATTGAGAACATGCCTTTTAGACCAGCATCTTTTGATTTAATAATATCAAGCTTTACCCTCCATTGGTGCGAGGAAATAGAGAAAATATTTCATGATGCCCGGAGGTCTTTAAAGGATGATGGTATATTTATGTTTACTACAGTTGGTCCAAATACTCTAAGGGAGTTGCAGGAAGCTTATACATATATTGATGTTGAACAACATGTTAATTCTTTTACAGATATGCATATGTACGGAGACTCTCTATTAAAATGTGGTTTTGACGATCCTGTTATGGATGTAGAGGAAATAATAGTTGAATATTCATCTTTTAAAGGAGTATTAAATTCCCTTAAAAAAACAGGCGCAAATACCGTTATCGGCCAAGAACCATCTTATGTAAGTAAGAAATCATATATGGAATTATCTAACGCTTATCCCAAAAACAATGATAATGGTAAATTTCCAGTAACATATGAAATGATCTATGGAATGTCGTGGAAAAGGATAAAGAAAAATATCAATAATACTGGGGTTATCCCGATTAAAAAGATTTAATTTTGTTAAATTAGAAATTCCATAAATACTAATATTTTGTTATTATAAAATTCATTAAATAAAGGATGATTAATGAGAATATCTAATATTTTATTAATGGTTATTTTCCCAACAGCTGCACTAGCTGAATGGGAAACAAATATGCCAAGAGGTGTCACTCCTACAAGTGAAGTTGCGTATGACTTACATATGTTGATTTTCTATATAACTGTAGTTATTGGAATAGTCGTGTTTGGAGCAATGTTATATTCCATTATTTACCATCGTAAATCTCTAGGATATAAACCAGCCAAATTTCATGAAAGTACTAAAGTCGAGATAATATGGACAGTTATTCCATTTATTATTTTGGTTGGAATGGCTGTTCCTGCAACAAAGGCCCTGATAATGATGGAAGACACCAGAGATTCAGAGATTACTTTAAAGGTAACTGGATACCAATGGATGTGGCAATACGAATATCTAGAAGATAATGTGACTTTTTTCAGTAAAATTGCCGAGGAAAGTAATGTTGCCAGGAGACTAGGTTCTGGCGTTGATGTAACAACGGTTGAGAATTATTTGCGTGATGTAGATCATGCGATTGTTCTACCTATAAATACCAAGGTAAGAATACTTTTAACAGCTAATGACGTGATTCATGCATGGTGGGTCCCAGAGTTAGGCGGGAAAAAAGATGCAATACCTGGATATATTAATGAAATCTGGGTTGATATTAAAGAACCAGGTACATATAGAGGACAGTGCGCTGAATTATGCGGGAAAGATCATGGATTCATGCCAATTGTTGTGCATGCAGTTTCTAAGCCAGAATATTATAAATGGGTAGGTATCCAAAAAACTAATAAAGTCGCTAAAAATAAATAAACGGAAAATTTTATGAGTACTAATATAGATAAATTACATGATGACCATGACCATGGGCCAAGCGGTGGCATTATGAGATGGATCACGACAACTAACCATAAAGATATAGGAACTATGTATCTATGGTTTAGTTTGATTATGTTTTTTATAGGCGGTTTAATGGCTTTGGTAATTAGAGCAGAATTATTCCAGCCTGGATTACAATTAGTTGTACCAGGATTTTTTAATCAAATGACAACCATGCATGCGCTGGTAATGATATTTGGTGCGGTAATGCCTGCTTTTGTAGGGTTAGCAAATTGGCAGTTACCAATCATGATTGGTGCTCCTGACATGGCCTTACCAAGATTAAATAATTGGAGTTTTTGGATATTACCTTTTGCATTTACAATGATGCTTAGTACTTTATTTATGGAAAGCGGTGGTCCAGCAGCTGGTTGGACGTTATATCCACCATTATCACTTCAAGGTGGTGATTCATTCCCATTTACAATTTTATCTATACATATGCTTGGAGTGTCATCGATATTAGGAGCAATCAATGTTATTGCAACAATTCTTAATATGAGAGCTCCGGGTATGACATTAATGAAAATGCCTATATTTGTATGGACATGGTTAATCACAGCTTTCTTATTAATTGCATCTATGCCGGTATTAGCAGGAGCTGTAACAATGCTCCTTACTGATAAATTTTTTGGAACAATGTTTTTCACAGCATCAGGAGGCGGTGACCCAGTTATGTTTCAGCATATTTTCTGGTTTTTCGGACATCCTGAAGTATACATTCTAATATTACCTGCATTCGGAATAGTCTCTACTATCATTCCTGCCTTTTCTAGAAAAAGATTATTCGGATATGATTCTATGGTTTATGCCACAGCATCTATTGCCTTATTATCATTTATTGTTTGGGCGCACCATATGTTTACTGTTGGTATGCCATTGGCAGGTGAAATATTTTTTATGTTTACAACAATGTTGATTGCTATACCTACAGGAGTAAAAGTATTTAACTGGGTTGCAACTATGTGGCGAGGATCAATGACTTTTGAGACGCCTATGTTATTTGCCATAGCATTTATTGTTTTATTCACAATTGGTGGTTTTTCAGGATTAATGTTAGCAATGGTGCCAGCTGATTTTCAATATCATGATACATATTTTGTGGTAGCACATTTTCATTATGTATTAGTGCCAGGAGCAGTTTTTGCCATTATGGGAGCAGTATATTACTGGTTACCTAAGTGGACTGGAAAAATGTATAACGAAGGATTAGGTAAATTACATTTTTGGCTAACAACAATATTTGTGAATTTAACCTTCTTCCCAATGCATTTTGTAGGTCTAGCTGGGATGCCTAGAAGAATACCAGACTATGCAGTTCAATTTGCTGATTTTAATGCAATTGCATCTGTAGGAGCGTTTGGTTTTGGTTTATCTCAATTATTATTTGTTTATATCTTGTTTAATACACTTAAAAAAGATGTAACAGCAGAAGATAAAGTCTGGGAGGGCGCTGAAGGATTAGAGTGGACATTATCATCTCCGCCTCCTTATCATTCCTTTGAAAAAGCACCTAAAGTCGACTAATGAGTACTTTTAAAAAGACATATCTTGCCTTAACACTTTTCACGGTATTTATGTTTTCATTCTCATATATGCTTGTACCCTTATATGACATATTTTGTGAAATAACCGGTTTAAACGGCAAGACTAATCAAGAAAGAGTATTAGTGGTTAATGAGAACCCTATTGAAAGATTCGTAACAGTGAAATTTACGTCTACCGTTGCTAATTCTGCCCCATTTACTTTCGAGCCTATAGATAGAGAGATGATCGTACAGGTTGGTAAAATAAATAATACATTTTATACATTAACAAACAATACTACATCAGTTAAACATGCCACTGCGAGTCCTAGCGTTGTTCCGCATGAAGATGCAGAGTATTTTAAAAAAATAGAATGTTTCTGTTTTAGTCAACAACAAATAAATGGATTAGAAACAAAGGAGTTGCCACTCCAGTTTATAATTGACAATGAATTACCTAGTGACACTAGAACTTTGATATTATCCTATACAATGTTTAATACAACTGATCAAGTAGGTTCTAAATAAGGAGAATTAATTTATGAGTGAATCTAATAGTTACTATGTGCCGCATGCATCAAGCTGGCCATTTTTAGCAACAGTTTCAGTTGTAGTATTATTTATTGGTGCTGCTAATTATATGAATGGCTATGCTTCTGGCTCAACTGTAATGCTTATGGGCTTAGCGTTTTTATTCATAGTAAGTTATGGTTGGTTTTCAACGGTAATTCAAGAAAGTGAAGCAGGAATATATAATGCACAAGTTGATATATCATTTCGCTGGGGAATGGTTTGGTTTATCTTTTCAGAAGTTATGTTCTTTGCTGCATTTTTTGGTGCTCTTTATTATGCAAGAGAATTATCTCTTCCATGGCTGGGAGGCGATGGCTCAAAGGTATCTACAAATCTATTCTTATGGCCTCAGTTTGAAAATGTATGGCCTTCAAACGGACCGACAAATGCTAATGGAGAGTTCACTTTAGTTAAAGCTGGGGGAATTCCTGCAATCAATACAATGCTACTATTAACAAGCGGTTTGACTGTAACATGGGCGCATCATGGCTTAAAAGAACAAAATAGAAAAAAATTAATTTACGGTTTAGCAATGACTGTCTTGTTAGGGTTCACATTTGTTGGTTTTCAAGCATATGAGTATATGCATGCTTATTCTGATTTAAATTTAAAAATGACATCCGGTATATATGGATCAACATTCTA
Source organism: Gammaproteobacteria bacterium (assembly GCA_047611265.1). Classification (GTDB taxonomy): domain Bacteria; phylum Pseudomonadota; class Gammaproteobacteria. Next base: position 236,019 of record JBLFWM010000001.1, on the reverse strand, counting down.
TATGTTGACAGGTTTTCATGGATTCCATGTAACACTTGGAGCAATAATGCTAAGCGTTATTTTATTTAGATGTATGAAGGGTCATTTTGCAGGCGATAACCATTTTGGATTTGAAGCGGTGGCATGGTATTGGCATTTTGTTGATGTAGTATGGCTTGGTCTTTTTATCTTTGTTTATTGGCTTTAAAATTAAATTCCATGAGGTTTTATTAGATCAAGGTAATTCCCTATTATCAGTGCAGCAAATAATAAAACGGAGAGTATGATTCTAGTCCTTAATGAGTTGAATCCACGGTTAGATGACTTCTTATCTTTTATAATATAGAAAAACCCTGCCATTAGATTATAAATGATTAGCGCTAGTAATATTAATATTATATATTTCATTTTAAACGGATAAACTATATGTATTTAGCATACAAAAATTAAATGATTAAAACTATTAAATTATTCTTTTTTTTGTCATTAATTATAATATGTTTGGTATTAGGGTTTTGGCAAATTGATCGAGGGCAGGAAAAGCTTGTCATATATGATGCGTTCACTAATAAATTAAAATATGAGCCAATTAGTTATAAAAATATAAAAAATAATCCAGACCAATTTACCAAAGTCAGAATTAAAGGTAGTTACATTTCTGATACACAATTTTTACTTGATAATAAAGTTTTCAAAAAGAAAGCGGGATATGAGGTAATCACTCCATTACTGGTTGATCAAAAAATTGTTTTAATTAATAGAGGTTGGGTACATAACAACAGCCGTCAGTTTTTGCCAAACATAGAAACTACTGATTATGAGCAGTCAATAACAGGATATGTTTATTATTATAATAGTAACTTTTATGACCTTGCTGATGATAAATATGTTTCATCATGGCCACTTTTAATACAAAATATTGAGATTCAAAAAATATCTAAATTACTTAATATGGATGTAGAACCATATGTTGTGATAATGAATGAGAAACAAGTAAACTCTTATGAGATTCAAAGCATTCAGAATGATAACCCGCAATTAAAGCATTATATGTATGCTGGTCAGTGGTTTTTATTTTCAATTATAGGGTTTATTTTCATGATAATTTTAATGAGGAAGGAAAAGCATAATGAATAGAGGACAGTTTAAATTAATAATAATAATGTCGATTTTTATTTTACCATTTTTTATTGCATATTTTATGCTTGATAATTACTCTCCTGGGAAATCATATTCCACGACTAATTATGGCGATCTAGTTAAGCCAATAACAAATATTAGCAACACTGTTATTAATGATAATAATAATGAAAAATCATTGCCAAAGGGTAAATGGCTGTTAATTTATTATGCAAATACTCAGTGTGGTGAAGAGTGTCTCCATGACATATATCTTATGAGACAAGTGAATACTGCATTAGGTAAAAACATGGATAGATTACAAAGATTGTTTTTATCAAATAAAGTGCTTGATGAGAATACTGAAATTAACTTACTCCGGTCTTATCCAAATCTTATTCTTATAAAAAATAAACCTAATAAAATTCATGGTTTAATCAAGGGGATATCAGATAATAAAAATTCACTTTTATTAGTTGACCCTCTTGGAAATGTTATACTTAAGTACGATAGTAATTTTGATGGGAAAAAACTTCTCAAGGACATAAAAAAATTACTTAAACTTTCACGTGTTGGATAACTATGTCATTACATGTCTTAAGAAATATATGTATTTTCGGCGCCTTATACACCTTGGTTGTGATATCTGTGGGTGCATGGGTCAGGCTAACTGATGCGGGTCTAGGCTGTCCTGATTGGCCTGGTTGCTATGGTATTCTAGGAACACCAGGTACTGATATTGAGCTTTTGAAAGCTCAAGAGTTATACCCCGATGCTATTATTGATACTGGAAAAGCATGGAGGGAAATGTTTCATAGATACCTTGCTGGTATATTAGGAATTTTTGTTTTCTATATATCTTACCTTACAATCAAATATGCCAAGCATGTGTCTAAAATTTTTCCAGTTACATTATTTTTTCTTATAATTATACAATCACTTATGGGAATGTTGACTGTAACTGAGTTAGTTAAACCAACAATAGTGACAACACATCTGGTACTAGGGATATCAACAGCAACACTATTATTATGGAATGGTTTGGAAGTTCAAAGGCATAAGATTTTGAACTTAATAGATAAGAAGCTGGTTATTTTAATAGTGCTTTGTATTATTGGGTTAATTTTTCAAATTATTCTAGGCGGTTGGACAAGTACAAATTATGCGTCATTAGCTTGTACAGATTTTCCTAAATGTGATAATTCATGGTGGCCGTCTAACATGGATTATAAAAATGGTTTTACAGTTTTTAATTTACCCAACATCAATTATGAACAGGCTCCATTAATACATAATGCAAAAATTGCTATTCATTTTACACATAGACTTGGAGCTTTATTATTAACAACACTATACTTATATTTATTTGGATATATATTTTTTAAACAGTCAAACGTTAGAATTAAAATAATAAGCTCTATAATATTAGGTTTTTTTACATTACAAATTATTCTGGGTATAAGTAATGTTGTTTATAGTCTACCAATTAGTATTGCAGTATTACATACAGTTAATGCTTCAGTAGTATTAATGGGCATGATTACACTTCTATATTATTCGACATACCATCAGGAAAGGTGATAAAATCTACTAATGCAAAATTCACGAACATATAATCAAAATAGCTTCTTAAATATATTGAGAGAATTTATTGTTCTAACTAAACCGAGAGTAAATTTATTGATAATGTTTACGGCTATCGTAGGCATGTTACTAGCTCATCAGGGTACTCTTGATTATGAATTAATATCATTTGCAAGTATAGGAATAGGACTGGCTGCTTCTGCGGCAGCTATTATTAATCATGTTGTGGATCAAAAAATTGACTCTATTATGGATAGAACAAAATCACGTCCTTTAGTGAATGGCTCAATAAAACCATTACATGCCATATACTTTGCTTTGTTTTTATCAGTAACATCAATAACGATGCTTTACCTTTTAGTGAATGTTCTAACGGCATTATTAACTTTGTTATCAATTATAATATATTCGGTCATATATTCTGTTTACTTAAAGAATTTAACATCACAAAATATTGTCATAGGTGGTATCGCCGGAGCAATGCCGCCATTATTAGGCTGGACATCTATTACTAATCAGATAGAACCATTCCCGTTAGTGCTTTTTTTGATTATTTTTTTATGGACTCCTCCACATTTTTGGGCACTGGCAGTTTATAAGTATGAGGATTATAAAAAAGCAGATATTCCAATGTTACCAGTTACGCATGGTAGAGATTTTGCAAGACTGCATATATTTTTATATTCAATACTTCTTTTTTGTATCGCATTATTTCCATATGTATTAGGTTTGTCAGGTTTCATATATTTAACAGGTGTTGTCTTAATCGGTCTTAAATTTGTTATAGATTCTTACTCACTAATGATTAGTAAATCCGCTTCAGAAGCAATTGCTCTATTTAAGTATTCAATAACTTACTTAGCAGTGCTTTTTGCTCTACTATTATTTGATCATTTTTGGTATTTATCTGTTAGTTAGCGGTTAGAGTTGGCTCAAGCTAACAATATAGTATTTTTTAAAAGACCAAGCGATTTATACTCAATTTGCCTAACCCTTTCTTTTGAGATCTGATATTTCTTAGACAAGTCATCTAAAGTGCTCTTATTGTCTAATAAATAGCGCTGTTTTATTATATCTTTACTTCTATCATCTAATTTAGACATTGCAATATTTAGTCTATCCAAACTATCAGAGCTATCATTTTCATACTGAAGTTTTTCTAATGGGTCTAAATTATCATTAGTAAGATATGTTGATGGAGACATCTCATCTTCATCCAAAGGATCAAAAGATATATCTTTTCCACTTAGCCTAGATTCCATCTGAGTGACAGTTTCTGGTTTTACATTTAGTTCACAGGCTATATCTTTTGTTTCTGTTTCCGTTAACCAAGAAGTATGAGTTTTTTTACTTTTAAGCTTGAAGAATAATTTACGTTGGGCTTTGGTTGTTGCAACCTTGACCATTCTCCAATTTTTGATTACAAATTCATGAATTTCAGCTCTAATCCAGTAAATAGCAAAAGATAATAACCTAACATTCTTATCTGGATCAAATCTTTTTACAGCTTTCATTAGACCTATATTGCCTTCTTGTATTAGGTCTAAAAGAGGTAATCCATAACCCTTGTATGTTTTAGCCACATGGACAACAAACCTTAGGTGCGCTAATACTAGTTTTCTTGCAGCTTCAAGGTCATCAGATGAATTTAATTTCTTAAATAATATAATTTCTTCCTCTTTAGATAAAAGAGGTGTCTTTCTTAATTGATTAAGATAAATATCTAATGAATCACCAGACTCTAGGCCTAATGATAATTCTGCTGGTAAATTTTCCATAACTCTATTACTCACAAGTAATTACTCCTACAGGCTAATTATAATGGCTAATTTAAGGTATTCAAGCCTATAAACCTAGTTTTTAGCTATATTTTTTAGTATTTAAGAGAATTTCTTGATAAATTTACCATTTAAACCTTGTTTAAAAAGGATATTAGGAATATCTAATTATTTGCTATAATTCTATTATGAAATCTATCTTATTTAAATTCTGTATCTTTAATATCATTGTTCTAATGAGTCTAGCGCCATCTCTAGCAGAGTCTAGTATGAAATTTTCAGACAGAATAGAAGAATATGTATTAGCAAATGGATTAAAGGTGATACTTATTGAGGATAAAAGAAGCCCGGCCATAGTTTCTAGTATCTGGTACAACGTTGGGTCAAGTTATGAGTACCCTGGTATTTCTGGAATTTCACATGTTCTGGAACACATGATGTTTAAAGGAACAAAAAATACGCAACCTGGAGATTTTTCAAAAAGAATTAAAGAGGTTGGTGGTTCTGAGAATGCTTTTACGGGCAGAGATTTTACAGGATACTACCAGAAAATACATAAAGACTATTTAGAATTATCCTTAAAACTTGAATCTGACCGCATGTCTAACATACTATTTTCTGAGGAAGAATTCAGAAAAGAGGTTGAGGTAGTCAAAGAGGAGAGAAGATTGAGAACAGATGATAAACCTATTTCAAAAATTTTTGAAAAAATTGGCTTACAGGCATTCGGTATGAAAAATTATGGAATTCCAATTATAGGCACAATGGATGACCTAAATAACATCAAGGTCAGTGACTTAAAAAAATGGTATGCAAATTACTATGTTCCCAATAATGCCACACTTATACTTGCTGGTAACTTTGAATCTAATAATGCCAAATCTTTAATTAAAAAATATTATGGGAATTATTCAAAGCAGAAGGTAATAAATTATTCAAAAGTTAATGAGCATGAAATATCTTTTGATGAGATAACAGTAAAGGACAAAGTATCTCAGCCCATAGTTTTATTATCATTTAAAAAGAAGTCTTTCAGTATTGAGGATAAAAAAGAATTATATGCAATGGAGCTATTGCTAGAATTAATGGATGGAGGCTTATCTTCACGATTCACAAAAAATTTAATAGATGATAATAAAATTGCATTAAACACATTTATATCTTATGACTCATATTCAAGAAAAGATAGTTTGGTAACCTTAGGTGGATCACCTAGAATAGGAGTCCAGCCCGAAGATTTAAGAACTGCTTTTATTAATGAATTTTCAATATTTATCAAAAATGGGCTTAAAAAAAATGAGCTATTAAACACAAAGTCTAGGCTATTGGCAAATAATATTTATGAGTTTGACTCTGTTTTTTATCAGGCAATGCAAGTCGGAATGTTGGAAACAAAAAATCTTGATTGGCGTTTATTAGATGAATACGTTGATGATATAGACTCAATAACAGAAAAAGACTTGATTAATGCTGCCAAGAAAATTATTAGCAGCGATTATATATATTCTTTGATTGAGCCTGCGACATGAAAAAAATATTTCTCATTATAACTCTATTCTTTTGTGTACTTAGTACTAATGCCATGTCGTATCCTAAAATAGAAGCTGTAAAAGATAATACTAATTATTTATTAATCCATGAAAAATCATTGCCCATTGTGGATATAGAAATATCCTTTTCTTTTGGAAGCAAAGATGATGGAAACCTCAAGGGTATTACAAATTATTCTATTGAGCTATTGCATCAACAAAAAATTAATGGAGAAAAGATTATTGATTCATTTGAAAAAGTAGGAGCATTATACAACTCATCAGTTAACCGTGACTTAAGTTCTCTAAAAATAAGATTTATAAAAAATGATCAAAATATAGAATTCATATCAAAGAAACTAAATGAAATATTAAAGGCTAAAAGCTTAAATGCTACGTCACTTGAATATACTAGAGATGTGATAATTAATTCTATAACTTCGAGAGATCTAAGTCCTGCATCAATTATCTCATATAAAACAAATGAAGAATTTTTTGTTGGCACTGGATATGCACATCCTATTTCTGGTTATAAAAATATTATCAAGGAAATCAATATTGCTGATATAAGTAAACATCTTAAAAAAATAATAAATATTAATAATATTAAAATAAGTATGGTTGGAGATATAAATGAAAACGAGGCGACATACTTTATCTCAAGAGCTCTAGATGATGTGCCTATGGCAAATAATTATGTTTCAACCTATAACAAATTGAACTATCAGGGAAATAGTAAAGTAAGAAACATTAATCATGATAGCAAGCAAACCCATATATCAATATATATTCCCTCAATAACAAGAAAACACAAAAATTTTTACAATATTTTGGTTGCTAATTATATCTTTGGCGGAAGTGGTTTTGGGTCAATGCTTATGCAGGAAATTAGAGAAAAGAATGGATTAGCTTATTCAGTATATAGTTACTTAGCACCATTTAAAGACATAGGCGTTCTTAAGATTGGAATGCAGACTGAATCAAAAAATACTGAAAAATCACTGGAAATTTTAAAAAAAGAGATAAATAAGTTTGAAAAATTTGACATCAGTGATGAAAAAATCAAGAAAGCTAAATTTGGTTTATTAAAAAGTTTTGAATTAAGGTTGGACACTAACAAAAAAATGCTTAGCACTTTATCGGCTATAAATAATTATGAAATGCATGATAATTATTTTCAAGAATATATTAAGGGAATTAATCTTGTTACCAAAGAAAGTATTATTTCTTCGCTTAAATCAGACTTAGACTTTGAAAATATTTTAATTAATACAGTGGGAAATAATTGATTGGCTAATAAAAAAATTAGAATTACCGGTGGTGACTTAAAATCTAGACACCTTTCGTTTGATGGCAATGATTCACTTAAGCCTACCAAGTCCTATATAAGAGAAACTCTATTCAATGTAATCAAAGTAGATCAAAACATGATTAGCTTGGATCTGTTTTCTGGCAGTGGAATATTGTCAGCGGAAGCAATATCCAGAGGAATTAATAAATCTCTATTAGTTGAAAATAATAAGAAGTCATACATGAGAATAAAGCATGAGTATTCGTTGTTAGGTATAGAGAATTATGAAATTTCTAACATAGATGTTTTAAGATACTTAAAAATGAATAAAGACGTGAAATATGATTTAATTTTTGTAGACGCACCATATAACAGTGACCTCCTGGAGAAGAGTATTATTATGTTAGATGAATTTAACTATTTAAGTAAAAATACATATATATACTATGAACAGAGAAAAAAAGATTACAATCAAAAGCTTGTGTCTATAATCACTAAGACACATAATATATTAAAAGATTTAAGCATAGGCGATGTAAGTTATACAATAGCTAAAATAAAGGAAAACTAGATGGCGAAAATAGCAGTATACCCAGGAACATTTGACCCAATAACCAATGGTCATACGGATTTAGCCAAAAGAGGCTGTAAAATATTTGATAAAATCATCATTGCTGTTGCTGAAAATCCACAAAAGAATACTTTATTTTCAATCTCTGAAAGAATAGATTTTGTGCAAAATATTTTCTCTAATGAAAAAAAAATTGAAGTATACCCTTTGAGTAAACTTCTGGTACAGTTTGCAAAAGATCATTCTGCAACAGTAATATTGAGAGGGCTAAGAGCTGTTTCAGATTTTGAATATGAGGTTCAGTTAGCAAGCATGAACAGGTCAATGGAACCTAATATTGAAAGCGTATTTATGAGTCCTGCCGAAGAATTTGGATTTTTATCATCAAGTATAATTAAAGATATTGCCAGACATGATGGTAAGTTAGAAAAATTTGTTCACAAGGATGTTCTTGAGGCATTACGTAAAAAATATTCTTAATTATTTCTGACATATATTGCAGTAAAAAGAAGATCTTCCTCCAAGTTTAACATTCTTGACCTTTGCTCCACATTTACAAATTTTACAATCATAAATCATAAGTTTTTGTTTAAAATATCCAGGGGTTCCATCTAGGGTTTTAAAATCTTTTAAAGTAGTCCCTCCAGACTTAATAGATTTCTTTAAAACATGTTTTATGTCTTTAGCTAAATCATTGCATTGCTTAAGAGTAATATATTTACATTTCTTATCAGGCCTTATTGATGATAGATATAATGACTCGCAAGCATAAATATTTCCAACTCCTACTACAATATTTTGATTCATAATTAGGTTCTTAATTGCGACATTTCTGTTTCTGCACTTATTTTTTAAAAAAATACCATTAAACTCTTTAGACAAAGGCTCAGGGCCAAGATTTTTAATTAAAAAATGATTATCAATATCTTGAGTCCAATGTATGGACCCAAATTTTCTAACATCATTATATCTTAAGATCTTATTGTCTTTTAATTGAATCTCATAATGATCATGCTTCTCTATATCTTTTAAGCTCAAGCCATCTATAAATTTAATAATACCTGTCATGCCCAGGTGTATGAGTAAATATCCATTATCTAGTCTAAAGATAATATGTTTTCCTCTCCTGTAGATAAGTTTTATTTTTTGATTTTTAACTAAATTACAAATGTTAGAATCTATCTTCCATCTTAATTTATTATTATGAATAATAAACCTATTTATTGTCATGGATTTAAGAGATTTGTTGATAGCATTAACCACTGTTTCTACTTCAGGTAATTCAGGCATAATCTAGGTATTTATTGGACATAATTTTAAATGTATCATATGATGAATTTAACTTTAAATATACAAATATGATAGACATAATGATTAATGGAATTGTAGATTTTACATGGATAGGCTATGTAATTTATACACTGATAGTAACCCACATTACAATCGTGGCAATAACACTCTATCTTCATAGAGGAGTGTGTCATTCTGCTATAGAGATTAAGCCAACCCTAGGACATTTCTTTAGATTTTGGTTATGGCTTACAACATCAATGAAAACAGCTGATTGGGTAGCTATACACCGCAAACACCATGCAAAAGTTGAGACAATTGATGATCCGCATAGCCCTGCATTTTATGGTATTAAAAATGTACTATTACGTGGCGCAGACTTATATCATGATGAAAAAAATAATCCTGAAACTATATCTAAATATTCTCAAAACTGTCCCAATGACTGGGTAGAACAGTATGTTTATACGGGTAGAAGTAATTTAGGTATATTGTTTTTATTTATAGGGAATATTTTATTATTTGGAGTTGTTGGAATTATAATCTGGGCCATCCAAATGGCTTGGACCCCTATATTTGCAGCTGGTGGAATAAATGGAGCGGGACATTATTGGGGTTATAGAAACTATGATACTAGTGATGATTCAACAAATATGGCTCCGATAGGAATCCTTATAGGCGGAGAAGAATTACATAACAACCATCATGCTTTCCCAACAGCCGCTAAATTTTCTTTAAAACCATGGGAATTTGATATCGGATGGTTATATATAAAAATATTTTCAGCTATAGGGCAGATAAATGTAAAAAGATTAGCTCCTAAAACTGTAGTTAATATGCCAGGCGATACGCTCGACTCAGAAATTGGGTATGCGTTATTGAGATCAAAACTTACAGTTATTACAAATTATACAAAAAATGTTCTGAGTCCGTTGATGAAACAAGAATCTAAAGAAGCAAGTAGCGACTTTAAAGATTTGTTAAAGCACTCTAAACCATCTTTAGTTAGGGAGCCGCATAGGATATCGAATCAAGAAACTGTTACTTTAGATGAGATTTTTAAAAAATCTAGTGCTTTAAAAACCGCTTATCGCTTAAAGAATAAACTATTTGATATCTTGCACTCTAGAAACCTGGAGCATGAAAGCTTTATTAAAATAATAAATGCATGGAGAGATGAGGCTCAAAAAGAAGGGATTGAGTGTTTAGTTGATTTTTCTAACAGCTTGAAGGGTTATAAGGTAATTAAGTAGACTACTTAATTTTACCTTCTTTATACATCACATACTTTCTGATCGTAGGATCAAATTTTTTGATTTCCAGTTTGTCAGGCATAGTTTTCCTATTCTTAGTTGTAGTATAGAAATGACCGGTTCCTGCTGACGAATTTAATCTTATTTTTTCTCTCATAATATTATGTAATATCGTATTTTTCTAAAGCTTTATCAAGTCCATATTTATCTATGATTCTAAGGCCTTTAGACGATAATTTTAGTTTAATCCATTTATTTTGCGCTTCAGACCATAGTCTGTGCATATGGAGATTAGGCTCAAAAGTCCTTCTTGTTCTATTTTTAGCATGCGAGACATTATTACCCGACATAACCGCTTTTTTTGTAATCTGACAAATTTTAGACACTTTATTTCTCCAAACTCAAATAATGATATCAGAAACGTATTCATATACAATATATATATAAAAAATATCACAGGAAAGTATGATGGATATAGTGTTTATAAAGGAATTATGCATAGAAACTATAATTGGTATTTATGACTGGGAAAGAAAAATTAAGCAAGTTGTATGTATTGATTTGGAGCTTGGGACAGAGATTAAGAAAGCTTCAGAATCTGAAAATATAGAATATACAATAGATTATAAGGCCGTAGCTAAAAAAGTTAAGACTATAGTCCAAGAAAGTGAATTTTTTTTAATAGAAACATTAGCTGAGGAAACAATAAAAATGATATTTGATAACTTCAATATCACTCATGTTAAAGGGAGATTTAGTAAACCTGGAGCTGTAACAGGTTCAAAAGAGGTTGGAGTCATCATTGAGAGGAGCAGAAATGCTTCATAAAGTCTATATTGGCATTGGGAGTAATCTTGATAAAGAAAAAAATATTAAATCATGCATGGTCGAGTTAAGGAAAAATTATAAAAATATTATAACCTCGCCTGTATATGAAACATCTTCCATGGGCTTTGATGGACCTAATTTTTATAACCTTGCATGTTCATTTGATACAACATCAGAAATATATGTCTTGAAAGCTGAGCTTAATTCTATTGAAAATGACCATGGTAGGCACTTTAATGAAACTAAGTTTAGTTCTAGAACCCTAGATATTGATATTTTATATTACAATAGTTTAATTATATCTAATGACAAGATTAAAATTCCTAGAAAAGAAATAATTGAATATGACTTTGTGTTAACACCTTTGATAGATATAGCTCCGGACTTCATGCATCCAGAATTAAATATGTCTCATTCTGATATTATGGCAAATCATATTATTGAGAAGCAAATAGTCAGAAAAGTTGACCTTGATATCTAAATATGAATTTTGTGATTCAATGTTTAATTTCTTATTTAGGCCTAATACCTTATTTTTATTTATTAATAGATTTATATTTTATAGAGATGTTAAGCCCAAAAATTATATATGACATTATGTTATATAACACATTACTTATTTTTACATTTATAGGTGCAACTAATTGGGATTTTAAAAAAAATCATATCATTTATACAATCTATGGGTTTATACCGAGTTTAATAGCTTTTTTTATAATGGTTCTGAATGTTTTAGATTATGATCAATATTTTCTTTTTTTAGCTATGATAGTCTTTTTATTACTACAGCTATTTATTGATTATCTGGGTTATTTAAATAATAAAATCAGCGGCCCTATTATGCATTATCTTAGAATACCAGTTACATTAACGCTTAGTGGAATACTACTAATATCTATATTAGTCAGTCATCCATAAGTAATAAAATTACATGTTTAACTTTCTACCGCCGTCTATCTCAATATTTTGACCTGTAACATAGTTAGCACTTTGTATTAAAAATAGTATTGCCTTTGCTATATCATCTGGTTCACCTGTACGTCTTAGAGCAATACGAGAGAGTATTTTTTTCTTTTTGCTAGAATTCCCCATATCTGTTTCGGGCCACATGATAGCGCCAGGAGAAACACCATTCACCCTAATATGTGGAGCTAAGTCTTTAGCTAATGATTTTGTTAATGCTAACAAACCAGCCTTACTGACATTATAAATAATATGATCTTTTAGTGGAGGATCAATATGTATATCTATTATATTTATAATAGACCCCTTCCTTTTCTTTAACTCTGGATAAAATTCCCTTGATAGCAATAAAGGAATCTTTAAATTAGTATTAATAATATCAGACCAAGACTTCTCGTTTATATCATTAATTTTGGTTGGATAAAACTTAGAAGCATTATTTATCAAAACATCTACCCTTCCAAATATTTTAATAGCTTTTTTATATGCAGTCTCACATGTTTTTTTTGAAGAAAAGTTTGCATTAATTATTGCAAATGAATCCTTTCTAATATTATTTAGGGTTTTAGATAAAGCATTAGCTTCACGGCTAGACTTATTGTAAGTAATAATTATATTATAACCTGAAGAATGAAGGTATTTAGCAACAGCCATTCCAATTCTTCTTGCTCCGCCTGTAATAAAAACTGTTCTAGTTATAGCCATAGATATATATTAAGGGTAAATTAAAAAATGTACACTATAATTAAGAATATATAAGTTATGAAATCATCAATAGAGTTATATCTAACAGATAGAGTTAATAATCAGGGTGAAATACCATTCTCTGAGTTTATGGAAATATCTCTTTATCATAAAGATTATGGTTACTATACAAGTAAAAAACAGATCTTTGGTAAGAATGGTGACTTTATAACCTCTCCTATAAATTCGACATTATTTGGAGAATCCATCTCTAATGAGTTTATTAACCTTAAATCAAATATTAATGAAGACCTCATGATTATGGAACTAGGTGGAGGAGATGCAAGTCTTGCCATAGATCTTGTAAGAAACTTAAAGAAAAATAAATGTTTGCCTGAGAAATATATATTACTAGAAATATCTACTAATCTAATTAAATTACAAAAAGGTAACATTAAAGATTCTATTCCTGATTTATATCACTTATTTGAATGGAAAAATACTTTAGAAAACTTCTCTATGGATGGTTTGATAATAGCTAATGAATTCTTTGATGCTCTACCTACGGAAAGATTTAGGATAATGGATGACAATGTCGAATGTTTGTTTATTGGAATAGATGGTGATAACTATAGAAATATTTGGAGCAGCGCTCCTTTTAAGCTTATAAAGGAATTAGGACTAGCAAAGAATGGGCATAAAATATTTTTTGAAAATAATTATGTAAGTGAAATTAATCTAAATTATATGAGATGGATGAAGTCTTTAGATAAGACCTTAAATTCAGGTGTAATATTTTCAATAGATTATGGTTATAACAGTAAAGAATATTTTTTGAGAGATAGAAATGAAGGGACTTTGGTTTGCGTGCATAACCATCAGTCAAACTTCGACCCTATGATTAATATAGGTGAGCAAGATCTATCATCTTTTGTAAATTTTTCACACCTAAGTAATATTTGTTCAAACTTGAATATTGATGTTGATGGCTATCTTGCGCAATCTAATTTCCTAATAAATTTAGGCATCTTAGATTTATTCCAAAGCAAAAAAATGTCTGACACGGAAAAGTTAGATGAGTTAAATAGATTGAAAAATATTCTTTTGCCAAATACAATGGGTGAAATATTTAAAGTTCTAGTAATGAAAAAAAATATAAATATCCCTCTTTTATCAACTAAAGAATTTAATCATATACATAAACTATAGCATGGAGTTTATACACATATTAATATTATCGGCTATACAAGGCATAACGGAATTCTTGCCTATATCGAGCCAATCTCATTTAATACTAACATCCTATTTATTGGGTCTAAAGGACCAAGGGATAGGGTTTGATATTGCGCTTCACGCAGGGTCATTGATTGCTATCTTAATCTATTACAGAAATGAGATTAAAAAAATATTATCATTAACCAGCGAGGGGCTAGATTATCTTAAACTAATGGTGATTGGGTCTATCCCGTTGCCGATTATAGGTTTACTGTTTATTGACACAGTCTCTGTAAATATGCGTTCTATTAGCTCGATTGCTTTGATGACATTATTATTTGCGGTTATTTTATATTTAGCTGATGCTAAAAAGAAGGATGAAATAACTAAGCTCACAAACATTAGTGTTTTTACCATTATCTTTATCGGTTTAATGCAGACACTAGCTATAATGCCAGGTGTCTCTAGATCTGGCATTGTTATTACAGCGGCGTTGTTAGTAAATTTTAGTAGAGAGGATTCTATTAAGATTGCTTTTTTATTGTCTATGCCCGCTATTTTTATGGCAACGGTATATCAGTCAATGCAATTGTATAAAATAGGAAATATTGAAATTTTAAACGAACATTTATTGGGAATATTTTTATCTTTTATATTTTCATACATCACTATTCATTTATTTATATCAACTATAAATAAAATATCATTCACTCCATATATTATCTATAGACTAATTTTGGGTGTGGCTTTAATCGGATTTATTTAAGAATTTTCTTATCGAGTCTTGCGCAATTTTTCTATGCGCATTTTCAATAATCTTTTTAATTTCAAGACCAGGTTTCTTTTGATCCTCTTCGCTTAATTTGAAATTATTTATACTCTCAATTAGTCCTTCAAAAAAAATCTTATGTATTTTTTCACGGGGTACCTTATCTGCAGATGCATATGCAGATCGCATAAACGAGTTTAATCTGCCTTTTTTGCGAATATCTATTCTCTTTATAAGAGATAAAAGCATATCATATTCCTCAACGCCATTTGGCAGATATTCATAATATTCTTTGTAACAATTTGAAAATAGCAATGCTAAGCTTTTGTATTCATTTGGAACTTTTAGATTTTGACAAAAAGATTCAATTGCTTCAGCATCTCTTATCCAGTTACATAGCTCAACAGAAATACTTTCAATTTTTGTCGCATCATTTGGACAACTTGGCCAGTTGTATCCCATCAAAGATTCATTTTGAATTTCGGGGAATAATACATCTCGAGCATTATGAGTAATTAAAAACCGAAAGAATTGATCTAAGTCTTCACCTGTTTTATATATTTCAAGCCATTTTCTCTCAGGTGTTAGGTGCTCAAGTTCTCTGCTTTCAACAATCTCTTTTATTTTATCAACAGTTTCTGGCACAACCACAAAATTATTAAATTTTGCATAAAACCTTGCCACTCGTAAAACCCTTAAAGGGTCTTCAGAGAATGCATCAGAGACATGTCTTAGTTTTTTGTTTTTAATATCTTCTTGCCCATTAAATGGATCAATGAGTTTTCCATCTTCATCTTGAGCTATGGCATTAATTGTTAAGTCTCTTCTTGCTAAATCCTCTTCTAATGTAACATTGGGGTTAGTGTCAAACTCAAAACCTGTATACCCATGACCTGATTTTCTTTCTGTTCTTGCAAGTGCATATTCTTCACCTGTTTTAGGATTAATAAATACTGGGAAGTCTTTACCAACTTGTTTAAATTTTTTTGTACGCATTTCTTCGGGCGATGATCCAACCACGACCCAATCACGGTCTTTGACTGGCCTACCTAATAATTGGTCTCTAACAGCGCCACCAACTAAATAAATTTTCATTCACCTCTACCTGACTTCTTTCTAAGATTTTCAAAATGTTTTTGTTTTAATGAAAAGTTTAGATAGCCCGGGACTATATCTTCCACAGCTATTTTTCCTTTAAAGCCTTCTGTGCTGCAACTGTCGGTTTGCAAGGATAGAAAATTATCTAATGTAAATAATTTCCCAGGTAATCTTTGAAAGATAACAGCTTGTAATTTTGATAAAGTATAGTTTAGTGGAATAATGAGTCTTCTAATCTTTAATGCTTTTAATGTAATATCTATGAGCTGTCTAAAGGTATATTCATTTGGGCCAGTAACGTCAATTTTTTGACCATACATTGTATTATCACTGATTGTACTTACCATGAAATCTGTTAGCTCATTGACGTAAATAGGCATAAATTTTGAATTTGGACATGCGAGAGGGAAGACAGGTAAAAATCTAAGTATTGTAGAAAATTTATTAAAAAATGAGTCATCTTCTCCAAATACAATCGATGGTCTGAAAATTGTTGTATTGCAAAAATTATTCGTATTATCTCTAATATAGGTTTCTGCCAAACCTTTTGTGATTAAATATTGGCTCGTTGCTCTTGGATCAGCATTGAGAGAGCTAATATACAGATAACGTTTAACTTTATTAAGTTTTATTGCATTAGATATTTTCTTCGTCAACTCATAATGTAAATTATTAAAAGTATTATCTTTACCAGACTCATTCAGGATACCTATGGTATTAATAACTATGTCTGAGCCTGAAAACACAGCGTTTAAGCTTCTCTCATCCAATACATTCGCATGAATAATTTCTAGATTAGGTATAAGTTTTAAATCTTTATTGGCTTCAATGTTTCTTGTTAGCACGCAAATTTTATCGCATAAAGGAGATAGTTTAGCGGATAATTGTGACCCAATGAATCCAGTTCCTCCTAATATTATAATTTTGCCCAAGCTTTGCATTTAAATTTGTATCCAGTCAGCTATTGTTAATTCTATTATACAATATTAATATAGAACAAACTATTTAAGGATACGTATGGATTCTATTAAAATTACTAAGGACATGTTTGTGGTATTAACATATGAGCTCTATGATGATAAATCAGAGCTCCTTGAAAAAGTTGATCAGCCGGTAACACATATTCACGGTGAAGGAAAAAAATTGTTACCAATTATTGAAAATTCTCTTGATGGCAAGACAGCCGGCGACGAGGTAGAGGTTAAAGTCTCTTCCAGTGATGGTTTTGGTGAATATGATTCATCACTAGTGATCAATGAAAAGATTGCAAATGTCCCTGAAGAATTTAGAAAATTAGATGAAATTATAGCTTTTGCTAACAAGTCAGGCGAGACAAAGGACTTTAAGGTTACAGAGATTAGTGATCAAAAAATTGTTCTAGACGGGAATCATTATCTCGCTGGAAAGTCGCTTTTATATAAAATTAAAATTTTAGATGTTAGAGAAGCGACACAATACGATAAAGAACAGGCTCAACTAGACTTTCTTCGTTCTAAAGCTTAAATACTTTTGTAATATGAGCCTAGATAAGGCTCATATTAAGTACTCCTTCCATTTTTTCAGCCATTTCTGACTTACCAGTTCTACTATCACCAATCGTTGCAACCGTGATGTCTAACTGTTTTAGTGTTTCATCTCCAAGTGCCTTACGTTTATCAATAGCTGCTTTTTTTATTAGCTCAATCATGTCATGTGCAGCACGCTCTGGCCCTTCATGTTCAACCATGCCTCTGTCGTTAAAACCACATGCTTTTAGTTGATCATCAGTACTTTTCATGTATGTTCCTGCCATTAGCATACTATGAGCTACACCAATTTTCATTTTTCCTTGGTCAACTCTATCTTTAATATTTGCCAAGAACTTTTTTTCAATCTTTTCAAATTGTCCATAAAGATTTTCATGGTTTGGAACAAGAGACCCATCATTTTCTTTAAGAAGAGGGAATGGGTTAGCCCAGTAACTAATTTCCACATCACCTCTTTTAGTTTGTGTACTACCAGCTGCTACTCGTGCGCCACTTCTAAAGTGCCCCAAAGCTTCATCAACTGTCATATTTGTATTCATGCATGATTCTGTTGGATGAATAAGCTCGTAGTTATTCAGATAAAGCATAATATCTAACTCTGAACCAGTTGAGATTTCTGAATACTCTGTTACTGGCACAATTTGTCTGGCATTTGTTCCAGAATTTTTATTATAACCAATTTCTCTACCTTCCATTTGCATTTTAGCATGTTCACTAAATCCATCCAGACAAGCAAATGCTCCAGTTTCTGTACCATAAAAATATGGCGATATTGATTTATCATCATTTTCCATCAATTTTGCTCTGCCCATATCATCTGCTTTCACAAAAGAATCAAAAATATATGGCTCATTTGTTTTTTCATCAAACTTAACAACATATCTTGTACATCCACAATGTAGTGGTAGTTGATCATTCATTATACAAAGAACATTATGTAGTGTTAAAATTGGTTTTTTACCATATCCAAAATATTTGCACTCATCAATATTAGGTATAAGTCCGACTAAAATATTATTTTTTTCGTCATGATAGTATCCCAAATCTTTCATATCTGAATCTGGGCACCCAAAAACAAATATCCCATCTGGCTGTTTTTCTGTAATATTTTTTACATTAGAAAACGGAAATAGGTTTAGTAAGCCTGGCTCCATTTCAACGCAACCTCTTGATTTGTGGATATAGCATAAAATATTCCATGCGCCTACTTCAAAAGGTATAGCCACATAATCTTCTGCATTAAATTTATCATTCTTAAAAGGGTTATGCTCTAGAGCATAAAATGGAAATGCTCTTTTATTCGAATGAGTCTCATAATAAACACCTGTTCTCATATCAGCAGTTGTTGTCATGGGAACCTGGCTTAAGCTTGAATATTCACCGGGTAAATTCACGAAGTGTCCTGAGATTTCTCCAACCGAAACATTTGGATGGCAATCTAATCCCTTTGTTCTTCTTACGCCTTCTCCAAGACCAGCACGAATAAGCAAGATTCTTCTTGTTTCAAGAATAAGCTCAGAAAGTTTATCAGCTTTCAGCGTCACATTGTCTTTTATCATTTCAGCGTCCGTGCCTTCTTCTAATATTTCATTATGAAGTCTAACAAGACGTGTATAAGATTTTGTTCTGTAGTGATGAAATGCTCCATCAATAAATTTCACAGAATCTCTATGAGCTTTTAATTCATCACCAGAGAAAGGAGTAACTCCTTCTATGATAGAAATATAAGTATTAGCTTCAATACCATCTATATAGTCAATCTTATGAAGCACATCATCTTTAAGGTCAGTGTTTTCACGATTTCTTAATTCTTTTATAAATTGTTTTTTATAAATATCCAAGTATTGAGCAAAAGCTTTACTCTTTAATAATTGTGCTGGAGTAGTACATCCATCTCTTATTTCTAGAATTTGTTCCATAATTCATTCTTCCTCTATTTTAATTTAAATATATGCTTATTTTTGCTAGCATGCATAGCTGCTTTTTCATTATAAAAGTCCTTTGACCTTTTAAGCAACGTTGATTATAGTATTAGTCTTCCCAATCATCAATGGGAATTTAATTATATAATTATGGATATTTTATGAAAAATTTGATAGCACCCCACGGGTCAGACTCGTTAAACCCTTTATTCATCAATGATTCTTCTCAAAGAGATAGTCTTATTAGTGAGTCAAAAGGCATGCCTCAACTATTATTAAATTCAGCAGCAGCAGCAAATGTTGTTATGTTGGGAGCTGGATACTTCACTCCATTGTCAGGATTTATGGATAAAAAGAGTGCCATTAGTGTAGCAAATGACATGTTAACAACGGAAGGTCTGTTTTGGCCTGTTCCAATTATTAATCTTACTAAAGATGCTAAAAATATAAAAATAGGCGATGAAATAGCATTGCTAGATCCAAATATGCAGGGTAATCCAGTAATAGCCATACAACAAGTTTCTGCAATTGAAATTTTAAGTGATGATGAAATTACAGTAATGACAGATAAAATTTTTGGAACTACAGATAAAAATCATCCAGGAGTTGCAAACTTTCTAAGTCTTGGCAATACGTTGATTTCTGGCGATATTAAAGTATTAAACTATAGTTATTTCCCTAATGAGTTCCCTGGTACTTTTGCTACTGCTCCAGAAATTAGAGAAATGCTTACAAAGGCAGGTTGGTCTAAAACAGTTGCTTTTCAGACTAGAAACCCAATGCATAGAGCTCATGAAGAACTCTGTAAAATGGCTTTAGAAAGACTAGATGCTGATGGCGTCTTAATTCATATGACATTAGGAAAACTAAAAGAAGGTGATATACCAGGTGATATTAGAAATTCAGCTATAGCTAAAATGGTAGAGGTATATTTTCCAGAAAACACCGTCATAATTTCAGGCTTTGGATTTGACATGTTATACGCGGGGCCTAGAGAAGCATTGCTACATGCAGTTTTTAGACAAAACTGTGGTTGTTCGCATTTAATAGTTGGAAGAGATCATGCTGGAGTAGGTGACTATTATGGACCATTTGAGGCACAAGAAGTATTTGAGCTTGATGTAGTTAAGAATTCTTTAAAATTAGAGATATTCTCAGCTGATCATACTGCTTTTTCTAAGAAATTAAACAAGGTTATAATGATGAGAGACGCTAAAGATCATTCAAAAGATGACTTTGTGCTACTATCTGGAACTAAAGTCAGAGAAATGTTGTCAAATGGGCAAGAATTACCTCCTGAATTCGCAAGAAAAGAAGTTGCTGAAATATTAATGGGGTACTATCAATCCCTATAGTTTATATGGTTAAAAAGAATATACTTATTTACTAATAATACATTCCAAACAGATTAAGAATATATTATAATCTTTTGCAGAAAGTAATAAACAATGGAGAGATTATGTCGCAATTCACTAAAAGTGTAACTGGAAACTCTATAACGCATAGAACCAAAACAATCACGGTAAGTGATAAGATATCTCTACCTGTAAAACTAAAAATTACTGAAAGCCCAATTAAATCAACTAAAAGAAGTCAGGCTATACAAGCCTAAATTAAATCCGGAGAAATTATGATAACAATTAACCCATTCGTCGATAACATACTAAACATTGCCCCTGCATATATACAAGGATTTTTGGTTCTTATGGTTATATTCACTGTAGGCGGTGTAATTTTAGACATGATGCATAAAAAGAACGTTAAGTTCTTTTTTCAGAATGCTAAGAAAGCAAAACTATCTGCAACAAAATCTGTAAGTACAGGTGAAAAAGCCTCTATTATTGTAAAAACACTAGCTTATGATGTTGCAACTTCTGCAGAATTTTGCGGAGTAACAAGAAGAATCACTCATCTTTTAGGGATGTACGGAACGATCCTATTTTGGGTATCATCGGCGGTAATGATTTTTAGCGCTTCTTCTACGTCAACAATTTATCCAATGTTATGGCATATAGGAGCAATAATGACATGTGTCGGTGGATATTGGTTCTGGTTCATACAAAGAGTAGATGTTAGAGCTGAAGGTAATAGCTGGAGCAGAATTGTTTTTGCTGATTTATTTGTACTTTCGTTGGTAACAACGTCAACATTTGGCCTATTATGGTCGTATTTCCAATCAGCTAACTCAAATGGCTTAGCAACATTGTTCTTTATTATGTTTATAATATCCAATGTAGTTTTATTTGGCGGAGTATATTGGTCTAAGTTTGCACATATGTTTTATAAACCAGGTGCTGCTATCCAAAAACATTTAGCTGAAGCTGATGGCTCAAGAGATGACTTACCCGAGCCAGCAGATTTACCAAAACAATTTGGTTTAGGAATCAAGCGTTCTCAACCACAGAATTATTAAGAATTTAAAATAGATTAACGGAGAGAAAATTATGTCAACTTTTGTATATATGACCAGATGCGATGGATGTGGACATTGTGTAGATATTTGCCCATCAGATATCATGCACATTGATAAACTTATTAGACGCGCAGTAAATATTGAACCTAACTTTTGCTGGGAGTGTTACTCTTGCGTAAAAGCATGCCCACAGAACGCTATTGATGTTCGTGGATATGCAGACTTTGCTCCAATGGGCCATAAGGTCCGTGTTCTTCGTGAAGAAGAGAAAGGAGTTATTAGCTGGAAGATTAAGTTTAGAAATGGGCACATGAAAAGCTTTGTTTCACCAATTACTACTAAACCATGGGGAAAATTTATTCCTAAATTAGCTGAGAAAGACGTACCTAATAAAGATGCGCATGATAATAATCGACTATATGGCGAACCAACTTATTTGAAAACTGGAAAAGTTCCAGTATCAGATACAGGTGTCCCTTTAATGGCAAAAGTTGGTAAATTAAAACAAGGAGTGTACTACTAATGGCTAAATTTAAAACACATTACGAAGATTGCGATATTTTAGTTGTTGGCGGCGGTATGGCTGGCACAGGTGCTACATTTGAATCAAGATACTGGGGCCGTGATATGAAAATTATCTGTGCAGAAAAAGCAAATATAGATAGAAGTGGAGCTGTTGCTCAAGGTCTTTATGCTATTAACTGCTATATGGGTATGCAATGGGATGAAAATCAGCCAGAAGATCATGTTAGATATGCTCGTAATGATTTAATGGGAATGGTCCGTGAAGACTTAGCGTACGATATGGCACGTCATGTAGACTCATGCGTACATATGTTTGAAGAGTGGGGTTTACCACTTATGCGTAACGAAAAAACAGGTCAATATCAAAGAGAAGGTAAATGGCAAATCATGATTCATGGTGAGAGCTACAAACCTATAGTGGCTGAAGCTGCTAAAAAGTCTGCAGATAAAATTTACAACCGTGTAATGATTACTCATCTTTTAATGGATGAGGGTCATGATAATAGAATCGGTGGTGCCACAGGTTTTAATATGCGTACTGGTGATCATTATGTATTCCGCGCTAAAGCAGTAATATGTGCAGCTGGTGGAGCATCACACATTTTCAAACCACGTTCAGTTGGTGAAGGTATGGGTCGTACATGGTATGCGCCATGGAGTAACGGTTCAGCATATGCATTACCAATAGCGGTCGGTGCAAAAATGACACAAATGGAAAACCGTATTGTACTAACTAGATTTAAAGATGGATATGGTCCAGTAGGAGCATACTTCTTACATCTAAAAACATACACTCAAAATGCAAATGGTGATAACTATGAAAAAACATGGTATGACCAAACAAAAGAAATGGTGGGAGAGTATATTGATCATGTGCCAACACCAACATGCTTACGTAATCATGCATTTATTCAAGAAACAATGGCCGGTAGAGGCCCAATTTATATGGTCACAATGGAAGCATTCCAAGACCCACATTTAGAAACTATTGGGTGGGAAAACTTTTTAGGAATGACTGTTGGTCAAGCAGTTGTTTGGGCATCTCAAGATATAGATCCTAAATACCAAAATCCAGAATTAACTACATCAGAACCATATGTAATGGGTTCTCATGCAACATGTTCAGGCGCTTGGGTCAGTGGACCAGAAGATGTGTCTGGTGGCATACCAGAATATTTCTGGGGTTATAACAGGATGATGACTATTGACGGTTTATTTGCAGCAGGTGATGCTGCCGGTGGAACAGCTCATGCATTCTCATCTGGTTCGTTTACAGAAGGTAGATTGTGCGCTAAAGCAGCTGTGCAATATATTAATGATGGTCGTGCTGACGGTATATCTGTCACAGATGGTCAATGTGAAAAATTAAAAGAAGTTATATATAAACCTCTTGAAAACTATACTGTTGGGCGTAACGAAATAACAGCTGGTACAGTGTCTCCAAGCTACATATTACCAATCCAAGGTCTACAAAGACTGCAAAAAATAATGGATGAATATGTTGGTGGTATTGGTACTAACTATATGACTAATGAAGTTGGTTTAAAACGTGGAATAGAGCTTCTTGGAATATTAGAAGAAGATTTAGAGCATGTTGGCGCTGAAGATTTACATCAATTAATGAGAGCATGGGAATTAAAGCATCGTGCATTAGTTTCACAATGTGTTGCTGAGCATACAATATTCCGTGAAGAAACACGTTGGCCTGGATATTACTATAGAGGCGACTTCTTAAAATTAGATGATGAGAATTGGCATTGTTTGACTGTTTCAAGACGTGATCCAAAAACTGGTAAGTTTGAACTAGAAAAAGCTCCGCTTTATCATCTTATTGACGAAGAAGTTGATGATGAGAAAAAAGCATAAATAATTTTATATTATTTAACATAAGAGTTAACGTATGAATCTAGTTGAAATGACGGATGAAGAAATCTTAAAGATTGCTAATCCGATATGGAATGGACTTGTGGAATCATCTAATAAAAAAGATTATGGTGGTTTCACAAAACATTTCTCCAAAGAAATGCTTTTTGGAGCAAATGAAGTTGAGATAGGTAAACAGTGGGCCGCTAATAAAATGCTTACAAGCCTATCTATGGAAAGAAAATTTTTTGGTTGCCTGAGACGTAATGAACATGTCACTGTTTTGTTTAAACAAACAAGCTCGGAAGTAGAGGGTGAATATCTTGGCAGACTAGTGCTAGGAGTTGAAGATGAATCTATTAAGGTCTTTGGCGCAACTATATTTTAGTATCTTAATTTAAGATTAAATTAACTACATAAATTGAAATGAAATCAAACTCACATATAATAAAAGATAATCTTTTTAGAATAATAATACTTTCTGATACGCATTCTAATTTAAATTCTTTAATATATAACCTTATAAATAAAAGTGATTATGTTATTCATGCAGGTGATATTTTAGATTATAAAATACTTGAGAATATTAAACTTACATCAAAAGAATTATATGCGGTAAATGGGAATAATGATGATTATGACGAATTAAATGATGTAGAAGTCATAACCACATCTATTGGCGATATTGTAGTAACTCATGGGCATAAACATTATCCAAATTATCATGATTCCTTAAGAGAGTCCTATCCTAACGCGTTAGTTGTTATCTATGGTCACACGCATCACCATACTTTAGACATGACTAAAAAACCGTATATTATCAATCCTGGTGCAGCTGGAAAAACAAGAACGCAAGGTGGCGCATCTTGCATTATACTTTCAAATAGTTGCGATGGATTTACTTTAGAATTAAAAAAATTTAACCCTAGTTAGCAAGCTTAATAAAGCTTGACTTATTAATGAAACAGACTAAGATATTACTATTCGTAGACAAATCAAAACTCAATTCAAAGCATAAATAAAATTTAGAGGAAGATTTATAATGAGTTCAGTACTTAACATTACAGATGATAATTTTGAAACTGAAGTTTTAAAATCAGAAATACCAGTCTTGATAGATTTTTGGGCAGAGTGGTGTGGACCATGTAAAGTATTAGGGCCAATCGTAGATGATGTTGCCCCTGAATTTGATGGTAAAGTAAAATTTACTAAACTTGATATTGACGCAAATCCCGCTACTGCTCCAAAATATGGAATTAGGGGTATACCTACAATAATGATTTTTAAGAGTGGAGAGTTGGCTGCTACATCTGTAGGAGTTTTAACTAAATCGGAGTTAACAAATTTTTTAAATGAGAATCTATAACTCATTAAATATAGATCTATAAAGTATAAAATAAGTATTTTCAAAACAATCAATTTTAACAAACCAATTAAAATAATATGAACCTAACTGAACTAAAAGAAAAACCAATACAAGAGCTTGTATCTATGGCTGAAAAAATGGGCGCTGAGAATGTCGGCAGGCTTAGAAAACAAGATGTCATTTTTACTATTTTAAAAAGCCACTCATCTAGTGGAGAAGATATATCTGCCGGTGGAGTTCTAGAAATATTACAGGATGGTTTTGGTTTTTTAAGAAATGCTAGTAGCTCATATTTAGCAGGACCTGATGACATTTATGTTTCACCTAGTCAAATTCGTAAATTTTCATTACGTACAGGCGATACCGTTGAGGGAAAAATTAGACCACCTAAAGAAGGCGAAAGATATTTTGCATTACTTAAAGTTGATAACGTAAATTTTGATTCTACAGAGAATTCTAAACATAAGATTTTATTTGAAAATCTAACACCTTTGCATGCGAATGAAAGACTAAGGCTTGAATGTGGTAATGGTAGCAGAGAAGATATATCTGGGCGTTTGGTTGATATTGCCGCACCTATTGGTAAAGGTCAAAGAGGTTTAATCATCTCTCCACCTAAAGCTGGTAAAACTATTATGCTTCAACAGATAGCACAAAGTTTGATTGCCAATAACCCTGATTCTATTCTAATAGTTTTATTAATTGATGAAAGACCTGAGGAAGTAACTGAAATGTCACGCATGGTTAGAGGAGAAGTTGTTGCAAGTACTTTTGATGAACCAGCTCATAGACATGTTCAGGTAGCAGAAATGGTTATCGAGAAAGCTAAACGTCTGGTTGAACACAAAAAAGATGTGATTATACTCCTTGATTCTATTACAAGGCTTGCTAGGGCTTACAACACAATTGCTCCATCGTCTGGTAAAGTACTATCGGGTGGTGTTGATGCAAATTCACTAACTAAGCCAAAGAGATTTTTTGGTGCAGCTAGAAATATTGAAGAGGGTGGAAGTTTAACAATCTTAGCTACGGCTCTTGTTGATACAGGATCAAAGATGGACGAGGTTATATATGAAGAGTTCAAGGGAACAGGTAACATGGAAGTACATCTTGATAGGCGCATAGCTGAAAAAAGAATATACCCCGCTATCAATATTAATCGCTCCGGAACTAGAAGAGAAGAGTTATTAACTACGCCAGATGAATTACAGAAAATATGGATTTTAAGAAAAGTTCTTCACTCTATGGATGAGTTAGATGCTATGGAGTTTATGTTGAATAAATTACAGTCAACTAAAACTAATTCTGAATTCTTTGATTCCATGAAGAGGTAATTAATTTCCTATATCTTCCCTGAAGAATACTAAGTCATTATTTTCAATGTTCATATCTTTATCTTCAAAGACTCTAATATTCTTAATATTTTCATACGCTATACTTATAGCCTTTTCCTTATCTTCAGAAAAAGCATTTACAGTAAGAATTCTACCGCCTGTTACGCATATTTTATTATCATCTAATATTGTTCCAGCATGAAATATTTTAACTTTTAGATTTTCTTTGACACTACTAGTATCTATATAAAAACCCTTTTCATATGAATTAGGATATCCTTTTGATGCTAAAACTATAGTGCAACAGTATTCATTATTTTTATGGTCAAGGTCTACAATATTTAAATCCCGTATATCAGTTGCAGGATTATTAATAATCATCTCTAAAAGATCTATATTTTTATTTTCAAGGGTAATCATTAGATTTTGTGTTTCAGGATCACCCATTCGACAATTATATTCTAGAACCTTTATTTTATTAGCACTATCTATCATTAGTCCTATATAAAGAAAGCCTAAATATTTCGTATTGGATTTTTTATTATAGTCATTGATTCCATTTATTGTTTTAGCCAGAATCTTTTCAATATCTAGGTATAACTTATAGATTTCATTCTTATGTTTATAGCTTAAAGGATGGCTTACAGCGCCCATTCCACCTGTATTTGGCCCAGAATTATGTTCATCACGTGATTTATAGTCTTTTGTCCATGGAAGCCCTATCTCGTAATGAGATCCTTTATCATTACATATATAGATTGCTGATAATTCTTGTCCACTGAGGAATTCTTCTATTACAATAAAGTCTGAATATTCGGTGCTTAATAATTTATCTATAGCTCTATATGATTCTTCTACTGACGAGGAAACAATAACACCTTTCCCTGCAGCCAAGCCATCAGCTTTTATTACAATTGGATGTTTCTTATTATCTATATACAACTTAGCTTCATCTTTGTTTGAAAACATTTGATAGCCAGCTGTTGGTATATCATATTTTCTCATAAAATCTTTCGAGAAAACTTTTGATCCTTCTAAAATTGCATGTTCTTTTGTTGGCCCAAAAGCTTTTAACCCATGCTCAGAAAACTTATTAATAATACCTTCTACTAGAGGGTCTTCAGGTCCAACCACTGTTAGTAAGATATTATTTTTCTTAACAAAATCAATAAGAGCGTTAGTATCTGAAATATCAATATCAATATTTTCTATATTTTTTTCTAATGCTGTGCCACCGTTACCAGGGCAAACAAAAACTTTTTGAACTTGTGGAGACCTAGAAAGTTTCCATGCAATAGCATGTTCTCGGCCACCTTGCCCTATAACTAGTATATTTTGTTTCATCTTCTAATGTTTAAATACTCTCACGCCGCTAAGAACCATTGATATACCATGTTTATCAGCTATAGATATTATTTCCTTATCTTTTATAGAACCACCTGGTTGAATAATGCTGGAGACGCCAATTTTTTTAGCTAAATCTATATTGTCTCTAAATGGAAAAAAAGCTTCTGATGCCATTACGCATCCTTTAAGAGACAAGCCATGTTTTTTAGCCTTTGTTTTAGCTATATTAGTAGAATCAATTCTGCTCATTTGCCCGGCACCTATTCCAAGAGTCTTCTTATTTTTAACAAAAACAATTGCATTTGATTTTACATATCTTGCAACTTTAAATGCAAACAATAAATCATCTACCTCTCTTTTCGATGGTTTCTTTATTGTTACAGTTTTTAAGTTTTTAGACGTTACTTTTTTAGTATCACTTTCTTGAATTAAAAATTTACTCTGCAATGATTTAAACTCTAGCCTAGCAGTATCTTTATTAGATTTTACTACCTTTAACAGTCTAATATTTGGTTTAGATTTAATGACTTCTAAGCATTTTTTACTATAATTAGGGGCAACTATAACTTCCACAAACTGTTGATTGATAATTTTTTTAAGAATCTTTTCATCTACATTTTTATTAAAAGCAATGATTCCTCCAAAAGCTGAGATAGGATCTGTTGTATAGGCATTATTGTAAGCAGCCATAAGGCTGGTGCATTCTGCTACGCCACAAGGGTTTGCATGTTTAACTATAACGCATGAGGGGTTTTTAAATTGTTGAACGCAAGAAAGCGCGCTCTCTGTATCAACTAAATTATTGTAAGACAAGCCTTTTCCAGCTAATTGTTTAAAATTAAAACCCTCTACCTTAGGGTATTTTATATTATAAAGGCTAGCATTTTGGTGCGGATTTTCTCCATATCTTAGGTTACTAATCTTTTCTAATGTAATATTAATTTTTGATGGAAGAGTTAATTCTTCGGTACTCTCATGACTCATTAAATAATGATGAATCATTGAGTCATATTCTGAAATCTTTTGGAATACTTTAATAGCTAGTTTACGTCTTGTATTAATGCATGTTTGATTATTATCATTGATTTCCTTGATTATAGCTTCATAGTCCTTAGGTTCCGTAATAACAGTCACTCTTCCATGATTTTTAGCTGCTGCCCTTAACATCGTAGGCCCTCCAATATCTATATTTTCAATTGCATCATCATACTTACAATTAGCTTTTGATATTGTTGACTCAAAAGGATAGAGATTAACTACCACTATATCGATGAGCGAATAATGTGAATTTTTTAATGAGTCTATTGATTTTTTGTCTTTAGCTAGTATGCCAGCATGGATAATTGGATGTAATGTTTTGACTCTTCCTTCAAGGATTTCTTCAAATTTAGTAAATTCAGATATAGATACATTAGCTATTTTTTTGGATGATAAGAATTTCGCAGTACCGCCAGTCGAAAGAATTATATAGTTATTTTTAATTAGTGATTTAGCAAATTTATCAATGCCAGTTTTATCAGAAACGCTTATAAGTGCAAATTTCTTTTCATCTTGTTTCATTTATATGCTTATACCGTAATCTTTAATTCTTTTTATCAATGTCCCTCTGTTAATTCCCAGGTAAGTAGCAGTTTTAGTTACATTGCCACCTAAGTGAGATAAAACTGCAGATATAAGAGATTTTTCAACTTCTGTGATAAATAGGTTATGCAGATTACTAACACCCTGACCATTCATCTTATTGATATAGGCAAGAGTTTCGTTTTTAATAGTTTTACTAAGAGAGCTGACAGCTGTCTTTTTAATTTTTTCCATTATTTATACATACCCTTGTAATATCAAAGAATAACCTTCAATGATAAGTTTAATAAGAAACGTTTCATTATCTTACAATTTTAATGATTAGGGTTAAAGAGAAAAATTACTAATTTTTATTAATAAACTGATTTAATGTATTGATTGTAAAGTTTCCATTCACAAAAAAATCACTAGTTAATAAACGTTTATGCAAAGCAATATTGGTTTTAATGCCTTCTATGACAGTTTCATCTAATGCAAATAACATTTTCCTGATAGCCGTCGCTCTATCTTCAGCATGTGTAACAATTTTTGCTATCAAGGAATCATAATTAGGCGGCACATCATATCCAGAATAAATATGTGAATCAACTCTAACTCCTGGTCCACCGGGTGCATGAAATAAGCTTATATGACCTGGTGAGGGCATGAATGTTACAGGGTCTTCTGCATTTATCCTACACTCTATAGAATGTCCTTTAAATGTAACATCTTCCTGGGTTAATTTTAATTTCTCATTTGATGCAACTAAGATTTGCTCAGAGATTAAATCAATACCTGTTAAAAATTCACTCACTGGATGTTCAACTTGTATTCTCGTATTCATTTCAATGAAACTAAAGGAGCCGTCTTGATAAAGAAACTCAAAAGTCCCTGCTCCGGTATACCCAAGTTGTTTGCATGCATCAGTACATATTTTACCTATTTTACTGATTGCTGCTCTGGGAATATTTACCGCTGTAGTTTCTTCTATTACTTTTTGATTTCTTCTTTGAAGAGAACAATCTCTCTCTCCAAGGTGAATAGCATTTCCATGATTATCACAGAGTACTTGAATCTCGATATGTCTAGGTTTATCAAAATATCTTTCAAAATATAAATCACCATTTCCAAATGCATTTTCAGCTTCTGATTTAGTAATATTCATTGCATTAGCAAGATCTTTAGGATGATTAACAATCATCATTCCTCTTCCACCACCACCATGAATAGCTTTTAACATTATAGGAAAACCAATTTTTTCAGCAGATTTAATAACTTTGGCTGGATCATCAGAAAGAATGCCATCATAGCCAGGTATACAGGGAACGCCAAACCCTTTCATAGCTGTCTTTGCTTTAATTTTATCACCCATTTTTTTTAAAACCTTGCTTGGTGGACCTATAAAGATAAATTTATTTGACTCAACAATTTCTGCAAACTGGGCTGATTCTGATAGGAACCCATAACCAGGGTGTATTGCATCAGCATTAGTAAGTTCAGCTGCGCTTATAATAGAGGGTATATTTAGATAACTTTTTTTAGGGTCTGCTGATCCTATGCACACTGACTCGTCCGCCATCTTTACATGAGGTAATTGTCTATCAACAGTTGAGTGAACAGCCACGGTCTTTATACCTAGCTTTTTGCAAGCTCGTAAGATACGTAGCGCTATTTCGCCTCTATTGGCAATTAATACTTTTTGAATCATATTATTTTATTATAAATAGTGGTTGTCCAAATTCTACAGGTTCTGAATCCTCTACAAGAATTTTAATAATTGTACCGCTTTGTTCAGCAGTAACTTGGTTCATCATTTTCATGGCTTCTAAAATACAAACTGTATCACCTTTGCTAACTTTTTGACCTTCTTCTGCAAAAACTTTTGAGTCAGGTGACGCAGCCCTGTAAAAAGTACCAACCATTGGAGATTCAATAGTGTCTCCTTCTGGCAAAGCTTGTTCTGAAACACTTTCAGCTTGAGGAGTAATTTCTTTAGTAGCAGGTTGCTGAGTTTGCATAACCGGCATCATAGCTTGGCTATTCTGCAGAGGCTGATATTGTGAATGACGAGAGAGTTTAATTGACTCCTCTCCTTCTTTAACCTCTATCTCTGCTAAACCAGACTCTTCTAGTAATTCCATCAGCTTTTTTATTTTTCGTAAATCCATGTTTAGTTACTCCTAATATACTTTAAAGCTTGCATGAATGCATAACTATAGCCATTGACACCTAAACCAACTATAACGCCTGAGCTTAAATCACTTAAAAATGATTTCTTTCTAAACTCTTCTCTTTTATGGATATTGGAAATATGTATTTCTATAAAAGGAATTTGTGTACTCAAAAACGTATCTCTTAAAGCAATGCTTGTATGGGTTAAAGGTCCGGGATTAATAATAATAAATTTCGTAGAATCTTTATTTGCATCTTGAATACAATCTATAATTTCATGTTCTGCATTAGACTGCATAAATTTTATTGAAACATTGTCTTTATCTGCTAAATTTTGCAAGCTATCTTCTACATCAGCAAGGCTTTCTTTGCCGTATATCTCAGGTTCTCTTGTTCCAAGTAGATTTAAGTTAGGACCGTTAATAATTAGTATATCTGTCAAAATAGTCCCTTTAGTAAATTTTAATAGAAATTAACAGATTTTTACAGAATATACAAGAAAATTTTCTTATTTTAAAGATATACTTATATTTATATTCTCATAGATTTTAATAAAATTTTCGGCATCTATAAAGCCAACAATTCTAGACCGCCTTATCTCTGTCCCGTCATTATTAAAAAATAGTATTGCGGGAGGGCCAAATAATTTATAGTCTTTTAAAAATTTTGAGTTGTCATCATTTGTTTTTGTTATATCTAGTTTTATTAAGTTTAAATCTTTTAATACATTAGCCACTTTTTTTTCACTAAAAGTATATTTGTCTAACTCTTTGCAAGCTACACACCAGTCAGCATAAAGATCTACCATTGTAATTTTTTCTGAATTTTTTATTTGAGAAAATAATTCATTGGTATTAAAAATTTTTGTGAATGAGGTTGACTGGGATTGTTCAATAAAACTAAACATAGGGTCAAAGTTTTTATTTGAATTTACACCATATATTTGTAATCCTGAATAAATAAAAAGTAAGATTGATAAAAACTTTAATGTGAATCTAGAAATATTTTTAAATGTAACTATTCTTGTTAAACCTATTGCAACAATAATTGATAATATTGACCATAAATAAGCAGCTATCTCTATTGATACAATTCTTTCAATCAACCAGATTGCAACTATTAAAAATAATACCCCGAAAACTTTATTTGTAATTTCTAAGTATGGACCAATTTTTTTTGTTAACTCTGATGCCGAAGTTCCTAGAACTAGAAGTGGTGCGCCCATGCCCATACCTAGCGCAAATAAGGCAGACCCGCCAATCAAATAGTCGTTAGTCATTGATATGTATATTAGCGCCCCTATGAGTGGAGCAGTAACACATGGCCCTACAATTAATGCAGAAAGAGATCCCATAATACCTACACCTATGTAAGTACCCGAACTATTGGTATTTGATTTTGATATAAGTAAACCCTGAATAGATGCAGGCATTTGTATTCTTATCACATTAAACATAGATAGAGCTAGGATTACAAATAATCCTGCAAAACTTGTTAACACATATGGATTTTGTAAATCTGCCTGAATATTTGCTCCGGATAATACAATTAAGATTCCAGCAGCTGCATATGTTAGAGACATTGATAAAACATAGGTCAAGGAAAGAAAAAAAGATTTTTTTGTTGAAATACTCTCCCCTTGCCCAACTATCAGCCCAGTCAATATAGGAATCATTGGAAAGACGCATGGGGTGAAAGCTAGAAGTAGTCCAGCCAAGAAAAATAAAAAAATATTAAGAGTAATGGATTGCTCAGATAGTTGTTGGCTAAAAGAATACTGATTGTCAGTCATACTAGTTTTTAATAAATATGAGTCATTACTAGCATATTGTTCAAGAGGAAATTTTTTAGTAATAGGTGGATAGCATAAACCTGCATCTGCACAACCCTGATATTTTAGTATTAAATTTGTTTTACTAGTTATTTTGTCAAAATATATATTTGCTTTAGCAGAATTATAATATACGTCTACATCACCAAAAAACTCATCTTTTTTCTTCTTGCCTTCAGGCATGTCTACTTTAATAATTTTCGTATCTGAACTATCAACTGAAAACTCAAACATACCAAGATAGAGGTAGTATCCTTTTTCAATATCCCAAGAAACTTCAAGATGATTATTTTCAATTAGCTTTATTGAGGGTTGAAATGCCTTTTCTGGCGATAGAAACTCTACTTGATTCTGAATGATATCAGAAGCTGCAAAACTGCTAGTTAAGAGAAGTATCGTGGTTAGAAAAAATTTTTTCATATTAAGTATCTTCATTCTTTCAATTATCTCAATAATTATATATATAGTATATTATCTACTATAGAATTTTTGTCCATAAATGATAGTGTAAGAGTTAATATTATAAATGATAGTGTAAGAGTTAATATTATGAATTTAAAGAAAGTTATCCCTGCATTCTTATTACTTATCCCAATAATTGAAATTATTTTATTTATTGAAATTGGGTCAATAATAGGAAGTTTTAATACTATTTTAACGATATTTGGTACAGCCATGGTTGGAATTTATA
Organism: Gammaproteobacteria bacterium; assembly: GCA_047611265.1. GTDB lineage: Bacteria > Pseudomonadota > Gammaproteobacteria. The sequence continues at coordinate 201,518 of JBLFWM010000001.1, read as the reverse complement.
TAATTAAATATAATGCTGCAACGTATATGTCTGAAATTCGTAACAAGCTAATGAATGGTTTAAGACCTGACCAAGAGATATTGTCTGGAATTATTGTGTTTATATGTGGTGTATTCTTGTTGTTACCTGGCTTCCTAACGGATTTTATAGGCCTATTATTCCTTTATAAACCAATTAGGTTGCTCAGTATTAGAAAGCACGATGTGCCCTCAGGGAGACGTACAAATGGGCCTAAAGGAAGAGTAATTGATGTGGATCATAATAAAGACAAGTAATTCTATTAATTACACTTGAAATTTAGGAAAAGGTCGCTATATTAACTATCTGAGAGCAAAAACCGCTCATTTGAACTATTAATGAGGATTACATATGAATATAAGACCATTACATGACCGCGTAATTATTAGAAGAATGGAAGAAGAAAAGACTTCACCTGGCGGCATCGTGATTCCTGACTCTGCAACTGAAAAACCAATTAAAGGCGAAGTTGTTGCAATAGGCAAAGGAAAGATACTTGAGAATGGTGATGTTAGACCATTAGATGTAAAAGTGGGTGATATAATTCTCTTTGGTAAATATTCTGGTACAGAAGTAAGTGTAGACGGGGAAGAATTACTTGTTATGAGAGAAGATGACATAACAGCAATTGTTAGTTAAATTAATAGTATTTTATAGAGGAACTAAAAATGACAGCAAAAGAAGTAAAATTTGGTGATGACGCAAGAAAAAGACTGGTGGTAGGAGTAAATATTCTAGCTAATGCAGTTAAGGCAACATTGGGACCTAAAGGCAGGAACGTTGTTCTAGATAAGTCTTTTGGAGCTCCAACTGTAACGAAAGATGGCGTATCAGTCGCTAAAGAAATTGAATTAAAAGATAAGTTTGAAAATATGGGCGCGCAAATGGTTAAAGAGGTTGCGTCTCAAACTTCTGATATAGCAGGAGATGGAACAACTACAGCAACTGTGTTAGCTCAGTCAATCTTAAAAGAAGGTTTAAAATGTGTAGCTGCTGGAATGAATCCTATGGACTTAAAAAGAGGAATTGAAAAAGCAGTATCAGTAGCAGTTGAAGGTTTAAAAAAAATGTCTAAACCTTGTGCTGACCAAAGTGCAATTGAACAAGTAGGTACTATTTCTGCAAACTCTGATAAAAATATTGGCTCTATTATTGCTGAAGCTATGAGCAAAGTAGGCAAAGAAGGGGTTATTACTGTAGAAGAAGGACAATCTTTAGAAAATGAGTTAGATGTAGTTGAGGGTATGCAGTTTGACAGAGGATATTTATCCCCATATTTTGCAACTAACCAGCAAAACATGTCTACAGAATTAGAAGATCCATTTATTCTTTTATATGATAAAAAAATTACTAATATAAAAGACATGCTTCCAGTACTAGAAGGAGTTGCTAAATCAGGTAAGCCGCTTTTAATTATCGCTGAAGACGTAGAAGGTGAAGCACTTGCTACATTAGTGGTTAATAGTATAAGAGGTATTGTGAAAGTTGCAGCTGTTAAGGCTCCAGGTTTTGGTGATCGCAGAAAATCTATGTTGGAAGACATAGCAATTCTTACTGGCGGTACGGTAATTGCTGAAGAAGTTGGACTAAGCCTAGAAAAAGCTGATCTTACTTTATTAGGTACAGCTAAAAAAATTAACGTAACAAAAGAGAATACTATTATCATTGATGGTGGTGGAAAAAAATCTTCAATAGAAGCTAGAGTAAACCAGATTCGGGCTCAAATAGAAGAAGCAACATCAGATTATGATAAAGAAAAAATGCAAGAGAGAGTAGCTAAGCTTGCTGGTGGTGTAGCTGTAATAAAAGTTGGAGCTGCAACAGAAATAGAAATGAAAGAAAAAAAAGCAAGAGTAGAAGATGCACTTCATGCAACTAGAGCTGCTGTAGAAGAAGGTGTGGTACCTGGCGGCGGTGTAGCTATGATTAGAGCTAGAGCTGCATTAGAAAAAGTCAAAGGTGATAACTCTGATCAGGACCAAGGTATTCAAATTCTGAGACAAGCAATGTTAGAACCGCTTAGACAGATTGTTACTAATGCCGGCGAAGAAGGTTCTGTAGTATTAGCAAAAGTCCAAGAAGGTAAAGATTCATTTGGATATAACGCTGCAACTTCTGAATATGGAGACATGCTCAAAATGGGTATTTTAGACCCAACTAAGGTTACTAGAACTGCGCTTCAAAACGCTGCTTCAATCGCAGGATTGATGATAACCACCGAATGTATGGTTACTGAATTAGCATCTGATGAAGCTGCTAGCGGCGGCGGCGCACCTTCAATGCCTGATATGGGTGGTATGGGTGGCATGGGTATGGGTGGCATGGGAATGTAATCCGTATTTGTATTGTTACAAATTTATTTCAAAGCCTCTTTCTATAGAGGCTTTGTTATTTTTGATGTTAAGATATATTTATGGAAAAGATTTGGCTTAAACACTACCCAGGAAATGTAGCGTCAAAAATTGGTAATTTAAAGTTTAACTCAATTGTAGATTTGATGAAAAATTCATCTTCTCTCTTTCCAAATCATACTGCTTTTACAAATTTAAATACTCAATTAAGCTATAAAAAAATAGATAGATATTCAGAAAAATTTGGAGCTTATCTTCAAAACAAATTATCCATCACCAAGGATTCTAAAGTTGCAATAATGTTACCAAATCTTTTAACTTATCCAGTTGCATTATTTGGGTCATATTTAGCTGGCGCTACAGTAATAAATATAAATCCGTTATTTAAAGGTAGAGAGATAGAAAGTGTATTGAATGACTCTAAAGTAGAAACAATAATTGTTCTAGATAGATTTATGTCTGAACTAGAGTCTATCGTAAAAAATACATTAATTAAAAATATTATTGTTTGCAAGGTAACGGATTTACTTTCTCCTATTATGTCAGTACTTGTCAAGACAGTGGTTTTTTTTAAAGGACCAAGGATTCATCTCGATAATAATTATTTATTATTTTCTGACGCATTAAAGAATTCATATATTAGAATGAATGTAGTTTTAGAAAACAAGGATATTGCACTATTGCAATATACTGGTGGCACCACGGGAAAGTCTAAAGCTGCAGTACTTACTCATGGAAATATACTATCTAATATTGAACAGCTAAATATGTGGGTTGGCCCTATAGTCGTGCCCGGGAAAGAGAGCATTATAACCGCATTACCTCTTTATCATATTTTTTCGTTTACTGTTAACTTGATGTATTTTTATAGCATTGGCTCCAATAATATATTAGTGACAAATCCAAGAGACTTAAAGAGTTTTGTAAATACATTAAAGAAAAATAAGTTTACTGTCATTACCGGAGTTAATACATTATTTAATTTATTGTTAACGAGTTCTTCATTTAAAAAAATTAATTTTAGCGCTTTAAAGTTCACAGTTGGAGGAGGTATGTCTGTACTAAGTAATACTGCTAAAAAATGGAAAAAAGTAACTGGAATTGATATCACTCAAGGTTATGGTTTAACCGAAACTTCTCCAATTGTATCTGTTAACATTATATCTGAACCGTTTAATAGTACGATTGGCCCACCTATACCATCAACAGAGATTTCAATAAGGGATGAAAAAAACAACGAGCTTAATATCAATCAGGAGGGAGAGCTTTGCGTAAAAGGTCCGCAAGTTATGTCTAAATACTGGAATAATCCGGAAGAAACCAAAAACTCTTTTACAGCTGATGGATTTTTTAAAACAGGAGACATTGCAATTATTAAGGAAAATGGTTTTTTAAAAATTATTGATAGAAAAAAAGACATGATTATTTCTTCTGGTTTTAATGTTTATCCAAATGAAATCGAAGACTATGTATCGCAACATCCAGATGTTAGAGAATGTGGAGTAATTGGGGTCAATGACTCTAACAGAGGAGAGAGTATAAGATTATTTATTGTTAAAGATAAAAAAAGTTTAAGCGAAAGAGAGGTAATTAATTTTTGCAAGAAAGGGTTAGCAATTTATAAGATACCAAAGAAGGTTATATTTATAGATGAAATTCCTAAAAACAATGTTGGCAAGATTCTCAGAAGAAAACTAAGAGAAAAATAACTATTTACTGAATAATATCAAATGATCCACTTCAGATTTTATTCCAATTACTTCATTAATGGCATGGTCATGATGACTTGGCGTATAACAAAATATATTTTCACTAGCATTAAGTTTCAATTTGTATAAAAATTCTGACCCATGAAAAATCTTTTCTATGACTTGTGCTGATTTAGTAGAATTATCGTCATGAATAACATCATCTGGCCTAATCATGATATCTACATTAGAACCAATTTGGTAAGGCGATGTATCACCAAAATGTTTGCCAAGATCAGTTAACACATGATTGGCATCAATTATTTCCCCATTGATAAAACTACCAATACCGCAAAAATTTGCTATCTCTCTTGTCAAAGGTTTATGGTAAATATTATAAGCACTATCAAACTGCATAATTTTTTTATTATTTAAGAATGCAATCTTGTCAGATATTTGAAATGCTTCTTTTATGTTATGAGTTATTATAATGGTAGTTATTTTTTCCTCTTTAAGTAATATTTTTACATCTGCCAAAAGTTTTTCTTTTAAATTTTCATCTAACGCGCTAAATGGTTCATCTAGTAAAAGAATTTCAGGCTTTGGAGCAAGAGCTCTAGCTATGGCAACTCTTTGTTGCTGGCCTCCAGATATCTCATGAGGAAATTTTGTTGATATTTCTGTAATATCTAGAACCTTTTCCAGTCTTTGTAAGCGTTCTATTTTTTCTTTAGAAGATAATTTTGATATACCAAAGGTTATATTTTCTGCGCAATTTAAATGAGGAAATAGTGCAAGATCTTGAAAAATTATACCTACATTTCTTTTTTGAGGCTCAATAACTAAGGATGTATCATCAACTATTTGACCGTTTAACTTTATCTTGCCTGAAGATATATTTTCAAATCCAGCAATTACTCTTAATAAAGAACTTTTCCCAGATGCACTAGGTCCTATTATGGATATAATTTCTTCCTCCTTTACAGCTAAAGTGAGATTATCTAAAATTCTATCGATATCTAAATTTAGCGAAATATTCTCAATCTCTAATTTCATTTTCATTTCCATCATTAACTGTTTTCTTGATTAATATTATAACAGGAATCAGCCCAATGATAATCAGCATTAGTGCTGGTGAGGCTATAAGTGACAACTGTTCTGATGATGCTAACTCATAAATGTGTATTGCCAAAGTATCAAAATTAAATGGTCGCAATATTAATGTTGCTGGCAACTCTTTTACAATATCTACAAAGACCAGTATAAAAGAAGTAATAACAGTTGTTTTCATCATTGGTATATGAATATTTTTTAGTATCTTAAAATTAGAAAAACCAAAAGACTTTGCCGTCAAATCTATATTATTTTTTATTTTACTTAAACCTGATTCTGTTGCATTAAAAGATATTGTAGAAAATCTAACTAAATATGCAATTATGAGCGCTACAAAAGATCCACTGAGATAAAATATAGGTGACCCAAATATTGATGCTTGAAAATTATCTATTAAAGTAATTGGTATAATAATTCCAACTGCAATTACAACGCCTGGTATTGAATATCCAATAGAAAAAATTCTTAACGAGAATTTAGTATAGAAATTATTTGTCGATCTATTTACATATGATGCATATATGGAGATTAATACTATTAGAACTGAGGAAAGAGCTGCTATCGTCACAGTATTCATTATAATTTTTACAAATGTATTTTCAAATAAATGTGAGTAAGTTTCCATCAACCACAAAAATAATTGAATAATTGGAATAATGAAACCAAGCAAAGAAATCAATGAGCACCATAGGAATGCATAAATACCTTTTCTCATTGACATACTAATTGGCTTTACTGGTTTTGATTTTTGGGATGTATGAGTATATTTGCTTCGACCTCTTGAATATTTTTCTAGTATTATAAGTATAAAAACAAAAGTAAGCAGGATAGAGGCTAAATGTAGGGCGCTAGTGTCATCACCAAAAGCAAACCATGTCCTATATATACCGGTGGTAAATGTACTAATTCCATAGTAATCCATAGTCCCAAACTCAGCTAATGTTTCCATCATTACAAGACTTAACCCCGCTATTATACCTGGTCTAGCGAGAGGAATACTTATCCTACTGAATAATTCTTTTTTATTTAAACCTAGTGATTTACCAACTTCTACCGCACAATTTGATTGTTCTTTAAATGATGAGTATGTCAATAAATAGATGTAAGGATATAGACATATACTTAATATGAATATTACACCGTAAATATTTCTTAGATCAATCAGACCATATAATTCTTTTCCTAGACCTAATGTATTCTCAATAGAGTCAAATAAAAAACCTGAGGGTTCTACTAGTCCTGCATATATATATGCTGACACATATGTCGGTATTGCTATCGGCATAACTAACAACCATTTAAATATATCTTTGCCTGGAAATTTATACATGGTAACTAGCCATGCGCAGGATACTCCGAGAATGATAGAAATTATTCCAACAAAGATTAATATTACAAAAGTATTAAAAAGATACTCGATTAGAAGATTATTGGCTAAATGCCCCCATAGCTGAGTTGATGGAGAAAATATATATGAGATTACAGTTATAATTGGAATTATTACTATTGAGATTATAAGGAATAAAAAAATTTGGTCTTTGCAATCTAATAGTTTTGCAAACATAAAGTTACTGCCAATTTACCTTGTCAAATATCTCGACAGCTTTATTATTATTCTTACCTAGTTGATTTGCAGATAATCGATCTTGTTTAAAAGGATATCCCCAAGATTTTACAATATCACTAATACCGATATCTTCTCTGATTGGATATTCATGATTAGCTTTAGCGTATAACTCTTGAGCTTTATTACTAGCAAGATATTCAATTAGTTTAATAGCATTATCAATATTCTTGGAATGTTTAACAACTGCGGCACCACTTATATTTATATGTGCTCCTCTACCATTTTGGTTAGGAAAGTAGACAGCAATCTGTTTAGCATACTTTCTTTCTTGTTCTTTTTTTGAAGACATCCATTTACCAAGATAGTAAGTATTAGCTAATGTGATATCGCATTTTCCAAGGACAACAGATGTCATTTGTGTTCTATCATTACCTTTGGGTTTTCTTGAAAAATTCTTTACAACATCTTTAGCCCATTCTTCAGATTTTTTTTCACCCAAATGATAAACTAGAGATGCAAGCAAAGATTGATTGTAGATATTTCCGGATGATCTGACACATATGCGGCCTTCCCATTTTTTATTTGCCATGTCTTCATAAGTTGAAAGATCACTAAGTTTCACTTTATTTGGATTATACATAATAACTCTGGATCGAACTGATAAACCATACCAGTAACCATCCTCATCTCTTAAATAAGGTGGAACTAGCTTATTTATCTTTTTTGAATATATTTTTTTTAATAAATCCTTAGATTTAGCTATATGTAAATTACCAGCATCAACAGTGAGCAATATATCTGCTCTAGTGTTTAACCCTTCTCTCTCTATTCTATTTTGCAATTCTTTTGATTTACCAGATATTATATTCACAGATATACCGGTATCTTTCTCAAAAGCCTCTAATAATGGCTTCATTAGATATGCCTTCCTAGCACTGTAAATATTTACTTCCTTAGATTCATTGCTTTTATGAAATCCATGCGACCCTGCAGATACATAATTATAGTGTCCAATAAATAATGTTAGAGATAATAAAAAAATATTCCGCATTGTTTTACTCATATGCATAGTTTCCAAAGTTATTGATATATGTTCGCTTTCTATAAACGCGAATGATTCTCATTATATACCTACTAAATTAACATTTAAAGTCATTAGAGCTAAGAATCAATCAAAAAATACATGTATTTTAGTTACTTAAGTCATGCTATGATTTTCAGTTAATTTATAATGAAAAGTGATAACTCATGATAATGTCTGACCTAGAGGGCCAAATATGGATGGATGGATCTTTTTGCGATTGGAAAGATGCAAAAATTCACATTCTTACTAATACTTTACATTATGGAACTGGTGTATTTGAAGGTGTTAGAGCCTATGAAACTAAATCAGGACCAGCAATATTTAGACTGGAAGATCATACTGACAGACTATTTAATTCAGCTAATTTAGTTGGAATGAAGATTCCTTTTGATAAAGAAACACTTATGCAGGCACAATGCGATGCTGTTAGTAAAAATAATTTAAATAATGCTTATATCAGGCCACTATGTTTTTATGGTAGCGAAGGAATGGGGCTTAGGGCGGATAATTTAAAAGTACACTGTGCTATAGCAGCATGGGACTGGGGCCCTTATCTTGGTGCTGAAAAAATTATTAATGGTATTAGAGTTAAGGTTTCTCCATTCCCTAAAAGACATCCAGAGGCAATGTTATACAAAGCAAAGGCAACTGGTAACTATATAAATTCAAGCTTAGCATTAAGAGATGCTTTGGCATCAGGGTATGATGAAGCTCTTATCCTAGGAACAGATGATTCTGTAAACGAAGGTTCGGGTGAAAATATTTTCTTAATTAAGGATAATAAATTAATTACACCGGAATTACTTACTGTCCTGGATGGGATAACTAGAAAAACCATTATTGCGCTAGCTAATGATTTAGGTATAGAAACTGTAGAGAGAAAAATTAAACTAGAAGAAGTTTTTGACTGTGATGAAGCTTTTTTTACTGGTACTGCTGCAGAAGTAACGCCTATAATAGAGATAGACAAAACAAAAATTAACAATGGAATACCTGGCCCTATAACTAAGATGCTTCAAGAAAATTATTTCAGCCTTATTAAAGGGACTTATGACAAACATAATGAGTGGTTAACCGTTATCTTAGATAAGTAAATGATTCCAAAAAAGAAAATACTAGTTATTGGAGACATTATGCTAGATAGATATTGGATGGGGCAAGTTAATAGAATATCACCTGAAGCTCCTGTTCCTATATTAGATGTTTCATCATCGATAGATAAGCCTGGTGGAGCTGCTAACGTTGCAAAAAATTTATCTGATTTTGGCATGGATGTTACTTTGGTGGGATTGACGGGTAAAGACGAAGCTTCTGTAAAATTATATGAAATCATTTCATCATCAAAAATTAATTATAAGCCCATAGAAGATTCGAAGATAAGAACTACAATCAAATTAAGAGTAATTGATAAAAATCAGCAGATAATGAGAATTGATCATGAGGATAAAAACCTATCAAAAAAAGTTATAAGTACCTTTAAATCGATGGGAATAACTTTAAATGATTATGACGGCATCATTATTTCTGATTATGACAAAGGAATGGTTAAACCGCTCGTTAAAAAAGTTTTATCTAAAGCTTTCGAGCTTGGTATTAAAACTTTTGTAGACCCTAAAGGGTTAGACTTTAACTTTTATAAAAAAGCATTTTTGTTAAAACCTAATCTAAGCGAGTTTGAAGCAGTGGCTGGAATATCTAAAAATATAAAAGAATTTAAAGAGAAAGGTGAGAAACTGAGAAAAAAACTTTCTTTACAATATTTGCTTGTGACTGAAGGTAAAAAAGGGATGACGCTATTTGAATCAAAAAAATCTACACCATATTCTGCATCTCAACAAGATGTGTTTGATGTTACAGGAGCTGGAGATACTGTTATATCAATACTATCTTCTTACATTATTGCAGGGCGGAGTATTGCTTCGGCAGTAAAAATGTCTAATATAGCTGCTGGTCTATCTGTGCAAAAACTTGGATCAACAAGTGTAAATCAAAGTGAATTAGCTCATGAATCTAAAAAATAATAAACTAATAAGAAACTTAAAATCTCTTAAAGACTTGTGCTTATCTTATGAGTCTAATAATAAAAAAATTGTAATGACCAATGGATGTTTTGATATCCTTCATGCAGGACATACTTATATTTTAGAAGAATCTAAGAAACTTGGTGATATCTTGATAGTTGCCCTTAATAGTGATTTATCTATTAAAAAAATTAAATCTAAAGACAGACCAATTGTTTCAGAGCTTGATAGAGCATATGTCTTATCATGCTTAAGCTCTGTAGATCATATCATCCTATTTGATAATGAAAGTCCTGAGGAAATAATATGTGAAATTTTACCAGAAATTTTAATTAAAGGTAGTGATTACAAAGGAAAAAAAGTTGCTGGTGAGGACTGCCTAGCTAAAAATGGAAAAAAAGTAGTTTTAATTGATTTGATTGAAGGTAAGTCTTCAACATCAATAATAGATAAAGTCTCAAAACTTTAATATTTTATCTATATTGGCAATCACATCCTGGGTTTTAATTAATGACATTGCATTTTTATTACGTATACGTTCTCCCCATTTAGCGGCATCTTCAGTTTTTTTGTTAAACATCATTAAAGCTTCAGGATATTTATTAACAGTATATTTCATCTCATAGTAAGGACCAGTTCTTAAAGGATTAGATGTTGCATACAAACCTATTACTGGTTTTAAAAGCATGGATGCCATATGGAGAGTACCAGAGTCAGGACCAATGTATAATTCAGATGATTTTATTAAATTATAAACATCTTGCAAGTTTGTTTTCCCAACCATATTTGTTACATTATTTATTTTATTAAATAAAATAGATTTTTCTAATTCATATTTACTATGGCCACCAACAATCACAGAACTAATACCATAGTTTTTAGCTAAATAATTTATAATTATTTTATAATTATTAATATCCCATTCTCTATAATTAAATTTACGAGAGCTTGTAAATGGGTTAAACACAATATATTTTCCTTTTGAAGGAGGAGTAGAGATTCTGGAATCTTTAATATTTATATCTTTATCATACTCCTTTTCTTTTACCCCTATCTTTGATAAAAAATAAAAAAATGTCTCAAGAACATGCGTATTACCAGAGGAATTTATACTTTCATCAATAAATAAACTATGAAAATTTTTTGATTTACTCCTATCAAAACCAATCTTGCGTGTAGCTTTTATAAATAAAGTCATTAAATTTGATCTTAAAGATACTTGCATATGCAGTAAGACATCAAAATATTTTCTTTTCCTTAGCTTTAAAAGTACTATGATAGTTTCAATAAATTTTCTTTTATTAATTACAATAAACTCTATATTCTTAATATTTTTAACTAATTGGTATTCTGTTTTTCCTATAATCCATGTAATATTTGTCATAGGGGAGTGTACTTGTAAAGTTTTTATTATTGGAATCATATGCGTAATATCACCAATAGATGATAATCTTATGATGCAGATCGATTTTAACGAATTAATAGCCTGAGACATAATTTGAGTATAATAACTAAAAAAATTGATAATAAGATAATATTCTATGATAAAGATGTAGGAATTAATATAGAAGAATTATTTTCTAACGATGTATTTCTAACAAATGAAAGCCAGAATGTAGAATGGATCAATGATGGGAAATGGGTTAAGAAGCACTATTTTCGAAAAGGAATGATGGCTTTTCTGAATGACTGGTACTTATATAATGATATTAAGAGCACACGCTCCTATAGAGAATTTGAAATATTAAATTACCTGCATAAGTATAGTTTTAATACTTGCAAGCCATTGATTGGGTGGGTTACATATAGTGGAATTTCATATAAGGCTAACTTAGTTACAGAAGCAATCCCTGCTATAACTCTAAATGAATTACTTATTCAACAACCAAAAAATTATGAGGAAGGCGCATCTTTAAATTATGAAAGACCAGAGCTTTTCAAACAGATTGGAATAAAGGTTGCAAAAATGCATATGTTAGGTGTTTATCATGGTGATTTAAATATAAACAATATTATGGTTTCTGAGGATCCTCTTGATAGCAGTAATTTAAAAATCTGGATATTAGATTTTGACAAGTCATTCAGAAGACATTTAGTGGAGCAGGATAGGAAATCAAATTTACATAGACTTCAGAGGTCATTAATTAAAAATAAAAAATATCTTCGTTTTGACTATGAAACATTTCTTTCGAGTTATTTTTCAACAATTAATGCCTGAATAGATTTACAATAATTATTAATTATATCTTTTTTTGATTCCATAATTTTTTTAGCATTTGTACCAAATAACTCCCTTCTTTGTCTAGACTTTAGTAGTCTTTCAAATACATGTTTCAAGCTACTTGAATTCTTAATCATAATCATTGCATTTTTCTTTAGAAATTCTTCTGTCTCAGTTATAAAGTTATACATATATGGGCCCACAATAATAGTTTTCCCATAAGAAGCTGCTTCAAGAAAATTATGCCCTCCATGATCAACTAATGATCCTCCTACAAAAACGAACTCACAATGTTCTATCAAACCTTCTATTTCACCAATTGTATCAGCTATGTAAATTTGTGTAGAATTTCTAATTCTTTCATTTTTACTTCTAATAGCAATCTCTATTCTATCTAGCGGCAGGTCAGATAAAATATCTCCTAACCTTTCTGGATGCCTAGGCGCTACAACAAGGAGTACTTTTTTTTCATGAGCCTTCAACCATTCTGTAATAATTTGCCTTTCTTCATCTGGTTGAGTAGATACAGCTAAAACATATTTTTTATTGATTATATTGTCTTTAGTGGCAATAGTATTGTATTGCGAAAACTTTATATTACCAGTAACCTCTATATTTAAATTAGATCTACCAAGATTTATAAAATTTTCTTTTTCTAATTCTGATTTACACATTATTAGATTAATTTTTGGAAGAACCAACTCATATATATTCTTTATTAACTTGTTAGCCTTCAAAGTCTTACTTGAAAGACGACCATTAATAATCGTAATTGGAATTTTATTATTTTTGCATATATTTATTAAATTAGGCCATATTTCTGTTTCAATTATTATACAAACTCTGGGCTTAATTAAAGCAATGAACCGTTTAATAGTCATTTGCCAGTCTAACGGCAAGTAATAATGTTTTAATTTTTCGGACTCTATGATTAAAGATTTCGACGAGGATGTTGTGGTGGTTATAAAAAATAATGTTTCAGGATAAATAAGCATAAGTTTTGCATGTAATGATAATGCAATTTTAGTTTCACCGATAGACGATGCATGAATCCATATTGTTTCTCTGTTTAATTTTGGCCTCATAAGTCCAAGCCTTTGCAGGATAAAAGTAATGCCACTTTTTCTTCTAATAGCACTAAATATGACTTTTAGTATTAAGTAAGGAGTTAACAGGTATAGAAATAAATTATATTTAAACATTTAATTATGAGACTTACCAAATGAGAATTTGGTTTATATCTTTAATACTTTCAATGCTTAATTCTGACGAATATTTTTTTAACTCAAGATCCGTTAAGAGATATTTTAGAGTATTTGATATTAATTCATGTTTAGCAATAGTAAGCTTATATTCAGAATCTTTTAATTCAACGTTAGTGTATAGTCCTGACTGCAAGCCATTTCTAGTAGTTATAAAATCAAGATTAGCATCTTCATACCTGTTCTTATTAGCAACTATAAGCTTCTTTAATAGATTATGATTATTTACTTTATCAGTTATATCTCTCTTAATAGATCTTCTTAGTTGATCTAAACTCACTTTAGCATTTTCATATTTATACCGAGACTCTTCTACTTTTGAACTTTGATATCCACCCTGATAGATTGGAAAGTTTACTGTTAATCCTATTGTATTTGATTCTCTTGTCGTTCTTCCTAGTCTTGATCCACTACTTGTATCCGAATAGTCATATGTCGCTATTAAGTCAACAGTAGGGTAGTGTTGCGATCTATTAGACTTCATTTCATGCTTAGAAATATCAACATCTAGAAGAGCTAGCTTTATACTATCAAACGATGTAATTGCTTTAGATATTAGTAACTTTGTTTCATAATTTGTAAATGGTATATCAGTTATAGTATCTAGCTCATGTATATCCAGAGCTTCTCTACCAGTAAAGATATAGATATCTTGCCTAACTAACTCTAATTCATTCAAAGATACATCTAGTTCTATACTTGCAATATTAAAATTATTCTCATGTTTGTTTAACTCAATATCTGTGATATATCCATTTGAGAATAGCTTTTCTGCATTATCATATTTCAACGACATAATTTCATTTTTTATTAATTCTGCCTTATATTTATTGTTAGAATTAATTAATGAAAAATATAGTTCTGCAGATTTGATAATCAAATTTCTTTTATAATTTGATATCTCTATTTGAGATTTATTTATATTCGCTTCAGCTTTGTTAAGTTCATCAAAAAAATAAATACGTAAAAGAGGCTGAGTTATTTTTAGTGTAGCAGTTTCGCTTGCATAGTCTCCTATTGTTCCAGAACCATCATACTTATTAGTATTAATTTCTTGTGTACTTGCACTGATCCCTATTTCAGGAAATAAAGATGATGATGTTTGATTATACTTTTCTTTTGAAATTTCATTATTATTAGAAATAATTTTCAAATCATTATTAAATTTTAGAGCTCTATTATATATATCAAGGATATCTGCTGAATATGCAATAGGTGACAATGTAATTACTAACATTATTATGAAAAATCTAAAACTAAACATATTTGGTCATAGATGGGTCAACTTCATTTGACCAAGCATCAACGCCTCCTCTTAAATTAATTATATTGGTAAACCCATTGGCATCCAAATATTTAGCAACCATTCTACTTCTAACTCCATGGTGACAAACCACTATAATCATATCATTATGATTTAAATCATCTTTCTTTTCAGTAATTTGACCCATCGGAATATGAACTGAGTTTTCTATATGACATATATCATATTCCCATTTTTCCCTCACATCAAGAATGGTGGGAGTAATACTCGCATCATTTAATATCTTACTAATTTCTAATACATTTTTTTCAATCATTTTTTTCTACAATAAGGTGACTAACATCGGTCTCAGCTATATATTCCTGAGATAAACCAGATGTTTTTGATTTTTTAATTAGGAACCCTGTTTTTACTGGGGCTGTCTTCTTACCAAAAAATATAAACGCGCGAGACTGATTGGACATATGATCTGTTATAAGGCTTAAATCATCAATACTACTCGTAAGGATGATAATATTATATTTTCTAATAATTGAAAGATTACTCATTAAATCTAGACATTCATATAGAATATTTCCTTTCAAAAAATTTTGATTTGAATTTTTTTTAGACACTTCCACTAAATGATTATCTATATCAATTGAGTGAACCTTATTTCCCAACAATGAAGCACATGAGGATAGATACCCTGTGCCAGAACCTATCACAAGAATATCTTCGTTTAATTGTATGTTTAATGCTTGCAGTAATTTTGCCTCAATAGATGGCATCAGCATATGTTGATTATTACCAATAGGGATATTTATATCTACATGTGAAAAATTTATATAAGCTTTAGGAGTAAATAATTTTCTAGGGATTAATTTAAGAACATTCAAGACATTATTATCAATAACATTCAGAGACCTGATATGATTTTCTACCATATTTATTGTATCGGTATTATCTACTTTCATTTCATTGGTAAGTTTAGTATTGTTACATTATAAGTCAAAAGCTAAGCAATTAACATAAGCTGGTCAATCATATGAATGATAAAAAAATTGATATAAACGAATACTCAAATAATTTTCCTGCTTCAGAAAAACACTATATAGGTGGCTCTACTCCAGATATTCGTGTTCCCTCAAGAATGATTAAGCAAACACCTACAAAGCTTAACGATACTACTCAAATTAATGGGCCAATATACGTCTATGATACAACGGGTCCTTATACTGACCCAGAATATAAAATTGACGTATCTTTGGGACTCAAAAAAACAAGGTCGCCATGGATTGCTGATAGAGATGATAGTATCCAGTACGAAAGAAGTTATCTGGACAATTTAAAAAAGAGTTTTGATAATGCTCAGTATGAAATAACCAAGATTGCTAGAAAAGCTAAAAACAGAAACATCACTCAAATGCATTATGCAAAAAAAGGGATTATTACTTCAGAAATGGAATATGTATCTATTAGAGAAAATATCTTTAGAAATATTGCTAATCATAATAATAAAATCACTCCAGAGTTTGTTAGAAAAGAAGTTGCCGAAGGAAGAGCGATTATACCATGTAATATTAATCACCCAGAAATAGAACCAATGATTATCGGGAAAAATTTTTTAACTAAAGTAAATGCTAATATTGGTAATTCTCCAGTAAAGTCTGATATTAGTGAAGAGCTTGATAAGTTATTATGGTCCGTTAGATGGGGAGCAGATACAGTAATGGATTTATCTACTGGGAAAAATTTATATGAAACTAGAGAGCAGATCATTAGAAACTCTCCTGTCCCTATAGGAACAGTTCCTATATATGAAGCTTTAGAAAAGGTTAATGGAAAACCAGAAGATTTAAGTTATGACATTTTTAGAGAAATATTGATTCAGCAAGCTGAGCAAGGTGTTGACTACTTTACTATTCATGCTGGCGTACTTTTGAGTTACATACCAAAAACTATGAATAGATTAACAGGTATTGTTTCTAGAGGTGGGTCGATTATTTCTAAGTGGTGCCTAACTCATCATAAAGAAAATTTCTTGTATACAAATTATGATGATATCTGTGAAATTATGAAAAAATACGATGTCTCTTTTTCTTTAGGAGATGGTTTGAGACCTGGAAGCATAGCTGACGCTAATGATGATGCACAGTTCTCTGAATTAAAGACACTCGGTGAATTAACTAAAAAAGCTTGGAAGCATGACGTACAGGTGATGATAGAGGGACCTGGACATATCCCCCTTCACATGATTAAGGAAAATGTTGTCTTAGAAGAAGAATTATGTAATGAAGCACCTTTTTACACATTAGGTCCTCTTGTAACTGATATTGCTCCTGGATATGACCATATTACATCAGCTATTGGCGCTGCCAATATTGGTTCATATGGAACAGCTCTATTGTGTTATGTCACTCCAAAAGAACATTTGGGATTGCCAAATAAAGATGATGTGAAGGACGGTTTAATTGCATATAAGATTGCCGCACATGCTGCTGACTTAGCCAACCAACACCCATCTGCTCAGTATCGCGATGATGCCCTATCTAAGGCTAGGTTTGAATTTAGATGGGAAGATCAATTTAATCTAGGACTAGACCCTTATAAATCTAAAGAATTTCATGATGAAACTTTACCTCAAGAAAGCGCAAAAGTTGCTCATTTTTGTTCAATGTGTGGACCACATTTCTGTTCAATGAAAATAACCCAAGATATTAGAGACTATGCTAACAATAAAGGCATAGAGAATATAAAAGTAGCTGTTGACTTCGGAATGGACGAAAAATCCAAAGAATTTAAAGAGCTAGGCAATGAAATCTATATTAAAAAATAAATAAATTATTTTTTATTTTTAGTTTTTCCAAATACACCATCAAGAGCTTGACTAATATCATTGATAATATCTTCGGAATTTTCTATACCGATAGATAGTCTCACTAAGTCTTCAGGCACTCCAGCTTCTTTAAGTTCTTCAGGTGATAATTGTCTATGCGTAGTAGATGCAGGATGACACGCTAAAGATTTTGCATCACCAATATTTACTAACCTAACAATAAGATCTAGATTGTCTATAAATTTAGACCCATTACTTTTTCCGCCTTTAATTCCAAAACTTAAAACACTAGATGCCTTGCCGCCCATTAGTTTTTTAACTAATTCATAGTCTGGGCTACTTGCAATACCAGGGTAATTTACCCAAGTTACATCAGGATGTTTCATTAGAAAGTTTGCAACCTTGACTGCATTCTCGCAATGTCTATCCATTCTCACTGCTAAACTTTCAATACCTTGAAGTATTAAAAAACTATTGAATGGTGATATACACGCACCCATATTTCTTAATGGAACAACTCTTGCTGCTCCTATAAAAGCTGAGTCTCCTAGCGCTTCTGTGTACACCACACCATGATAAGATGGATCCGGTGTATTTAGTCTACTAAATCTTTTTTTGTGTTTAGCCCAGGGAAATTTTCCTGAGTCAACTATAATTCCACCTATTGTCGTACCATGTCCACCCATGTATTTTGTAAGAGAATGAACAACAATGTCCGCACCATGCTCGATAGGTCTAAACAAATATGGAGAAGGAACAGTATTATCTACAATTAATGGTATGCCATGCTTATGTGCCATTTTAGCCATTTTTGGAACATCCACAACATTTGCAGCTGGATTACCTATTGATTCACAAAATATAGCTTTTGTTTTTGAGTCAATTAACTTTTCCATATCATCAATTTTATCATGCGCTCCAAATCTAACATCTACTCCAAAACGAGGTAACTGATGAGCAAATAAAGTATATGTTCCGCCATATAAAGTGCTTGTACTAACAATATTATCTCCAGCTTCACAGATTGTCATGATTGCATATGTTGTTGCAGCAGAACCAGATGCTAGAGCTAGTGCTCCTATACCACCTTCCATTGCTGCCACACGTTTTTCAAGAACATCAGAGGTAGGGTTCATTATTCTAGTATAAATATTTCCAGCTTCTTTGAGGTCAAATAAATCAGCCCCATGTTGTGAGTCTCTAAACGAGTAAGATGCTGTTTGATATATAGGTACAGCCACTGCGTTTGTTGTAGCTTCCGGAGAGTATCCTCCGTGGATTGCAATCGTTTCGAATTTCATATGTCCCCCAAAATTCAGTATTCAACCATCATAAGAAAAAATTAACATTATTACTAGTATAATTTATGAGATATCAAGATTTAGTTGATTAAGTGGGCGATTATCAAACTGCACCCCTATACCTAAAAGCCGTATTGATTTCTTATTAGTTAAAAGAGTTTTCTCTAAAAGGTTTAAATAAACAAGATGGTCAGTTTTTTGATTTGATGTCTGCATAGTGATTAATTTAAAATCATTGAACTTTACCTTGATGAAACATGATTTGATAAGTCTATCTTTATGTATTTCTTTACCAAGTCTTTTTTTAAGTTCTAAGTATAACTTATTTAACTCATTAGCAGCCTGATCATAGTTAGTTAAATCTTTCACATAAGTGTCTTCTACACTTAAACTTTTACTAATCTTATCATCTTCAACTAATCTGTTATCTATACCTCTTGATAATGAATATAATGTACAGCCATATTTACCTAGTAATTTTATAAGGCTTTCTTTGCTCAATTTTTGTAAATCACTACATGTCTGAATCCTATGTTTATTTAATACAATTTCAGTTTTTTCTCCTACCCCATATATTTTCCTAATATTTACTTTTAATATAAAGTTTTGAATATCTTTATCAGGGATAGAAAATTGACCATTAGGCTTATTCCAGTCACTAGCAATTTTTGCTAAAAATTTATTAGAAGAAATCCCGGCTGAAGCAGTAATCCCTAAATCTTCAAAAATCTTTTGTCTTATTTGTCGTGCCATTTCTTCTGGGTCGCCTTGACAATATTCAGAGTCGGTAACGTCTAGATAGGCCTCGTCAAGTGATATTGGTTCAATAATTTTTGTGTAACATTTATAAATTTTATGTGTTTCTTTAGAGATAGCTCTATATTTTTCCATATTTACAGGTAAAAAAATTATCTCAGGACATAGCCTTTTTGCAATCACAGAAGGCATTGCTGAGCGTATACCAAATTTTCTAGCTATGTAGTTGCATGTGGTGACAACACCTCTATTTTCAGAGCTACCTGCAACTGCAACTGGCTTAAATTTTAATTCAGGTCTTTCTTTGATCTCAACTGAAGCATAGAAGGAATCCATGTCTACATGGATAATCTTTGATTTATTAAAAAGTTTTTGGTTAGGCTTTATTACTCTCATCAATTGTCAATGATTTGATAGTTAATGCATGTATTTCACCTGATTTAATATAACTATCTAAAGCTGAATATATAACCTTATGTCGATCGATTATAGTTTTACCTTTAAATATATCGCTAACAACTCGAACTGTATATTTGGATTCTCCTCCTTCTACCGTAACCAAAGAATCCTGAATTTGCTCCTTAAGTATTTTTTTTATTAAATCTTCCATGTTCATTTCTCCCATAATTCCGGGTTTGCCCAATTTTCGCTGTTCAACCAGTCCGGTGAATTTTTATAATTACCTATATTATAAGTATAAAAGAGCAAAAAGATATCATCATGATTGATTTGTGAGCTTAATTTGAAACCTAATGACATTAGAGATTTATGTACTAGATTATCTAAGTAGTCTATTTTATTAATTTCATTAATTATAATAAAATTATCTGGATATTTTAACATTATGCTTCCAACCTCCCTATAGAAATCATCATGGTTAATCATGTTGTCATTAATCGACAATAACAGTAATACATTATCAGGATTAAGCTTTGATAACCCATCTAACTGAGACAAATATTGGTAAGTTATATTTAAAAATTTCAAAGATTTATGTATATGACTATCGGATTTTTCATATAAAATAATATTCTTATTTTTACTCTCCAGATATATACATTGCATTATATTATTAAGTTTATCCATTACCACCCTTATATATATTGAAATTTAAAAGTTTTGTTTTTATAGTATATTCTGGTTTTAGTATATTACTCAATGAATGTTTAGGTTCTTTAACTACTACTCGGCTATTTGATTTTTTTATAGCAAGCCTGATAAGGTTATTTTTATTATTCTCCTGAAATGATATTAGCTTTAAAGTTTCATCATTTTTAGATGATAGAGAATTTTTTTTAAGTTTATTAAACATAAAATCTATATAGATATAGTCATAATATTTTTTAGAATGGCTTAAATAGTCATAAGAATTTCCATGATACATCGTAAAGTTTAATAACTTTAGTTTTTTCAATGCATCATTTAATAATAATGACATGACAGGACTATTTTCTATCATTGTGACATTAAAACCCATTAACCTTAAAACGTAACTATCTCTTCCATATCCAGCAGTGCAATCTAGTAGTGTAGAGTTTTTTATTGGAAATAATTTGCCAAATATATCTTTCTTTCCAGAGAGTCTTAATTTTATTTTATTATTAATTGCTTCATCGAGAAAATCTACCGAAATGGAAACAGCTTCCTTATAGTTTGCGTTAATCAGCTCAATGTTGTCTTTATTAAGATTAATAGAAAGGTTTTCAGTTATAACTTTATCGTAATAATTATTAAGGGTCTTATCTAAAAAATCAGATAATTCTTTATCATGTAGATTAGAAAGTATATTCATTAAGTAACATTGTATTTTCTTCTAAGATTTCTTAAAAAATAATAAACCAAAGGCCAAGCTAATGCGCTAATTAAAGGTGTCCAGTATATAGAGGTAGTGTAATTAGAAGTACCCATCATGTCATCAATCCATAAAATCAGCGTACACTTAGCAAGTAAGAGTAAAAGAATAAGAATTCCTTGTTGTAAAACAGTTAAATAACGTATTGCCATATATGATTTAAAGACAAGGTAGGCAATTAAACTATATACTAATGCATTAACCCCTAGTGTGGAACCAAGAACTACATCTACTAGAAGCCCAATCATCCATACGGTAAATAATCCAATTGATCCCGGGGTAGCTAATATCCAATATATCAAAAATAAATGTATCCAGTCAGGAGCAAAATATCCAAGTGGAAATGTTGTAATTGTCAAGATAATGGATAACAGTAACGATAGTGTTATAACTATAAAATTATTCATTAACTTTATCCTTTGGCTTATAGTCCCAGATTAATATTAATTCTGACATTTGACCAACTTTTTCAAAAGGCTTAATTTCAATATCACTAAATTCTTTGTCTCGATTGCTGGTTTTTTTAACAACTATTCCAATTGGTATTTTAGCTTTAAATCTATTTGCAAGACCAGACGTAGAGATAACATCACCAATAACTATATCTACCCCCATTTGAGCATATGGAACGATTAGTTTTCCATCATCTGCATGGCCAGTTACTAAAATATTATCGCCAGTTCTGTCGACAACTGCCGGAACAGTATGAGTGGACTCAGTTATTAGAATAACTTTTGACGAAACAAATGCTGTTTCTATTACTTGCCCCACTAAGCCATCAACACCAATAACATTTTGACCTATATAAACTCCATATTTTTCACCTTTATCAATAGAGACAACTCTTTTGTTTGGACTTGCGGTATTGCTGATAACTTTGACTATAGTTTGTTTTTTGGATGTTATGATTGATGCTTTAGAAATTTTTCTCAATCTTGTATTTTCATCTTTCAATGAATTTAATTCCTGCACTTGTATCTTTAAATACATATTTTCTTTTTCTAGAATTTTTAACTCAAGCTCCAAATCTTTTATATTACTTGATTCTGCAATTAACTGATTTATAAATAATCTAGGTAAGTTTGATATTCTGTCGATCGGATAAACAATTAAGTCATTGATAACCGACCTAATATATGTAATTTGATTATATTTATAATCTAGAACTATAGTGCCAACAGATAGAAACAATAAAAATATTAGGGTATAAAAATCTGCAGTACTTTTTTTATAAAAGCGTTCCATTATTAGTCAACGGATAGAAATTCAATTCCTTCTTTGTCAATAATTTCCAATACTTTTCCGCCACCCCTTGCTACGCAACTCATTGGGTCTTCAGCCACGATAACATACATGCCTGTTTCTTCCGTAATGAGTTTATCTAAGTCTCTTAAGAGCGCCCCGCCACCTGTTAGAACCATTCCGCGCTCATGTATATCAGCGCCTAGCTCAGGAGGCGTTTGTTCAAGTGCAGTTTTAACTGCACCAATAATACCTTGGAGTGAATCCTGAAGGGCTTCCAGTATTTCATTACTATTAACAGTAAATGATTGCGGTACACCAGCAGATAGATTTGTTCCTTTTACTTCTATTTCAAGTAAGTCACTACTAGGATATGCACATCCAACCGTATGTTTTATTTTTTCTGCAGTCGGATAACCTATAACGCACCCATAATTCCTTCTCACATATGCGATAATCTGGTCATCAAATGTATCGCCACCAATTCTAGTGGATGACGCATAAACTATTCCATTTAGTGAAATTGTAGCTACCTCAGATGTTCCTCCTCCAATATCAAGGACCATATACCCTCTAGCTTCATCTATAGGCATTCCAGCCCCTATAGCCGCTGCCATTGGTTCATCTATTAAATGTACTATTCTTGCGCCTGCACCGGAGGCTGATTCTTTAATTGCTCTCCTTTCAACCTGTGTTGCACCACATGGGACACACACCAAGACTCTGGGGCTTGGTCTAAAAAATTTACTATCATGAACTTTTCTAATAAAATGTTGAAGCATTTTTTCGCAGACCATAAAATCTGAAATTACACCATCTTTCATTGGTCTTATAGCTTGTAATCCAACTGGAGTTCTACCTAACATTTTTTTTGCCTCTATCCCAACTGCTTCAATTTTCCTTCCATTCGCACTACGCTCGTCTCTAACTACAACCACAGAAGGTTCATCTAACACGATACCCCGACCTTTCACATATATAAGTGTATTTGCCGTTCCTAAATCAATAGATAAATCTGTTGAGAAAGTACCTTTTATTTTTCTAAATATATCACTAATCATTTTTTTAATTTTTCCTTAAGCAGTTGATTTATAATTTTGGGATTGCCTTGACCTTGAGTTTCTTTCATAACTTGTCCTACAAAAAAGCCTAAAAGCTTATCTTTGCCACTTTGATACTCTTCTACACTTTTATAATTGTTTTTAATAATATTATCAACTATTTTATCCAATTCGCCTATATCAGAGATTTGTTTCATACCTTCATTTTCTATGAT
Source organism: Gammaproteobacteria bacterium (assembly GCA_047611265.1). Taxonomy (GTDB): domain Bacteria; phylum Pseudomonadota; class Gammaproteobacteria. The sequence goes on along the minus strand of JBLFWM010000001.1, from coordinate 177,684 downwards.
ATCTCTAGGATTTTCCTTATTATCCCACATTCTTTCAAAAACATCTTTAGCCTGTTTACTAGAGATAGTTTCATTTGTTACGTTTGATAGTAAATATTTTAAGTCCTCTGATGAGACAGGGTAGTCTTTTACGGATAAATAGGCCTTTTTAGCTAGAGCAAGAACTTCTGTAATAATCCAGTTTGCTGTCATTTTAGGATTTAAATCTGAGTCTTTTAGTGTACTTTCAAAATATTCAGATAACTCTCTATCCGAGACCAATATAACTGTATCATACTCATTTAACCCATATTGGCTTATGAACCTTGTTTTTTTTGCGCCCGGGAGTTCAGGCATATTACTTTTTATATCTTCAATTAAATCCTGACTTATGGATACTGGAAGCAGGTCTGGGTCAGGAAAGTATCTATAATCATTGGCTTCTACCTTAGATCTCATTGACCTTGTTTCATCTTTCGATGGATCATATAATCTAGTTTCCTGGGCAACACTATCGCCTCTATCAAGTATTGCTGCTTGGCGTTCAATTTCATGATTAATCGCGCTTTCTACATATTTAAAAGAATTAATATTTTTTATTTCTGCTCTGGTTCCTAATTTAGTGGAGCCTTTCTTTTTTAGTGAAATATTTGCATCACACCTAAATGATCCTTCTTGCATATTGCCATCACTAATCCCAAGGTATCGAACTAATGAATGTATATTTTTTAAGTATTGAACAGCTTCTTCTGCATTTTCCATTTCAGGTTCTGAAACAATTTCTATCAGTGGCGTGCCAGCCCTGTTAAGGTCAATAGCACTTTCATTTGGATATAAATCATGAATTGATTTACCAGCATCTTCTTCCAGGTGAGCTCTTGTGAGATTAATTATTTTAGACTTACCATTTGTAATAATTTCCATAGCTCCACCAGATACGATTGGTATCTCATATTGTGAAATTTGGTAACCCTTAGGTAGGTCTGGATAAAAATAATTTTTCCTAGCAAAAATAGAATTATCTAAAATTTCAGATCCAACAGCTATTCCAAATTTGATAGCCATGATTACAGCCTCTTCATTCAAGACTGGTAATACACCTGGCATTCCTAAGTCAATAGCGCAAGCCTGAGTGTTTTGAGGTGCACCAAAATTGGTAGATGCAGGGGAAAAAATCTTACTCTTTGTATTGAGCTGAACATGAATCTCTAAACCTATAACTGATTCCCACATATTAATCTCCAGATACTTTTGGTTTTTTTGTATGCCAGTCAGTTATTTGTTGGTAGTGATGAGCTAATGATAATATTTTTGCTTCATCGAAATGATTACCAATTATCTGTAAGCCAAGAGGTAGGTTATTTTTGAAACCCATTGGTAAAGACATTGCCGGTAAACCCGCAAGATTCGTGCTGACTGTAAAGACGTCTGAAAGATACATTGCAATAGGATCATTAACCTTTTCTCCAATTTTAAATGCACAATCAGGAGCAGTTGGTCCTAATATTAGATCAACTTCTTTGAATGCTTCTGTAAATTCATTAGAAATAACTTTTCTTATTTTTTGTGCTTTAAGATAATAGGCATCATAATATCCTGCCGATAAAGCATATGTTCCAATCAATATTCTTCTCTTAACTTCTTGACCAAAACCCTCTGATCTTGATTTTTTATATAAATCATCAATATTTTTGGTATTGTCAGCTCTGTGTCCGAATCTAACGCCATCAAATCTAGATAAATTGGAAGAACATTCAGCTGGAGCTACTACCTGATAAGCAGATACGCCAAGTCTTGAACTTTTGAGACTAATTTTTTTAAATTTACATCCATTTTTTTCGAGTACCTTAATATTCTCTTCAAAAACTTCTTTGACCGTATCATCTAAGCCATCTAAAAATTCAACAGGTATGCCAATTGTTATGCTAGTAAATTTTTGTTTACATTCTTTTTCATAATCCGGAACATCTTTTCTTGATGAAGTTGAATCCTTAGGATCATGTCCGGAGATATGAGTTAAAAGTATAGCGCAATCTTCTGCTGTTCTAGTAAAAACCCCTGCTTGGTCTAAGCTCGAGGCAAACGCAATCATTCCATATCTTGATACTCTTCCATAGGTTGGTTTGATACCACAAACACCTGTTAGAGAAGCTGGTTGTCTTATTGAGCCTCCAGTATCAGTGCCTGTTGAGCAAGGTATAAGTCTTGCGGCAACACTAGCTGCAGAACCTCCAGATGATCCCCCAGGAACATACTCTGTATTCCATGGGTTTTTAACATCACCAAAGTAACTAGTTTCATTTGATGACCCCATAGCAAATTCATCCATATTTGTCTTACCAATAATAACCATGCCCGCGTCATTAAGTTTTTCCACAACTGTTGCATTATATGGACTAATAAAATTTTCTAGCATTTTTGATCCACATGTCGTTCTTAGGCCTTTTGTACAAAAAATATCTTTCTGAGCAAGCGGTATTCCTGCTAGTGGCCTAATTTTACCCTTAGAAATTTCCAAATCTATTTTTTTAGCCTGAGTAATTGCATATTCTTCTGTTAGCGAGATAAAGGAATTCAATTGAGAGTCTATGCTCTTAATTCTATCAATGAAATGATTAGTAAGTTCAACCGAACTTATCTTCTTCTTCTCTAAATCTTTTTTTAGTTCTGAAACAGTTTTATTATGCATATTAATCAATTATTTTTGGAACTATATAGTATCCATTATCTGTATATTTATTATTTTTTTGGAACAACTCTCTTTGATTAGAAGCTTCCACTGTATCTTTGCGTAATTCTTGCTTAAGATTCAGAGGATGAGACATTGGAGTAACGTTATCAGTATCTACTGAATTCATTTCATCAACTAGGTTTAATATTTTTTCCAAACTAGTCAAAATATCATCTATCTGATCATCTTTTATATCAATCTTTGCTAGATCTGAAATTTTTATTATTGTTTCTTTGTTCATACTATGGGTTTCTTGAGACTGTAAATCTCTTTATATTATTATAATCTAATATAATATCTATGTCTTCATAATAGTTTTCTTTCAATATTTCTACTACTTTTTCAGATTGGTCAAAACCATTCTCAATAAACAATAAACCATCTTTTTTCAATACCTTTTTAGATTCAGAGATAATTCGTTTTATGTCAGATAAACCTCCATCAGGAGAAAATAATGCTTCGGCAGGCTCATAATCACTAACGTTTTTATCAATCTCAGTACAATTAGTCTTGACATATGGTGGATTGGATACAATTATATCTGCAGTGTCTTTCTTGAAGGCGCTTAACCAGTCACTCATTACCAGAAAACAATTATTTCTATATTCTGATTGGTAATTTTTGTTCAATATTTTTGACGCCCCAAGTGATTTTTCCGACAAGATAACATTCCATTCATTTCTTTCAGAAGCAATACTTAAACCAATGCAGCCTGATCCTGATCCAGCATCTATTACATTAAATTTTTGTTTTGTTTTGTATACCTGATCTCCACGGTTAATTATTTCAGAAATTATTATTTCTGTTTCAGGTCTGGGTATCAATACATTATGGTTAACATAGTATTTATATTTATAAAAAAATTGATTACCCAGAACATATGCCAGAGGCACTCCATCTTTCAGAGAATTAAAAAAGAAATTAAATTTTATTAATTGATTGCCGCCAATTTTTTCATCATGGTTTGTTATTATGTAGGATTTATCTTTACCAATCGCTTCCATTAAGCAATATATAATATCTGACCTAGTTATATTTTTATCAGGTTGACTTTTAATGTCAGTTAAGGACTGTACTAATATCTTTTCTAGTGTTAATAACATTTTAATTTAGTGATGCTTTTTTTAGCTCATCAATTAATGGCTCAATATTCCCTTCCAAAATATGATCAAGTTTATATAGAGTAAGATTAATTCTATGGTCAGTAATTCTACCTTGAGGAAAATTATATGTGCGGATACGTTCTGACCTATCCCCGCTACCAATTAAATTTTTCCTTTCCTCAGCAGTATCTTTTTTTCTTTGTTCTTGTTCATGCATTAGTAATCTAGAATATAACATTGACATTGCTTGAGCTTTGTTTTTATGCTGAGATCTTCCATCTTGACATTCTGAAACTGTGCCTGATGGTATATGAGTGATCCTAACAGCTGAGTCGGTCTTGTTTATATGTTGGCCGCCAGCACCAGAAGCCCTATAAGTATCTATTCGTAAATCCGACGGATTAATTGCAATTTGATCTATTTCATCCACCGCTGGCAATACTGCAACAGTTGAAGCTGATGTGTGTATTCGGCCCTGTGTTTCAGTATTAGGAACTCTTTGGACTCTGTGAGTTCCAGACTCAAACTTGAGCTGACCATAAACATTAGTACCTGTAACTTTTAGAATTAATTCTTTATATCCCCCATGATCACTTTCTGTAACATTTAGTAACTCTATATCCCATGAATTTTTCTCTGCATATTTGGAATACATTTTAAATAAATCTCCAGAAAATATCGCAGCTTCATCGCCACCGGTACCAGCTCTAATTTCAAGAAAAATATCCTTAGTATCATTTGGATCCTTATCAACTAATTCATTTTCAAAATAGCCTTCAAGAATATTTTTTTTAGCTGTATTTTTCTCTATATCTTCTTCAGCCATCATTCTAAATTCTTTATCTGTCAAGAATAACTTTGATTCTTCAATATTACTTATTAGCCCTTTATATTCGTTATACTTATTTACTATTGGATCTATTTTAGCGAATTCTTTATTAAGTTTTTTTAAGAGCTCATGGTCCTGATATATATTTTCATCTTCTAGTTGTTCAGATATAGTTTTATGTTTTGAAAAGAGATTATCTAATTTTTCTATTAATTTATTATTCATTATTTATTTTTTAAATATATTTTGTATTTTTAGAGCAGTAGGCTCATCTAGTAACGGAAGAATTTCTTTTAATTTTGATGTAGTTTCATGCGTTAGTTTATTTTTTAACGATTCCGCAAGATAAGAAATCACATCATCTAGACTCTCTCCAGAATGAACCATTTTTTTTGCCTTAATAATAGCTCCATTAGTAATATCATCAACATAACCACGATATAGTTTTACTAGATTATCTGAATGATTTTCATCCAGCCAAATTTTAAAATCTTTAATTTTGTACTCTATTATTTTTTCAGCTTCAGCAACAGCTTGTTCGCGTATTTTATAGTTATTCTTAATCACTTTCCCTAGATCATCAATACTATATAGGTAAACATTTTCTAGATCAGATATTTCTGGTTCTACATCTCTTGGAACTCCCAGATCAATTATAACGAAGGGCTTAGCATTTATATTATTTATAGAACTCTCCATCATGCCCTTTCCTATAATTGGAATAGTACTAGATGTGCATGAAATAATTATGTCATGGGATGCAATGATATTGGGAAGATATTGAAGCTTAGAATAATTACACCCATTATCTTTTGCAATTTTTGATCCTTTATCAAAATTTCTATTAGTTAAAGTTATATCTCTGACATTGTTAGATTGCAGGTATTTAATTGCCAACTGTATCATGTAACCAGAGCCGACAACCAAAGCTTTTTTTGACGATATATTATCAAATATTTTCTTTATTAAAGTTATAGAGGTAAACATAAAAGAAACAGGATTAGATCCTATATCTGTTTTTGTTCTAACTTGTTTTGCGACAGAAAAAGAAAATTCAAAAAGTTTTTTTAAAGACGACTTAATACAACTATTTTGATCAGCAATTCTAAAGGCATCTTTTACTTGTCCTAGTATCTCATTTTCACCTATAACCATGGAGTCTACTCCTGAAGCTACATTAAAAAGATGTTTTATAGCTTTTTCTTCATAATAGCTATACATGAATGGCTCACAATCTTTGGTTGCATTTTGATGGCTATTCAGCCATTTTATTATTTTTGAGTTATCAGAATCATTCTCTGTATATATTTCCGTTCTATTACAGGTAGATATTAAAACCACTTCATTCACACCTTCAATATTTTTAATATCATCAAGAGCTCTGGGAATAGAATTTTTATCAAATGCTAGTTTTTCCCTAACATCTATAGGGGCGGATTTATGATTAACACCTAGCACATTTATTGTCATAATTATTTTCCTGTATCTACCTTACTTTCTTCGAAAATATGGATATGTGATATATTATACTATTATGCATAACTATTTGAATATTTTACTAATAATAATCACATTATTTGTTGTGTCATGCTCTAAGAATCCAACCGAAGCACATCAAGTTGACGATCAGATTCAGCTTGGAGGGAGCATAGATAATAAATACAATCATTTATATAATTCTCTTTATATCCACATTGCTCTCGAAAGAAACCTGAACAAGGATGCTTTGAGAGTATTTGTCAAAAATATTGATGTTTTAAAAGACACTAAGCTATATAAAAAAATTTCCAAGATCTCTCTAAACCTTTATGATTATAAAAAATCAGAAATAATTGCAAAGAGGTGGCTCATAGTAGAACCAAACTCATACTCTCCTTATCAATTTGCAATTAAGTCATCTTTAGATAATTCTGATATATTTTTAGCTGAAAAATATTTTGAAAGTTATATAAAAAAAATTCAACCTATTAATAAAAGTGATTATAGTAAACTGATATATTCTTTATTTGATAATAAAAACAGATTAAATGTCATACAGTTTTTTGAAAACTATTTAAATAAAAATAAAAACCAAGCCCTGAATTTAAGTTTCATAGAGTTGCTATATTCATATAATATGCCTTCAAAGGTAATATATTACATTGATAAAATAGGATCCTTGAGTGAAAGGAATTTGGTGCGACTATACGCTAATTCCTTGTTATTGTTACATAGAGACATACAAGCAAAAGATTTGTTAGAAAATTTTTTACAGAATAAACCATCATCAGACAGGCAGGTTGAGTATGAACTTTTAGGAATATATGCCTTATTGAACGACATGGTTGCAACGGAAAAATTAATCAAGGATATATTTGAAAGAGATCCTGATAACCCAGAAAATATTTATAGAATTTCTAGAATTCTTTATGAAAATAAAAAATATAATTTATCTGAAAAATATTTGGCAGCTATTGTTTCTGAAAATGACGAGGTTAATATTTTGAGAGGCTTGAATGACTACGAACTAGGAAATTATACCGAAGCCATTAATCATTACGAAAGAGTGAGTAATTATAATTTAAAAATTATTGCTTTAATACATACCTCATCCGTTCTAGTTGAAACAGATAGCATAGAGAAAGCCATCTTGTTTTTAGATAACCACATAAATAAATATTTTGCCCCAACTATTAAAGAAAGATTCATGTTGAAACAAATATCTTTATTAAATGAATATGAATTATATGGGGAGATAATAGAGTTATCTACAAAATATTTAAATAGTAAGGTGCCAAGCCCTAATTTATTATATGCAAGAGCAATGGCTTATGAAGAATTAAGAGAAATTAAGTTAATGGAAAAAGATTTAACAACTGTCTTGCTCATAGATCAGAAGAATGCGAATACTTTAAATGCTCTTGGTTATAGTTTAGCTGTTCACACCCAAAGATATGATGAGGCTTATGAGTTAATACATGAGGCTCATCTTTATGATCCAGGTAGCGCTGCTATCCTAGATAGTTTAGGGTGGGTGGAATACAAAAGAGGAAATTATGTTGACGCTCTAAAGTTTGTCGAAGCTTCTTATGAGAGAGATAAAGACAAGGAAATCATTTTGCATTATTGTGAAATATTAATTAAAAATAAATCTTATAATAAGCTTAAAAATATTATTCATCTAGAATTAGAGAGAAACTCTGACGATGAATCATTCGTGCAAAAACTTAACTCAATGAATAATGAAATACCTCTATAAGTCACCAGCAAAAGTTAATCTTTTCCTAAATATTTTAAGAAAAAGAGTAGATGGTTATCATGATATACAGAGCATCTTTCAGCTCATAAATTTAAATGATGAGCTGGTCTTCAAGACAAGAAATGATGGCATTATAAACTTTGAATGTAATGTAAAATCTCTTGAAAAAGATAATTTAATTATCAAGGCAATACATGCCTATAAGAAGGTATCTAGAATGCAACATATTGGCTTAGATATTTTTTTAAAAAAAAATATTCCAATTGGTGGCGGTTTAGGAGGAGGAAGCTCTAATGCCGCAACAACTCTGCTTGCCTTGAATGAAATTTATGATCATAAGGTTAAATTACCATCTCTCTATAAAATAGCATTATCTTTGGGTAGTGATATTCCTTTCTTTTTAAATGCTAAAAATGCATGGGTTGAGGGTAAAGGTGATGTGATTACAAAAATATTTTTAAAACCTGCTTGGTTTATAATGATATTTGGAAAACATAATGTATCAACATCAGATATATATAGTCTCCTTGAGATTCCTGATGAGCCATCATATTATTCATACGATGACTATATAAATAATAATTTTCAGAATAATTTTGAAGAGATTGTTTTTAATAAATATCCTTCCATTAAAAAATCTTATGAGATTCTATCTAATCTAGGTAATGCTCGAATGTCTGGGACAGGGGGAACAATTTTTGTCTCATTTGATAGCTTGGAAAAAGCGAAGTCAGCTATATCAGCTATTCCAAAGAATCAGAAAGCATTTTTAATTGCATCTTTATAAGTATTGATTTTAAAAAACACTGTTATTTTGAATACACTTATTATATTTCTCATGTTAATCTAGGCTAATAATCAATAGCTATGGAGCTAGTAAATTCAAGATACTCTTGATATATTTATAATGAATTTATTTTTGGGGTGTCGCCAAGCGGTAAGGCAGCTGGTTTTGATCCAGTCATTCGGAGGTTCGAATCCTTCCACCCCAGTATAATTTGGAAATGCTTATGAAAAACGACAAACCTTTGATGATTTTTTCAGGAAATTCAAATATGCAGCTAGCTAAGAAAGTTGCGTCACATCTAAAGTTGTCAATAGGTAAAGCCTCTGTGTCAACTTTTAGCGATGGAGAAATATCTGTAGAAATTCAAGAGAATGTTCGTGGACAAGATATTTTTATAATCCAGCCAACATGTATGCCTACCAATGACACCTTAATGGAGTTAATGGTCATGACTGATGCTCTGAGAAGATCTTCTGTAAAAAGAATTACAGCTGTTGTCCCATATTTTGGATATTCAAGGCAAGATAGAAGAGTTAGATCTGCCAGAGTTCCTATTACAGCGAAAGTAGTCGCTAATATGATAGAGGGTATAGGTATTGATAGACTATTAACCATTGACCTTCATGCGGATCAAATTCAGGGTTTTTTTGACATACCTGTAGATAATATTTATGCGACTCCATTGCTTGTTGCTGATATATATAAGCAGAAATTACCCAATATATTGGTAGTCTCGCCTGATATTGGTGGCGTAGTAAGAGCTAGAGCGTTAGCCAAGCAACTTAATTGTGATTTAGCTATTATTGATAAAAGAAGAACACAAGCCAATGTATCGGAAGTAATGCAAATTATAGGTGATGTAAAAGGCACGAGTTGTATTATGGTAGATGATATGGTTGATACAGCTGGCACACTCTGTGGTGCAGCTAAGGCTTTAAAAGCTGAAGGAGCCAAAAAAGTCTATGCGTATATAACACATCCAGTCTTGTCAGGAAAAGCATATGAAAATATTAAGAAATCAATGCTTGATGAGATAGTTGTAACTGATACAATTCCTTTACATGAAAAGGCCAAAAGTATTGGCAATATAAGGCAAATCTCAGTATCTGGGATGTTAGCTGAAACAATAAGAAGGATTCATCATGGAGAATCTGTTAGTACACTCTTCATGGATTAGTGTATAATCCTATTTTTGAAGAATAAGAGAGAATATTAGAAATGACATCACAATACATATTAAGCGCAGTTAAAAGAGAAAATTTTGGCAAAAGAGCAACTAAACGTTATCGTAGAGAAAACTTAGTTCCTGCTGAGATATATGGTACTTCTAAGGATAATCAGTCAGTATTAGTTAATACTTTTGAGCTTAATAATCAGACTAAAGACCCACAGTTTTATAGTAATGTAATTGATTTAAGTATTGGTGATACAAAAGTAGAAGTTATTCTTAAGGAAGTTCAGAGAGATCCAACAAGATCAGATATTACTCACATTGACTTTTTAATGATAGACCAGAACGTTAAGATTGAAGTTAATGTCCCAATAAAATTTATTAATGAAGATATCTGTAAAGGAGTTAAAATTTCTGGCGGCCAATTATCTCATATAATTTCAGAGACTGTAATTAGTTGTCTTCCCAAGGATATACCTGAGAATCTTGAAGTAGATGTAACAGATTTAGACCTTAATCATAGTATACATATGTCAGAAATTGTTCTGCCAAGCGGTGTAGAGATTGTATCTGCAAGTGAGAAAGAAAGTGATACAGCAATAATTAAATGTTATATGCCTGCAGAAGAAGAAGTTATAGAAGAAGGTGCGCCAGAAGAACTTGCTGCTCCAGAAGCAACGAATGTAAAAGCAGATGAAGATTCTGCAGATGATAATAAAGACGACAAAAAAGTTGATTCAAAAGAAGGTAAATAGTTTAAATTATTTTCTATGCTTAAAGATATGAGTCTAATGTCACTTCAGCTAATTGTTGGCCTTGGTAATCCTGATAAAAAACTTTTATCGACCAGACACAATGTTGGGTTTTGGTTTTTAGACTTATTGTCTGAAAAACTAAACAAGGATTTCGATTTTCAAAAAAAATATGATTCAGATATTTTTCAATATAAGCAACAAGAAAAATTATTTTATATGATGAAGCCTTTGAGCTATATAAATAATAGTGGAGTCCCAATAAAAAAATTTATTAAGAATAAAAATATTAATCCAGAGAATATACTTATAGTTTATGATGATTTAGATTTAGTCGCTGGGAAGACAAGATTAAAACTCGGTGGCGGAAGTGGTGGTCATAACGGTTTAAATAGTATAATTGAACAGTTAGGATCTAAAAATTTTTGGAGACTAAGAATTGGTATAGATAAACCTGATGATAAGAATAAAGTTATCGAATATGTCTTGGGAAAACCTTCCAAGGAAGACAAAGAGTCAATTTTTGAAAGCATTCATTTTACCATTAATGAAATAGATAATTTCTTCTCAGGAAATGGGTCAGCTTTAATGAATAAGCTAAATGGAGATAATAAGTAAAATGAGTTTTAAATGCGGTTTAGTTGGAATGCCTAATGTTGGAAAATCTTCAATTTTTAATTTATTAACTGAGCAAAAAATACCTGCTAATAATTATCCATTTTGTACCATTGACCCTAATATTGCATATGTACAGGTACCTGATAAAAGATTAAATGCATTAGGTGACACTAATAAATCTGAGAATGTTGTAAACGCATCTATAGAGTTTGTTGATATTGCTGGGTTAATCAAGGGTGCATCAAAAGGCGAGGGTCTTGGAAATGAATTTTTAGGCCATATTAATAGCACAGATGTTATTGCTCATGTCGTAAGATTTTTTAAAGATAAAGAAGTTATTCATGTTAAAGATAATTATACTCCCCTAGAAGACTTTGAGGATATTAATTTAGAGCTAATACTTGCTGATATAGGGACATTAGAAAAATATCTAGAAAGATTTAAGAAAAGTAAAACTGATCCAAAAGAAAAAGAAATACTAAGTGTTGAAATGACAGCATTACTTAATCATTTGTCAGAAGATAATTTTGCCTCTTCTTTTGTATTTTCTGAAGAACTAACTGCTCTTAATGATTTGAAATTATTAACCAAAAAACCTATGTTTGTGATTGGAAACATTAATGAACAATCTGACCAAAAAGAGATAGATGAATTTAGGAAACTAATTGGTGCAGATATTCAATTTGTCACTATTGATGTTGGCCTTGAGCAAGATATAACGGAACTTGATGAAAATGATCAAGAAGAATTCCTAAAAGATCTTGGTTTAACAGAAAGTGCCTTATCTAGGATAATAAGTGCTGGATACAAATTACTAGGATTAAAAACTTTTTTTACTTCTGGTCCAAAAGAAACTAGGGCTTGGGCAGCAAAAAAAGGTTTTAATGCGAGGGATTGTTCGGGTATTATACATACAGACATCAAAAAAGGATTTATTAGAGCTGAGACTGTTGCCTACAGTGATTATATAAAACATAATGGCGATCAAGGCTCGAAAACTGCTGGTGTATGGAGGCAAGAAGGTAAGGATTACATGGTTGAAGAAGGCGATGTTATCTATTTTCGATTTAATGTTTAATGGTCATGTAGCTCAGTTGGTTAGAGCACAGCACTCATAACGCTGGGGTCGGTGGTTCAAGTCCACCCTTGACCATTCAAACATATTTTATGTAGTTTTTGTTTTAAGTTTTATAGGCTAATATTCGGTTATGAACAATTATTTTATTTATATTTTCTCATCATATGCAATAGTCATTCTTTTTATGGTTGTAAATTTATTAATACTATATAAACAATTCAGTAATACCAAGACTATGGTGAAGAATAGAGATTAAATATATGAAGAAAAGGACTCTTAGAATTTATTATGTTTCTTTTATACTGGTTTCATTAAGTATTATTTTTTTCTTATTCGTTAAAACCTTTAATGAAAATCTTCTGTTTTATAGAAGCCCATCTCAAATAACTGCCGGAGAATTTCCGAAAGATTACATATTTAGAGTTGGAGGTGTCGTATTAGATGGAACTCTGATTAAAAGTAAAACCTCAACTAATGTAAAGTTTTCCATAACTGATTATGAAAAAACAATTGGTATTAGTTATAATGGAATTCTTCCAGATTTATTTAGAGAAGGACAGGGTGTAGTAATCAGAGGAAAGCTAGGTACTGATGGCATTTTTTATGCAGAAGAAGTATTGGCTAAGCATGATGAGACGTATATGCCACCAGAAGTATTAGACAGCTTAAAAATGAAAGAAAAAACAATAGAAGATACTACAAAATCTATGAATATTTATTAATGATATGATTTCTTATATAGGATCTTTTATAATATTAATAGCTCTTCTAAACGCAAGTTTATTAGTTCTATCTAAACCTATACTGTCCAAAATAACTTCTGACTATGATTCTTTAATTTTATCTACATCAAAACTTCAATTTCCATTAGTTCTAATAGCTTTTATTTGCTTGATCGTTGCTTTTGTAAACGATGATTTCTCTTTAAAATATATTTCTTCTAATTCAAATTCTGCATTACCGTTCTTCTATAAAATATCAGCCACTTGGGCCGGACATGAGGGGTCTATGCTTTTATGGTGTTTGATATTAAGTTTTTGGACATTTATGGCAAGCATGTATAGCAAATCTTTGGATACACAATTTAGGCTTAAATTTTTATCAATTATGGGTTTTCTAAATCTAGGGTTTTTACTTTTTCTAGTATTCACCTCAAACCCTTTTGAAAAAAACATTTCGATACCTATTGATGGCAAAGACTTGAATCCTTTGTTACAAGACTTTGGTTTAATCATACACCCGCCTATGCTTTATATGGGATATGTGGGATTATCTGTTGTTTTTAGTTTTGCCGTTACTTGTCTCTTACAACATGATTTTAAAAAGGAATGGGCAAAATGGATACGACCTTGGGCTCTAATGTCATGGAGTTTCTTAACACTAGGAATAGCTCTAGGCAGTTGGTGGGCATACTATGAGTTAGGTTGGGGAGGTTGGTGGTTTTGGGACCCTGTAGAAAACGCATCATTCATGCCATGGCTCATAACTACAGCTTTAATACACTCATTGATCACATGTGAACAGAAATCAATGTTTAAAAACTGGACTATTTTGCTTTCAATTATGGCTTTTTCATTAAGTTTGTTAGGAACCTTTTTAGTAAGGTCAGGAATTCTTATTTCAGTACACTCATTTGCAAATGATCCAGCAAGAGGGGCTTTTATATTATTATTCTTAACTATAGTTGTCGGGGGATCACTTTTAATTTATTTTAAAAATTCACCTAAAATTAAAGATAATATTTCATTTGATTTATTTTCAAGAGAAAGCTTCTTTTTAATTAATAATATTCTTCTCGTAACAGCAACTTTTACAATATTATTAGGAACAATGTATCCTTTACTGTTAGATTTACTTGGACTTGAAAAAATATCTGTTGGTGTTCCATACTACAATGCAGTTTTTCTTCCAATCATGACGCCATTAGCACTTCTTGCAGGGTATATACCTATATTGTTTCTTTCAAAGCGTAAGGATAAAAAATACATGCTCAACCACTTACTCGCAAGTTTGTTGGTTGTAATATTTTTATCTTTATTAAGTATAGCTTTTTTTGATAACTTTAATTTAAATGTATTGCTGGGAATTTTCATATTCATCTGGATATCATTCAACATAATATATGATTTGATTAATAGGTATTATCTTTCTAAGACAAAGAATATATTTTTTACAAATATAGGAATGACTCTAGCTCATCTTGGATTAGCAGTTTTTATCTTAGGAGCAACAATTGTTGAAAATAATAAGGTTGAAAAAGAAATTGTAGTAAAAATTGGGGAAACAATAGAGATTAAAAATTATGCTTTTAAATTTAAAAGTATAAGCGAATATGAGGGACCTAATTACTTAGGAGTCAAGGCTAAATTTCTTGTATATGAAAATAATAATCTTATAACAGAGCTTTATCCTGAAAAAAGAATATATGCCTCCAATAATAATATGCCAATGACAGAAGCTGGCATAGATCCAGGGCTCAGTAGAGATTTATACATCACCCTGGGTAGTCTTATAAATGATGATGTGTGGTCTGTTAGAATATACCATAAGCCTTTTATTAGACTGATATGGTTGGGAGCTTTGATGATGGTTTTCGGTGGAGTTCTTAGTGTTCTCTCTAAAAGAAAGAGTAAACCTGTAACTCTTTCAAGGTGAAATAAGATGAAGATTAAAATACCTCTGATTATTTTTATTTTTTTTATAGCAGTTCTTTTTTTTGGTTTATTTATAGAAACCAGAACTATACAGTCGCCGTTGATTGGTAAAAAATTGCCGAATTATGAATTAGTAGAATTAAATACTACTTATAAATCAGATATATACATGTTACCTAATGAGCCATTCTTATTAAATGTATGGGCTAGCTGGTGTTTAGAATGCATCAGAGAACATTCAGTATTAACAAATATAGCTAAAGATAAAAAATTAAAGATAGTTGGCATAAACTATAAAGACGAGAGAAATGATGCGCTTGGCTGGTTATCAATTTATGGCAACCCATACCTTTATAATATATATGATTATACTGGTCAGCTTGGTTTAGATTTGGGAGTATATGGAGTACCAGAAACTTTTTTAGTTGATAAAAATAGAATAATCAGAGCAAAGTATATTGGAGCTATCACTAATGATATTTATCAACAACAAATAATACCCATGATTGAGAAGATCAATGAAGATAATTAAAAATTTTATATATTTTGGAATATTTCTATCTATCATTCAGCCAGTAATATCAGCTGATACAGAGACAAAGAATATACTTTATAATGAAATGATAACTGAAATAAGATGCATGGTCTGTCAAAATCAAAATATTGCTGAATCTGAAGCTCCTCTAGCAATTGATCTAAGGAATAAGGTAAGAGAAATGGTAGACGAAGGAAGAGACGAAGATTACATTAAAACATATATGTCTGAAAGATATAGTGATTTCATATTATATGAACCGCCTTTTTCACCTAGAAATTTAATATTATGGATTGGGCCATTTTTATTTTTATTTATGATTAGTTATTATTTTTTCCGAAGAAGTTTAAAAAAATGATTTATCTAATTTTAATCTTTATCTCGCTTATATATTTTTTATTTTTATATAAAAATTTTGGTGAAAAAATGAGATTATCTATGCAGGGCGTTGGTATTAATTTAGTCTTTATAATTCTATTCATTGGGGCTACCATAATTTTTTTTAAAGATTCTGGGGTATTAGAAAAACAAGAGTATGATGAAATATTAAGTAAACACCAAGAGATTAGAAATAATATTCTTACTATTAAAAAAAATATACCTGTACTTAAAGTAAAGTTAAAAAAAGATTCTGATTATTATCAGGGCTGGGTCATGTTAGCTAAATCTTATATTATTACGGATAATCTATTATTATCTGCAGACTCTTATGAAAAAGCTATATCAATAAAAGCTGATGATAGTCTAATTTTAGAAGAATATATTGATGTCTTGAGAAGAATTGATTCTAAGTCAAATAAAGTGGAAATAATAAAAACTTTTAACAAGCTTATATCTTTAAATCCATCTGATATCACTATATATAATATGAAACTAAATTATTCTATTGAAGTTAATGATGCCACTCTAACAAAAGAAATTTTAAATAGTGTCATTGAGAATAGTTTAATCCAAGATAAAGATCCTTATATCCAAGCATTAAAACAACTAGACTCATCTTCTAATAAGTTTTTATTTGAAATAAAATTATCTAATAAGATGTATGAAACTTTAAAGTCAATGCCATATATATTTTTTATCTTAAAAAATAAAGTTAGCGGCCCACCCTTTGCTGTAAAAAAAATTACTAGCGCTGATCTTGATAAAGAAATAATTATCTCGTCTGAAAATAAAATGATAAAAGGATTGGATCTTCCAGAAAATGTTACGTTATTTATTAAGGGGAGTGAGAATAATTATGTTGATAACACTATGCTTGAGTTATTCAGATCTGAATCCTTAAATCTTTTATCTAGAACATCTTATATTGTAGATTAGAGAGTTATCCTATCATCAAATACAAAACAATCACCTTCCCACTTGTCCTTGCTTTTATTATTGTTTAGATAGTTAATGATGCCTCCTTTGAGCTGAAAGACATTTTTAAAGCCAAGGTTAGTTAATGCTATGCTGGCTTTTTCACATCTAATTCCACCGGTACAGAATATAGCAATATTTTTCTCTTTATCAATATTTTCTGTTTCTTTGAGTGACTGCTCTAGATCACTAAAGTTTAAAAGATTAAGACTTCCTGAGTTTTTGAAAGTACCCATTAGGTATTCAAATCTATTTCTCATATCAATAATAAGGGGTTTCTGTTCTAGTAATGTATCCCACTCTCTAGGTTCTAAAGATTTATTTTTTAGAATTACTTCTTCTGATGCCACAAAACCTACCTTAATAATCTCGTCCTTTACCTTAACTTTTAACTTGGTAAATACTTTTTCATTAATTTTTGATTCATTGAAATGTATATCTCCTAAATCTAATAATTCTGAGATATGTATTTTAGCTAACTCAATATGTTGAGCTGAGCCGCACATATTTGCATTAATCCCTTCATTTGCAATCAGCACTGTACCTAATATATCCAAGCTATTTAGAAAATTAAAAATATTAAATCTAATCCTCTCAGTATCTGTTATTTGAGTAAATTTATAGAAACTAATTACTCTATCTATTTTTTCATGCATAAGGTCATTCCGTCATAAATCGATATAAGACAATGGTCAACTCTTTCATCAATTGCTATGAAATTATTAAGCGATTTTATAGATTTGGTGCTAGAAGAATTATCATCTTTGTCTAAGACTTTTCCTTTCCAGATCGTGTTATCTATAATAATTATTCCGCCTGATCTAATCAATTTTAGAGATTTTTCATAATAATCTAAATAATTACTTTTGTCAGCATCTATAAATACAAAATCAAATGTATTTTCAAGATTACTAGAAATAAAATTATCCAAGGTATCTCTAGCATCCCCTAGTAAAAGCTCTATTTTATTATTAAGTTTTAATTTATCCCAATATTTTTCTGCAATATGGATAAACTCTTTAGATTTATCTAGAGCAAATAGCTTTCCATTTTCCGCCATACCTTCTGCTATACAAATAGAGCTATATCCTGTAAAAACACCTATTTCAATACATCTTGTAAATCCACCTAGCGCACAAATCATTTTAATTAATGCTCCTTGCGCTGCACCAATTTGCATTATAGAGATATCGCCAAGTTTAGATGTTTCATCACGTAGTTCTTTCAAGACAGCAGATTCTTTATAACCGACTAAATCTATATATGACCTTAGTTTATTTGGATCTAACTGAGTATCTTTATGTTTCATCTATTGTTTAATTGCTTCAAACTCTATTATCAAGTCTATTTGATCGCCAACAAGATTTTTTTTAACAGCATAATTCATGCCAAAGTCTGATCGATTAAAGCTAGCTGTTGCAGATACACCCATCACAATTGGTTTAGTAAAACCAAAGGGGTATTTCTCAATTTTATTAATAACAGCATTTAAAGTAATTTTTTTCGATATACCCAGCAATGTTAATTCTCCAGAAACTTTATTGGGGTTTTTATTTAAATCATTATTAGTTGCCTTGAAAGTCATGATTGGAAAATTTTTTACATCAAGAAAGTCAGGACTTTTTAAGTGAGAATCTCTTTTTTCATGATTGGTAAATACACTAGACGTATCAATAATGATTTCTACATTTGAGAGAATATTTTTATCTCTATCATAGGAGAATGAACCACTGACTCTTTTAAACATTCCAAGTGTTTTTGCATAGCCAGCATGCTCAACTAGAAATCCTAAACTAAAGTGAGACTCATCAATAACATAGGCATCATCTTTAGCAATAACTAATTGAGTAAAAAATATACTTACGATGATAATTAATACTTTATGTGTTCTCATACCTTCCCCTCTTATATAACCAAAGTATATCCTTTGCAAAAGAAAAAGTAATGACAAATAATGATATCAATACTAAATAGCTTAATGATATATCTTTAATATATTGACTATGACAAATTATCAATAAAAATGTTGATAGGGTGCAGCTAATTTTTCTATAATAACTTTCTGGAAGATTACACTTCATCCATTTATATTTAGTCATAGATATTAAAAATAAATATCTATAAGTAGGGATTAAAAGCACTATCATGGGCACATCTTTATTCAGATATAAAGAGATAGATAGTGTTAACATTAATAGAGTATCAGCATCTTGATCAAACATTTCTCCAAAACTATTTTGTTCATTAAATCTTCTTGCTATATACCCATCAACCCCATCTAGACACAAAGCTAAAAAAGCTATCAAAGCAAAGTAGCCATCATGGTAAAAATTTTTAAAAATATCTTGGTCTGACAAGGCATTAATAGATATAGATAGAAGAATTATTGATATTATGACCCTTAAATAAGTCACATTAGAAGCGTATGTAAATTTTTTTTCTTTAAAATAGTTAAACAAATAAAATATAAGAGCTGAAATAATTAAAAATAATATAGTATTTTGTAGTACTATTAATACTGTTAGGTCTTTGTATAAAATAGCACCAAGCAATATTATTAGAGCTAAATATGCTCTCGAGATAGTTTTTAGTATAAACAAATTAATCATAATTAATATTTAAGTGTAGTATGAAAAAAATAAACGCACAATCATTCTGGATTAAGAAAAAAAATAATAGTTATATTAAAAGTCATACTATTGATCCACCACAGAAAAATGAGCTTTTAATTCAAACAGTATATAGCGGAATAAGCTATGGAACAGAAAAAATTGTTTATACTGGGACTGTTCCTGACAGTCAAAAAGAATTAATGAGGTGCCCATATCAAGAGGGAAAATTTGGTTCAGATGTTAAATATGGATATATGAATATAGGCAAGGTGATGAAAGGATCATCTGGGTTTAAAGGAAAACATGTATATACATTATATCCTCATCAAACACATTATGTGTTAAATGAGTCTGAGGTAACTTTAATTTCAGAATCAATTCCACTAAAAAGGTGCTTATTGACAGCAAATATGGAGACGGCAGTAAATGGTATGTGGGATACACTACCGTCATGTGGTGATAAAATATTAGTTATAGGTTCTGGAGTAGTTGGATTTTTAATGACCTACTTACTAAAATCCATACCTGGCTGCGAAATATTGCTGGTTGATAGTGATACAAAAAAAAGTAAACTTTCTAAAATATTTGACATTAATTTTAAAACTCAGATACCTAAAAATTATAAGGCAAATATTATTTATGAGTGCTCTGGTAGTGCTGATATTATGAATAGTCTAAGTAAGCATGTGAGAGATGAAGCAACTATTTGTATATTAAGCTGGTATGGAAACAATGTTTCTAGAGTTAAATTTGGTGAAGAATTTCTTTCAAAAAGGATTAAGATTATTTTTTCTCAAGTATCCAAAGTTTCTCATAATAGAAGCAAATATTGGAACAATGTCCAAAGAAGAGAATTGGCAATTAGTATGTTAAATGATGATAGATTAGATCATCTGGTAGAAAACAAAATGATAAACTTTAATAAGCTACCAAAATTTTTCTCTGAAATGAGCAAAGAACAGAGATTTTTTTGTAAAGTAGTAAACTATGGAAATAAATAACCATGTATGAAGTAACTGTAAGAGATAATTTATTTATAGCCCATAGCTTAAAAGATGATTTTTTTGGACCTGCTAAAAATCTCCATGGTGCAACTTATGTAATAGATTTGATAATTAGAAGTGATCAAATAACAGATAAAAATGTTGTCATAGATATTGGGCTTGCATCAAAATTACTGAATAAGTGTATCAAAGTTTATAATTATAAAAATCTTGATGATATTAATTTATTTTCAGGAATAATAACAACTACAGAGTTTATGGCAAAACAATTAACTATGGACTTTATAAGCCAATTAGAAAAAGAAAAATTTGATACTTCAGAGTTATATTCAATTAAGATGATTTTAAATGAATCACATATTGCATCAGCATCTTATGAACAAAAAATTAATGAATGAGAAAAATATATTTTATTTATCCTAAATTCGGCAGTACTATTACCGGCGGAACATTATATGATATTCAATTATGTAAGTATTTAAAAAAGATATTTATTTATCACTTTGGCATAATAGTCAAACATGATATTTCAAGTATTAAACTCTTTACAAAATTAAAGAAAATACCAAAAGAGTCTATTATAATAGTAGATGGTTATCTGGCTAACAGAATCAAATATATTATAAAGAAATTTGATAATATTAGTTTACTAGTACACCATCCATGCTCATTAGAAGATCCTGCTAAAAGGTCATCTGATCTTAAATTATACTTTAACGAGAAAATAGCTTTCACATATGCAAAATCAATTACGACTGTAAGTAAATACATGAAATCAAAAATCAGTAAATATTTAAATAAGCACTCCAATATAAATGTGGTATACCCAGGTATCAGAGATTGTTTTTTTAATTGTAATACTGCAGCTAATTCTAAAAATATTCTATCAATTGGGAATATAATTCCAAGAAAAGGATATGAGTGGCTGATAAAGTCATTGAGTAAACTTAAATTTGATTGGCATTTAAATATTATAGGAGATTATGATATTGATAAAGATTATTATCAGAGACTAGATCTTTTGATTAAGGATTATAGATTGGAAGATAAAATAACATTTTTAGGTTCAGTGGAAACTAAGACTATGCTCGATTATTTACAAAAATCAAAGTTATTCATACTTGCAACACATTATGAAGGTTTTGGCATGGCATTACTTGAGTCTTCAATTTCTGGTGTTAAAGTTATCACTACAGATTTGCCAGTATTAAGGGAAGTATTGAAAAGTAGAGATGTTGATTTTGTCGAAGAAAATAATATTAAGTCATTAGCTGAAACCATAGAGCATAATTTTAATAGGCATGTTTCTAAATCAGCATCCTCTAGCATTGAAAAGTATGGCTGGAAGAGGGCAGCCAGGAATTTTAAAATGGTGTTATATGGAACAAGATAAATTTTCATTGTCGTGGATTAAAGCACGAGAAAAATATGATTTAAAACATAGAAGTAATCTTTTAAAAGAACAATATAAAAAAGACAAGTCTTTTTTTAATAAGATCATTGATCTGGGTTCTGGAAATGGGTCATTTTTAAGATACTGTCATAGCAAGAAAATGGTCTTTGAAGAAATGCTTCTTATAGATTATGACTCTAAACTTTTAAGAGATTTTTATGCATCCACTTATAATTATCTAAATGGGACAAACTATAATATTTTAAAAGAATCCCCTACAAAGTATCAATTAAAAAAAATAGATACTATCAAAACTGAAAATATTCAATTAATGAATACTGATATTTTAAAATCATTAGATATTATTAATAATTATAATCTAATTAGTTTGTCAGCTATGTCAGATATACTTCCAATACTATTTATCAAAAAACTTTTAAATAAGGTAGGAAAAAATAAAATAATATATTTTTCTATATGTTTTGATGGAAGTATTAAATGGGACTCTAGTCATAAATATGACAAATATGTTTTAACGATGTTTAATAAACATCAAGAAATGAATAAAATCTCTGGATATGTAGTTGGTTCAAAAAGCATTAAGCTTATAAAAGAGTATAGCGCGAAGAAGAAATATAGTTTTCAGATTAAAGATTCTTCCTGGGAGTTAAAGTCTTATAATGAAAATACCAAATATTTTCAAAAAATGTATTTAAATACAATATATAAACCATTAAAAAAAGATGATATTACTGATAAAGATATGCTTAGTGAATGGCGAAAGGTAAAGCTGAAAGACATTGTGTCCGGTAAGTCAAAAATTACTGTAGGTCATAAAGATATTTTAATATTAACATAATGAATATCAAGGATACTCTGAAATATATTCTGTCTATTTTAATAATTTATTATATTATTGAGCAGTATGGAATTAATATATCCAATATACTTTCTATTGTAGACATACGATATATTATATTAATTATACTAATAAGTATTATACAGCATTTTTTATCAGCATACAGATGGATGTATATTTCTAAAATTACTAATCTAAACATTAGTTTTAAGAATTCCATTCAGTTTTATTATATATCTACCTTTATGAATAATATTTTGCCAGGCGGTATTATAGGAGACATGTTTCGTATTTATCATACAACAGAAAATAAAATTGAAATACTAAAAATGGGAAAGTCCGTACAAGCTGTTATTTTTGAAAGATTATCTGGTCAAATCATGTTGCTTGCTTTTTTTATAGTATCTCTA
Organism: Gammaproteobacteria bacterium; assembly: GCA_047611265.1. Taxonomy (GTDB): domain Bacteria; phylum Pseudomonadota; class Gammaproteobacteria. The sequence continues at coordinate 154,575 of JBLFWM010000001.1, read as the reverse complement.
ACCCTTTACTTTCTCGTAAATCATAAATACGAAGCCTTCTTTTACTTATTTTTTCCTTCATTATTAATATTTTTTATATTTAAATTATTCCTTAACAAGAAAATAAAAAAAATGTTAAGTGGCAAAAGAATTAGTAATAATTTTTACACAGTTTTTTCGGGAGAAGTATTCTGGAGACACTTGATCCTTTCATTTTTTGTTGTATGCTCATATGTACTTATCTATGTAATATCTGCAATTTCATTAGGGTTAGATATTGATTATATTGCGTTTATGGTTTTTTCTCCAATAATCCTATTTTCTATGACTTTACCAATTAGTATTGGAGGTTGGGGTATAAGAGAGCTAACTGCTCTTTTATTATCCTTTCTTTTAGGGCTCTCAGCATCTGCAAGCATTAGTGTATCAATAATATATGGAATATTGAACTTAATATGTTCTTTACCAGGACTCTATTTTTTTCTAAAAATTAGATTAAAATAAATCAATATCACATAAAATATCACTACCCATCTTAATATAAGATATTTTATGATCATCAACTTCTTTCAATGATTTTTGTTTTGGAATTACAAAACTACTAATCCCTTTCCCTAATATTATAGGGCTAATACATAGATGTAATTTATCAAGAAGGTTTTTTTTATAAAACCTTGAGATAGTTTTGCCACCACCTTCTATGAAAACTATTTTTTTATTTAGCTTAGTTAGCAATGATATTATGTCTCTTTCATCAAACTGATTATCTACTAGAGGTAGTTGAAATATATTTGGATCTTTTTGTTTTAACTTATCATTGATAATTTTATAACCATTATCATCTTTATTATTAAAGACATTATATTTTTTACTAATACTGTCGTTTTTATCTAAAATAATCCTCATAGGGTTTTCACCCCTCACAAGTCTTGTTGTAAGCATGGGATTATCTGATTTAACAGTATTGAATCCTACCAAGATTATATCTGAAATTGCCCTTAACATATGTATATGGGTAAGATTTTCTTTAGAGCTTATATACTTTGACTCATTTGAATTTGTTGCTATAAATCCATCCAATGTCTGCGCTAAATGACCTATCAAATAAGTCTTTTTACTATTAAATATTATAGGAAGATATAATTTAAAGAGGTTATCCGTATAACCATCTATATTAAAATTACTATTAATTACTTCTTTTTTTTCTATATCATATTCATATTCATACTTTTTGCTATTTAGTGATTTTTCTATAATAATCCGGGACTCATTATCAAAATTATTCACTCTGAAATATTTAGCTGCTAAAATTAGTGACCATGAAGATTTTTTTGTTATACTGAATTTATTAGATTTATTATGCATAAGATTATGGGTTATTTAAAAAGTACTATTATCAATATAATACATGGGGCGCTAATTATTGTCCCTGTTATAATATTTATTCATTTCACATACTATTATTTTTCTAACTATAGTCCAATTCCGTCTATATATTATTTTTATGCTTCAATGGAATTAGGACCTTTTTATCTAACTGTAAACTTTTATATTACCGGTTTACTGGGAAGATTCTTTAGTCAGAACCTTAGCTTCAATAATTTATAATATAGTAGGATTCGGAGCATCTCCATACACATCATCTGGATCAAATACTTTCTCTTTCTCAGTAAACGTTAGTTTTGCTTTTTTACCATCATATTTTATTTCACGATAAAAACATGAAAAGTAACCAACATGACAACTTGCATTGCCAGTTACAGTTACTTTAATCCAAACACAATCCTGGTCATCATCAATTAGTATATTATCAACCTTTTGTACAAAGCCACTGGTGGCTCCTTTATGCCATATACATTTTCTGCTTCTACTATAATAATGAGCCTCTCCTTTTTCAATTGTGAGTTTAAGAGCCTCTGCATTCATGAATGCATGCATTAATAAGATGCCTGTTTTTGTGTCAGTAGTGACAACTGGTATAAACCCATCAGAATTAAACTTTGGGCTAAGCTTATTTCCTTCTTCCACTTCTTTAACTGATATTCTATCTTCAAACATAATTATTTTTTCTTAAACATTGATTTTTGTATAAAGTTCTTACCGCAATAATAACATTCTACAGTTCCATCTTCACTACTAACTTTTAAAAATATTTGAGGATGACCACCACTTATGTCATCACCAGAGCAACTTATTGTATCTATATCATCTTCTATTATTTTAATATTAGATACTCTCATGTTTTTATAAAGAACTAAAGTCTCCTAGTTTCATTAGCCTTTCCCTAAATTTTTCCTTAATTTCTTCTGTTAAATATTTTAAGTCTATCGCTTTTTTCATTTTATCAATATTATCTATATCTTTAAATAATATTTCAGCAATTTCATATACAGATAAACTATCACTTTCTTTTCTTATATGCTCAATCTCATCATTCTTGGATATACTCCCTGTTTTTAATACTCTCAAATAAGATCCTAAGAGGCCACTTTGAGAAAACTTTTTTGGAAAATTTCTGCTATTCATTTTTATACCAATTTTATAGCAAGGTATTCTTGGCTGAGAGATCTGAAAAAGACAATTCCCAATTTTTAATTCATCTCCAATATATATTTCTTTTTCATTAAAATCATCAATCGTAAGATTTTCTCCAACAAGCCCAAATTCATTATATTCTTGCTTCATTTCTTTTGACCAAGTCTGATAATGTTTGTATGAGTATGCGTATAGAGCCTTATCATAGCCTCCATGCACTTTCATATCTGCTTGCCTATCACCAATTAACCCAACATCAGTAACCTCAATAGAGCCTTCTATTGGTTTTTTATATATACTGGTAATAAGCTCTTTGCCATTAAACATGACTTTCTTGGGCTCAGAAATATTTATAGATAAAACTTTCATATTTTAGATAAAGTAATTGTATAATCTCATTATAAAAAAAGGATAACTTAAGATGACCTCATATACAACGAATTGGATATTATTAATGTTGCTATCGGCTATTTGGGGTGGTGCTTTTACTCTTAATAAATTTGCATTGGGAGCTTATAGTCCGGAAGTCTTAGTGACAGGACGCTTGCTTATTGCCAGTATAGTATTACTGGGTTTTGTTTTAATAATTTTTAAAAAGATTAATATTGATTTATCAAACTGGCGTTACTACTTTTTTATGAGCATTGTAGGAATTGTGGCTCCTTTCTTGCTAATTTCATATGGACAAATTGGGATTGATAGTTCTTTAGCTGGCATATTAATGTCAACAATGCCTATCTCTACATTAATATTATCTCATTTTTTCTTAGATGATGAGAATATGACAAAGAAAAAGCTTATTGGTTTTTTGGTTGCATTTACTGGAATAATTATTTTAATAATGCCGGACAAAAATATAATTGAAAATAATTTTATTGATGGAATTTATTCTGAATTGATGGTTATAAGTGGGGCAATACTTTACTCATTCGCTGCAGTGTATGGAAAGAGATTTAAGATTACGAATCCTTTAAACGCCTCAACAGGAGTGATATTGTATTCTGCAGTCATCATGAGTATATATATAATGTTAAATTTTGATCTGGCTCCACATTCGTATGGTGATTATAAACATATTACTGCAGTAGTTATATTAGGAGTTTTTTGTACAGCTATTGCAACCATAATATACTTTCAAATATTGCAATCTTCAGGGGCGACTTTTATATCTATAATGAATTATCTAATTCCTGTCTGGGCTATCTTATTTGGCGTTATCTTTTTTAATGAAGATGTCTCATGGAATTACCTTGTAGGTCTAATTATTGTAATATTGGGTATACAGCTCAGTCAAGCCAAGAGAAGCTACAATAAAATCTAAAGCATGAATACTTGGGCGCATCTAATTTTATGGTATATTTGTATTATAAATATATGAGGAATATTATGTTATATGACGATAAGCTTGCAATGGCTAAAAAATTAAAAATAGAATCTGCAACATTCCAAAAGATCCTTGATCATTTGAGGAAGAATCCTGATGTGCAAAATATTGATATGATGAATTTGGCGAACTTCTGCCGTAATTGTATATCTAAATGGTATATGTCAGAAGCTGAGAAATTAGGAGATAAATTAACTTATGATGAAGCTCGAGAATTAGTTTATGGCATGCCTTATTCTGAATATAAGAATAAGTATCAAAAAGAGGCAACTAAAGAGCAACTTGAAAAATTTAATGAAGGTAAAGAAAACAAATAAACTTCAATTATCAAACGATGATCTTCTGAGGTATAACAAACATATTCTCTTGGAAGAAATTCAAACTGATGGACTTGAAATCTTAAAACAAAAGCATGCGGCAATAATAGGTCTTGGAGGTCTTGGTTGCCCAGTTGCTCAGTATTTATCAACGTCAGGATTTGGTAAAATTACATTGATAGACCATGACGTAGTAGAGGAAACAAACCTTCAGAGGCAAATCTTATATACCTCAGAAGACCTTGGCCTATATAAAACTGATGTAGCATGCAAAAGACTAAAGGTCTTAAATCCTGACATAAATATCCAAGGTTATAATATACGATTTACAAATAATTCAATTCATCTGATGAAAGATGTAGATGTAATTATTGATGCTACTGATAATTTTGAATCAAGGTCATTGATTAATGAAATATCTTTGCTTTTAAAAAAACCCTTGGTTATGGGTGCCGCTATAAAGATGCAAGGGCAAGTTGCAGTTTTTCGAAATGATTTATGTGATATGCCTTGCTATAATTGTCTTTATGATGATATAGAAGATGAAGCAAGTTCTTGCATAGACTCAGGGGTGTTATCTACATTAACTGGTATAATAGGTTCCCTTCAGGCAACGGAGGCTATAAAAACTTTGATAGGTTTTGGTGAATCACTGGAAAGTAAATTATTATTAGTAGATTTGAAACATATGAGTTTTAGAACTGTTAAAATAGTTAAAGATAATAAGTGTAAAATTTGTAATTAAAATGATTAAAGATAAATTAGATAGACAATTCGAGTACCTAAGAATTTCAGTTACTGACAAATGTAACTTTAGATGTATATACTGCATGCCTAAAGAGATATTTGGGAGTAAGCATCAGTTTTTAAAGAAAAATGAATTATTAACATATGAAGAAATTATAGAGGTTGCTAAAACTTTAAAACCATTTGGTTTAAAAAAAATTAGACTCACTGGTGGAGAACCTCTCCTAAGAAAAAACATAGAATATTTGGTTGAGGGTTTAAAAAAAGATGCACTAATTGACAAGGTTATGATTACTACGAATGGATCTTTGTTAACTAAAGAAAAATTAATCTCCTTAAAAAAAGGCGGCTTAGATTCAGTAACTATAAGCTTAGATGCTTCATCTCAAAAAGTAGGAAATATAATGAACCCTGTTAATAATAACCATGTTCTAGTGTCAGTGGCTATAGATAATGTTATTAGTATATTTAATAGTGTTAAAGTAAATATGGTTGTCATCAAAAAAGTGAATGATAAAGAAATTATTCCTATGGTAGAAAAATTTTTAGACAAAAACGTTGAGTTAAGATTCATTGAATATATGGATGTAGGGGAATCTAACAACTGGTCATTGAGTAATGTATTTACCTCAAAAGAAACTAAAGATTTGATTAAGAAATATTTTAGTTTAAAAAAATTACCTGATTTAATAGACTCTACATCTGAGAAATGGGCTATAGATAATTACGCATTGAATATTGCTTTTATCTCATCTATATCAAAACCCTTTTGTTCTGAATGTAATCGAGGGAGATTATCGGCAAATGGTAATTTTTATACATGTTTATTTTCCGATAAACCTTATGATTTTTCTAGTTACTTTAGAAGTAAAAAAAATAATTTATCTTTTAATGATTATTTTGTCAAAGTCTGGTCTAACAGAAATGACCAGTATTCTCAATTAAGATTTATTAGCAAGCATGATAAAAGTAAAAGAAATAAAGTAGAAATGTCTTATATTGGCGGATAAGAAATATATTTACAGTTTGCTAAGTTGTAATATCAATATTAGAAAGTTAATATCAGTATATGTATACAATGATGAGTTATTTTTGTTATCTAATATCAGCTATTGCTGGCTATATGGCTGCCTTTGATTTACTTGTTCAAGTATTCCCAGATTATGGGTTTATAGAGCTAACCACCGGATTTTTTGTCACTCTGATGTTTTTCCCTTTGGTCCCACTTTATCCTGGTGTAAGTAGTGGAGAATGGCTTTTAGCTATTATTTGTTATGTCTCTATAATGTTAGGTGTAATTTTAGGTAATCAAGCAAGAAAATCTAAGACTTAAGCATACTATTTTAGTGATTTTTGACTTTTTTAAAGCAAATTGTTAATTTTGTTGATAATAATCACTTTTGTAACTATGATACATAGGCAAATCATGAAAATTTATGTTAAATATTTTGCTAGCGTTAGAGATATAATGGGCAAAGATTCTGAAGATCTTAAAATTGAGACTAGCCTCTCAGCTAATGAATTATGGAAAAGCTTAACAGCTGATAAAAAGACTCCAGTCAGAGTATTAGTAGCTGTAAACCATGAGTATGTTGACAAAAACTTTAAATTAAAAGATGGAGATGAAATTGCTTTTTTCCCTCCAGTTACAGGTGGTTAATTATGAAAATTGAAATTATGAATGAAAAATTTGATCCATGGCAGTCATTGGTTGATTATAAGAAAAATGTTTTACAAAATAATCCTAAAATTGGAGCAACATCTGTTTTTGTGGGTACTGTGAGAGATTTTAATGATGATGAAGAAGTTCAAAACATGCAGTTAGAACATTATCCTGGAATGACGGAAAAATATCTAGAAGATATAGTAAATACTGCAATTAAAAAATATAAGATTATTGATGGACTTGTTATCCATAGAGTTGGTTTATTAGAACCAACAGACCCAATAGTTGTTGTTGCCTCTTGGTCAGAACATAGAGATAATGCATTTAATGCTACACGAGATATTATGGAAGCATTAAAAGCACAAGCTCCTTTTTGGAAAAAAGAATCTACCGATAATGGTTTCAGATGGGTTGAACCTACTGTTGGAGAAGAAAGTAACATTGATGAAGTTTAAGAAAGTTATTTTAGCCTATTCCGGCGGACTAGATACATCAGTAATCGCAAAATGGTTAATGGAAAAGTATGAATGTGAAGTTATCACATTTACTGCAGATATAGGTCAAGGCTCAGAAACTAAAGATGCTAAAGTTAAAGCTAAGAAGCTTGGAATTAAAAAGATATATATAGAGGATTTACAGGAAACATTTGTTAAAGATTATGTGTATCCAATGTTTAGGTCAAATGCTATATATGAGGGCGAATACTTTTTAGGAACATCGATTGCAAGACCCTTGATTAGCAAGAGACTAATAGAGATAGCTAAAAAAGAAGGAGCTGATGCAATATGTCATGGAGCAACTGGAAAGGGAAATGATCAAGTTAGGTTTGAATTATCAGCATATGCTCTGAATCCAAAAATTAAAATTATAGCTCCCTGGAGAGAATGGGCGTTTAATTCAAGAAAAGATTTGGTTAGATATGCAAGATTAAATAAAATAGCTATAGATTTTGATTTAGGTAAAAAGAGCCCATACTCGATGGATGCAAACATATTACATACTTCATACGAAGGTGGCATTTTAGAAGACCCCTGGAAGAGCCCGGAAGAATCAATGTGGTTAAGGACTAAATCTATTGAAAAATCAGCCAATAAAGCAGATATCTTAGAGCTAGAGTTTAAAAATGGAGATGTTATTAAAATCAATAAAAAAATATTGTCACCATTTAAAGTGTTGGAAAAGTTAAATCAATTAGCTGGTAAACATGGAATTGGGAGAATAGATATTGTAGAAAATCGTTATGTGGGTATTAAATCTAGGGGTTGCTATGAAACGCCTGGTGGAACGATATACCATAAAGCACATAAAGCTATGGAATCTATAACGATGGATCGTGAGCTTTTGCACTTAAAGGAAGACCTTGCTAATAGGTATACGAGGCTTATCTATAATGGTTATTGGTTTAGCCCTGAAAGAGAAAGTTTGCAAAAACTAATTAATGATTCACAAAAAAGAGTTACCGGCACAGTCAAAATTAAGCTCTTAAAAGGCAATGTAATGGTGCTTGGAAGAAAATCTCCTTATTCGATATATAGTGAGGATTTATCTACTTTTGAAACAGACTCTGGTGATTATGATCAAAGAGATGCAGAAGGATTTATTAAGGTTAATTCGCTTAGGTTGAGAAATAGACAGAAATAATTTATTTGTAAACCTTCTCTAATATTACAGTAAATACTAGAGATTCTTTTCTGTATTGTTCTATTTTGACAGGGACAAAATCATGATCAACGGCATACCAAGTCAAAGTACTTCGCTTATTATTTTCTATTAATTTTTTAATAACTATAGTACTAGTCTCTCCAAAAACTGTTTCAATAATATCATCTGAATGCAGGATAAAAGAATATTTCCTCAACCTACCTTTATCAATAATATTATATTTATATTCGAATACCCCTGTTTTCATTTTTTCTTGAAAATCAATTTGCACAGATAGTCTGTCTAGAGAGTAAGGTATATCAATATGCTCTTGTTTATTATTGTTTTCAACTGTATAAGCATAATTGTTATCTAAGTTGAAAATAGTTTCTATAAATTGAAAACTATCTCTTTTTTCTTTTTTAAATTTATATGATATTGGTTTTATCATACCATTGTCTTTTACAAAACTTGTTGTCTCCATCCTATCATCTTTTTTAAGTTTAAATATCCCAGAAGAGTTACTTTTAATATCAAATTTATAAGTAGAACCATTTTTAAATAATGTTTGTTCGCTTGAACCAAAATGGATATTACCTTTGTAAAGATCATACTTATATTTTGAAATTATTAATTCTTCTGCATAAGCATTATTAATGAATAGAAAAAAAATAAATATCAGATATTTATAATTAATTAGTTTGACAAATGTTCTATAGGGCATTCTAATTCCTCGTTATCAAAAAAACATTTATCTTTAACTTGTTTTATATGGTTTTCTATAAACCATTTTATTGCTAAAGGAAAAATATTCTGTTCAATTTTATGAACTCTATCTCTCAATGTATCTTCATTATCATTTTTTAGTATTTCAGTCTTACCTTGTATTATAATAGGCCCATCGTCTAGTTGCGATGTTACAAAGTGAACTGATGCGCCATGATATTTTTCTTTTGAAGCTAAAACCTTTTTGTGTGTATTTAAGCCTTTAAATTTTGGGAGTAATGATGGGTGCAGATTAATGATCTTTCCACAAAATTTATCTGTAAAATCTTTTGGTAATATTTTCATAAACCCAGAAAGTAAAATAAGATCTATATTATAAGTATTTATCAGAGTTAATAATTTATCAATATATTTATTAGATGTATCAATTACTATAGTTTCTATGCCTGCTTCTTTAGCTCTTATCAGGCCTTTTGCTTCAGGATTATTTGATACAACTGCAGCTATATCCATCTTAAGAAAATCATTGCTAATATTATTAATTATATTCTGGAGATTACTCCCATTCCCTGATATAAATATTATTGATTTAGGTCTACTCATAAACTATATTATTATTATTATGATTATCAATATAACCTATAATTTTCGGTTTATATTGAGTTTTATTAAATATCTTTGAAAAAGTATCAATATCATTTTTATTAATTATCAATACCATCCCAATGCCACAATTAAAAGTTCTCAGCATTTCCTGTTTGCTTAACATGGCCTTTTCTTGTATTAATTTAAATAAATCTGGAATTTTCAAACTACTTTCATCTATATGAGCAGTATATTTGTCTGGAATTACTCTAGGCAGATTCTCTGTTAAACCGCCCCCAGTTATATGCGCAGCACCATTGATATTAATTTTACCTCTTAGTAACTCAAAAATATCAACATAAAGTTTTGTTGGTTTTATTAGAACTTTACCTAAATCAGTATTTTTAAATTTTTGTGTTAAAGATAATGATCGGTTTTCTATCAATTTATTTATTAGAGAAAATCCATTCGAGTGAAAACCACTTGATTCAAAACCAATTAAAATATTACCTTTTTTAATTCTATTTTTATTGATAATATTTTTTTTATCAACAACACCAACGCAAAACCCTGCTAAGTCATAATCATTCTTGTTATACATACCGGGCATTTCTGCTGTTTCACCACCAATTAGTGGAATATTAATGGATTCACAAGCTCTTTTAATTCCCCTTAAAACTTGTGTGTGTAATTTTATATCAACTTTACTTGTAGCTAAATAATCTAGAAAAAACAAAGGGGTTGCTCCGGATGTTATTACATCATTTACACACATTGCTAGTAAATCTTGCCCTATATACCTATGCTGTTTGAGCTTGGATGCTAATTTTAATTTTGTCCCAACTCCATCAGTACCACATACAATCACTGGGTTTTTATACTTTTTTATATCCAGGGCATATAAGCTTGAAAATCCACCTATGCCAGCCAATACGTTAGGGTGAGTATTTTTAGTCTTTTTTGAGATATTCCCTATGAGTTTATCGGCATTTTTGATGCTGACACCTGATTTTTCATAAGTTAGTTTGTTAATTTTTTTTTTCATGTTTAAATGATTTAGATTTGATTATATATTAATCTATTAATTATATACTTTTATGAAAGAAACTAAACTCAATAAAGATCAAATACCTATTAATTTCAGTTTTATTGCTGATAAGAGCTTCGATAATTTTGTTATTGGTAAAAATAGTATTACTGTTGAACTCTTAAGGGATTTAGCTATATCTAATAGAACAAATATTGTCTTCATAAGAGGAAACCATTCTAGTGGGAAAACACATCTTTGTTTGGCAGTAAATAATTCAACTAACAAAAGTATCTTTATATTAAATAGAAAGAATATATTATCGGCAAGTCTCCAAGATATATTAAAAAATGATTCACTTATAATTGATGATATTGATTTTTTAATTACTAATATTGCTTATGAAGAAAATATTTTTTTTTTAATTAATGAATTTATTTTAATGAAAAAAAGTATAATTATAACGTCTACTGAAAAACTAAATAATATTAATTGCACAATTCCTGACTTAGTCTCTAGGCTTAAATGGGATCAAATACTTGAAATACCTGAGCTTAATGACGATGATAAAATAAAGGTCTTGCAGAAAAATGCATATGAGCGAGGTTGGAATCTCACACCTAAAGTATGTGACTATATAATGAATCATTATAAAAGAGATTTATATTTTTTATGCAATTGCGTTAAATTTATTGACGAGACATCATTATCGTTGAAGAAAAAAATTACCATACCTTTCATTAAAAAAATTATAGAATATAGATAGTTTTATTAGTCCAATTTTTTTGCTAGCATGGCTATTCTTTTTCCGAAGCTTATGCACATCTCTTTTTCATCATCAGTTATCTCCGTATCTGATTTAAATGAAACATGACTTGGACCATAAGGGGTTCCTCCGCTCTTAGTAGTGCTAAGTTTTTTTTCGCTATATGGTATACCTGTAATAATTACTCCATGGTGAAGCAGGGGTAGCATCATACTTAATAGGGTTGATTCTTGACCGCCATGCATACTTGATGTCGAGGTAAATACCCCTCCTGGTTTTCCAGTCAAACATCCATTAAACCATTCTGTAGTTGTCGTATCGATAAAAGCTTTCATTGATCCAGACATATTCCCAAAATGAGTTGGGCTACCAATTATTATTCCATTACATTTATCTAAATCTGATTTATCTACGATAGCATCAGTACTGACAATGTCATTACCAGATATATTGGCAACTGTTCGAATCACAGATGAAACACCTTCAATCATTTCTACACCTCTAGCTATTAATCTAGCCATTTTTTTCGTTGAGCCATTTGCAGAATAATATATAATAAGAACATTCATTATAGATTAGGATATTCTATATGAGTGATAAAATAAAACTTTTTAAGAAGAATATTATGAATCGATTTTTAATTTTTTTGGTATTAATGGCTTTTATTAGCCCAATTATAGCGTCAGATGCTACCGAGCAATCATCAAAAAAATATATTTCAGAAGCTAAACGAACATATAAGCAGGCATTGAAACTTAATAATGCTTGGAGAGACACAAGTAAAATAATCAAGAAAGCATCTAAAGAGCACTCTAAAAAGAATTATAAGAAAGCAGTTAAATTAGCTAAGGAAGCATTAAATCAAGCGAAGATGGCAATTGAGCAACATAATAAACAGAAAGATTCTTATAGGTTTTTAGACAATTAAAAATTTTATTAATTTATCTTATCTGCTATATCTTCAATTTTGATTTCAGACTTAGCATTTTCAGTTCTTGACCTATAAGTAACCGTTTTATTTTTAGCTTCATTATTCCCGATGATGATCATATGAGGTATTCCAATTAATTCCCAATCTTTCATTTTATTACCAAAGCTTGCTTCCCTATCATCATAAATTATATTTTTTTTAGAATTTTTTAATAAACTATATATTTCATTTGAGTGTGATCTAACATCTTTATTTTTATGACCATCTATTTCTACAATAACAGCCTCAAAAGGACTTATTGATTTCGGCCATATGATTCCATTTGAGTCATGACTTTGTTCAATTGCAGCTGCAACTATTCTTGTAATACCAATTCCATAACAGCCCATAAACATGTTTATTGATTTTGAGTCTTTAGTGGTTATTTTAGCCTTCATTTTTTCTGAATATTTTTGCCCTAATTTAAATATATGACCAACCTCTATTCCTTTCTTATGCGTTAAGCCAGTTTTTTTTATTATTGATTCTAAACTATTTTCAGAGTATTTAATTTTTGCAATTTCTAAATTCATTCCATTTAATTCATTGTCTAGCAAGAGATCATCTTCTCCAGTTTCAGCTATTACATGAAACTCATTAGACTCGTTACCTCCAATATTTCCACTGTCAGCATCAACTATCGTATAGTCAAGCATCAGTCTTTCGAAAATTTTCTTATAAGCTAATTTATAAATTTCATATGTATCATCTAGACAGTTTTGTGTCTCATGAAACGAATAAGCATCTTTCATTATAAATTCTCTGGCTCTCATTACCCCAAACCTTGGTCTAATTTCATCTCTAAATTTTGAAGATATTTGGAACAGATTCATTGGCAATTGTTTATAGCTAGAAACATCTTTCCTTATCAGGTCTGTTATTACTTCTTCAAATGTTGGCCCTAAACAAAATTCTCTCTCATGCCTATCCTTAAACCTTAATAATTCTGGTCCATACTCATCCCATCTACCAGACTCTTTCCATAATTCTGCAGGCTGTACAGACGGCATTAATATTTCTGCGCATCCAATATCATTTAACTCTTCTCTTATAATTTTTTCTATTTTTTGGATAACTTTCAATCCTATAGGAAGCCAAGAGTATTGCCCTGATGATAATTTTCTAATCATTCCTGATTTGATCATTAATTGATGACTTGTTATTTCTGCTTCAGACGGGACATCTTTTTGGGTAAAAATTGGGAAATTTGATACTTTCATCTCTTAATCACTATTTAATAGTATTGATATATTATAAATTGATGTTTTAGTTTACCATGAATATAGTTATTATATATAAAGCAATTTAAACGAGTTTAAAGCTAATAAAGTATGTTCAAATTTTTCAAAGAATGGTATGACAGCCATTTAACTGACCCAAATCAGGTAGCATTAGCTCTAATAATATTATCTATTTCTCTGATTACTTATATATTATTGGCTACAGTAACACCTATTTTAGTAGCTATAATACTTGCTTATATGTTAGAGGGAGTGGTTCATCGATTTACCAAAAATTATTCACTTAAAAGAAATACTGTTGTGTTACTTGTATATTTCTCTTTTATTGCTATCTCAATGGTCACATTATTTTTAATATTGCCACTTATGATTGATCAGTTTACTTTATTTGTAAAATCTTTACCTTCGATTTTAGAAAAAGGAAAAATTTTATTACTTAATTTCACATCGTCAGATAAAGCTCTGGTTACTGAAGGTCAATTAACAAATATTTTTTCAGCATTAAACACTGAAATATATAATATGTATGGCTCAATTGTGTCTTACTCTTTATCATCTGCGGGAAGTATTATAGAAACAATGATTTATATGTTAATTGTTCCTATACTAATTTTTTTCTTACTTTTTGATAAAAAAGAAATTAACGGGTGGTTTAAAAAATTTTTTCCAGAAAAACTAGATTTATCAAAAAAAGCTTATGCCGAGCTAGATTTAAAAATAGGAAATTATATTAGATGTAAGTTTATAGAGATTATTATTGTTTGGGTAGCATCAACTTTATTTTTTACTATTTTAGGGCTTAACTACTCTTTAGTATTAGGTTTCCTCTGTGGAATATCAGTAATTATTCCATATGTCGGAGCCATTGCTGTCACTATACCGATAGTATTTGTTGGATATTTTCAGTGGGGAACGTCTTCAGAGTTCTGGTATATCGTGCTTGCACATATCATTATACAAATTCTAGACGGCAATGTTGTAGTACCTGTTTTATTCTCTGATGCAGTAAACCTTCATCCTCTAGCAATTCTGATTTCAATTTTATTTTTTGGTACAATATGGGGAATTTGGGGTGTCTTTTTTGCAATACCTTTGGCAGTATTAGTGAATACATTATTGAATATTTGGCCAAGAACTGAGTATAGGCCTTAAACTGGACTAGGAGCATGTATGTTTAAAGGAAGTATGGTGGCTATTGCCACACCAATGAATAGAGATGGTTCTCTAGACCATGAGTCTTTAGAAAGACTTATTGAGTTTCATATTGAAAATAAGACAGATGTTATAGTTTCTGTTGGTACTACAGGTGAGTCTGCTACTTTAACTTTTAAAGAACACTCGGAAGTTATTAAAGCAACATTATCAGTTGTGAATAAAAGAATACCAGTGATTGCTGGTTCTGGTGCTAATTCTACTAGCGAAGCTATAGAGCTCACTCAAAGGTCAAAAGAGCTTGGGGCTGACGGATGCTTACTAGTGACGCCATACTATAATAAACCTACCCAGAATGGCTTGTATGAGCATTATAAAATGATTGCTGATAAGGTTAATATTCCACAGATTTTATATAATGTACCTGGCAGAACATCTGTCGACATGCTTCCAGATACAGTCCATAGGTTATCTAGTCATCCAAACATTATTGCCATAAAAGAGGCTTCTGGAAATCTAGAAAGATCAAAAGAGCTCCTTGAAAAATGTGCCGACAACATATCTATATTTACTGGCGATGATAAAACATCTGTTAGAGACCTCTTGCTAGGTTTTAAGGGCAATATTTCTGTAACTGCAAATGTAGCGCCACTAGATATGCATGAAATGTGTAAATTTGCCATAGACGGTAATGCTGAAGAAGCAAATAAGATTAACTCCAAGTTAGACATATTGCATGACAATCTTTTTACTGAGTCTAATCCTATACCTGTTAAATGGGCTCTTCACAGAATGGGCTTAATTAAAAAAGGCATAAGGCTACCGTTAACATGGCTGGACAGTAAATATGAAAATATTCTAGAAGAATCTCTGTATAATGCTGGTATAATACCTAAAAGTTAAATAATGAAATCAAAATTACTACCTATAACAATAATACTTCCTTTGCTTGTCTTTAGCGGATGTTCTCCAGTAGCTGAATATATTGATAATCTAACGTCCCCAGAAAGAAAAGATTTAGTGGTCTACAAAACAAGTAAATCTTATGATGACACGCAATTTGACTTAATAGTTCCGCCGGATTTAATTAATCCAGACTCATCAGATATTCTAGAGATACCAGGGTATGATGGTGACAAAGGGATGGAAGTTTTCACGGTAGATACCAAGTTAGATGGAATAAGTATTTTAAGATCAGGTAGAGATTCATTCATTAGTTTAAATACAAATAATAAAGAATATGTTTGGAAGAAGCTTTCTGATTTTTGGTTAGCTGAAGGTTTTCGCTTAACTAAGAAAGATTACACCTTAGGAATTATGAAAACTGGTTTCTTAGAAAATCTAAGTGAAGCTCAGTTGGGTACTGTTCAAAGAATTGTTGGCAGGTATGTACCCCTTCTTGTAGCTCCTGAAACACGAGATAGTTATAGTACCAGAGTTTTGCTAAAGGATGACTCACTGGATATTTTAATTACACATTATGGTAAAGAATACATGTCCGATGGAGATACAGAATTTAGGTGGCAGAATAGAGTTAGAGATTCAGAATTTGAGAGCGAGATGGTATCAAGATTATACATCTACCTTGGGGGAGAGGAAGCTAAGTCAAAAGGGTACTCTGTTATCAAATCAACAGGCCTTAGAAGTAAAGCAAGCATGAGTATAGATGAAAATGGGTTTCACACGCTATATATTAATGATATTTACGCAAGAGTTTGGCCAGCTGTTATGAAATCTCTAGACACTTATGGAATCAATATTTTATCCACTAAAGAAGAAGATGGTTTGATCAGAGTATCTGTCGAGGAAGACAAGGCTAGCGACTCATCAATATTAAATTACTTAGCTTTTTGGAAATCTTCAGAAAATATTAATTCATTTAACATAGTACTAGTTACTAGTCAGGAAGGAACACTGATTGAAATTCAAAACGATATGTTTACTAATATCACGAATACTGCAACGGAAGAAGTAATCCGAGCACTTTATGCGGACTTAAGATAACTAATCTTTTATTTGGTGAATTTGAGCATACGCTGAATGGTTATGAATGGATTCAAAATTTTCAGATTCGACAGTATATTCGCTCACTCTATCATCATCAGTAAAATGGCTTGCAATATCTCTAACCATGTCTTCAACAAATTTAGGGTTATCATAAGCTAATTCAGTCACATGTTTTTCATCAGGTCTCTTTAATAATGCATATAATTCAGAAGATGCCTCTTTCTCTACTATATCTATTATTTCTTCAATCCAAATAAAATCTTTTATATTAACGGTAACTGTTACATGTGATCGTTGATTGTGAGCTCCGTACGCTGATATTTTTTTTGAGCACGGACATAAGCTAGTCACGGGAACCAATACTTTTACTCTGAGGTTAGATACTCCTTTTTCAATCTCACCAATAAAAGTAACCGTGTAGTCTAGTAAACTTTTAACTTTAGAAGCTGGAGCAGTCTTATTTATAAAATAAGGAAATTTCATCTCAATATGTCCAGATTCTGCCTCTAAGAGAACAAGCATTTCTGTTATCATTTTTTTAAATGTATCTACAGTTATATGATCTTGATGATTATTAAGTATATGTACAAACCTAGACATATGAGTGCCTTTTAAATTATGAGGCAAGTTCACATACATGTTAAAGTTTGCAACCGTTGTTTGTTCTTTTCCTGATCTCTGTTTAATAACCACGGGATGGAGGATGTCTTTTATACCAACCTTGTTGATTGGTAAATTTCTTGTATCCTCAAGACCTTGAGTATCAGGTAAATTTGATTTATTTAATTCTTTGATAGATTTTTTATTAGTAGCCATTATTTATCCTGTGAAAGTTACTGCTGATTTTTCTGTTTCCCATAGTTTAATTGACTTAACCTCTATTTGCTTGTCATTCATGATTTCAGATAATTCTTTATAAATATACTGGGCAATATTTTCAGCTGTAGGGTTTATTTTTTTAAATGGATCCAAGTCATTTAGGAAACGATGATCTAATTGATCAACAACACCTTTTGTCATATTCCTTATTTCTTTGAAATCTATTACCATTCCAATATTATCTAGTTTATTTCCACAAACTTCAACTTCAACTTTCCAATTATGCCCGTGCATTCTTTTGCAAGCCCCTTCATGACCGTTCAGGACATGTGCTGATGAAAATTCAACAAACGTGGTTAGGGTATAAATATCTATTTCTCCAGTTTTATTTTTTACTGCTCATTTTTACCATATTATGCATATGGTTATTAGTGATTTTTTCTATACCAAGCTCATCAAGTCCCAATTCTGATAATATTTCGCTTTGGTTTCCATGAGGTATAATTTTATCTGGAACACCTATATTTATCAGGTTATTTTTTAATGAATGCCTGCTCATAACTTCATTAACAGCAGTTCCAGCACCACCTAGTATAACATTGTCTTCTACTGTAAATATATAATCATGTGTATTACAAATATCTATAATCATATCTTCATCAATAGGTTTCACAAATCTCATGTCAATTATAGTGGCACCATTTTTTTTAGCTACTTTTTTGACAGTATTCAGTAACGTTCCAAATACAAGATAGGCTATTTTACTTCCTTTCTCAATTATTCTACTCTTTCCTATCTCTATAGTTGTGTGATCTAAGCTGATATCCTCGCCTTGAGTATATCCTCTTGGATATCTAACCGCAGCCAAACCTTTGTGTTTTTGACCGGTAGACAACATTTTCCACATCTCTAATTCATCTGATGGAGTCATGAGAACTATTTTAGGAAGAATTCTTAAGAAGGAAATATCATATATACCTTGATGAGTCTCTCCATCAGCTCCCACTATACCAGCCCTGTCAATTGCCAGTAGAATATCAAGATCTTGCACAACAATATCATGTATTAATTGATCATAGGCTCTTTGAAGAAAAGTTGAATATATTGCTATAATAGGCTTCAAGCCCCCACAAGACATTCCTCCAGCTAACGTCACCGCATGCTGTTCCGCAATCCCCACATCAAAATATTTTTCTGGATATTTTTTCTCAAAATCAACAAGCCCGGAACCTTCTCTCATTGCCGGTGTAATTACCACAAGCTTATCATCTATGCTTGCAGCTTGATCTATCCACCTGCTGAAAATTTGAGTATATGTTAGCTTATTATTAATTTTTTTAGTTTTTGGCTTACCAGTTTTAATATCAAACGGGGTTACTCCATGGTATGAAATTGGGTTTTGCTCAGCTAATTTATACCCTTTCCCTTTTTTTGTAATTACATGAAGAATCCTAGGACCAGACTGATCTTTTAGATTTTCTAATACATCAATTAACCCATTAACATCATGCCCATCTGTGGGCCCGTAATATTTAAACCCTAGTTCTTCAAATAATAAACCCGGTGTTATGAGACCTTTTGCCTGATTTTCTACTTTTTTTGCTATCTCTTCTATCGCTTTAACTTTACTTAAAACTTTTTTACCGCTTTCTTTAAAGGATGAAAATGTTTTCCCAGTTAATATTTTAGTGAGATATTTATGAATTGCTCCAACATTTGGGGAAATAGACATTTCATTATCATTTAGTATTACTAATATATTTGATTTAATTCCACCGGCATGACCAAGTGCTTCAAACGCCATACCTGCTGTTAAACCTCCATCTCCAATTATTGCAACAACTTTATTATTTTGCTTATTTAGTCTTGAAGCAATTTCATATCCTACTGCCGCACTAATAGATGTGCTTGAATGGCCAGCACCAAAAGAATCATATTCACTTTCATCTCTTTTTAAGAATCCTGATATACCATCTTTTTTTCTAAGAGAAGACATTAGGTTTTTTCTGCCAGTCAATACTTTATGCGGATAGCATTGATGTCCAATATCCCATACTAAAATATCTCTTGGTGTATCATATACATAATGAAGAGCTATGGTGATATCGACTGTCCCAAGCCCAGCAGCTAGATGCCCACCAGTTTGAGAAACTGATTCAATAATAAATTCCCTGAGTTCTTCTGATAGAGATAACACTTCCTTTTTGGTAAGACCTTTTAGATCAGCCGGACTATTAACTATGTCTAATATTTTATAATTCTCGCTCATTACTATTTTTCTGTATCATCTGTAATTTGTTTAATTTTTTGCTCAGCTTCTTCTAATGCTTTTTGACATTTCTTAGACAATTCAACACCTAGTTTATATTTTTCAATAATCTCTTCTAAGCCAAGATCTTTTGACTCAATTTCTTCTAAGATTGACTGCATTGACTTTAGATCTTTTTCAAATGTAGATAAATTACTTTTTAATTTTTTATTCATAATTATATAGTACTATTTTTTTGTTATCTTTACATTATTTACAAAATTATTGCTAACCTCAACCATTTCATATATGAAGCCATCTTTTTCAAATATAGTACCTTTTGATGGGATATTTTCTAAGCACTCTAATATATAACCATTCACTGTTTTTGCTATATTTTCAGATATTTTCCATCCTAAAACTTTATTGAGTTCTCTAATTTGAATAGCCCCTTCTATGATATATACATTATTCTTAATTTTAATAATCCCTTTATATTTATCTTCATCCTTATATTCCCCTACAATTTCTTCAAGAATGTCATCTAGTGTCACCACTCCTTTTACATCACCATACTCATCTACAACAAAACCAATTCTTTTTCTTTCTTTCTTAAACTCTATGAGCTGACTTGTTAGAGATGTGTCTTCTGGAATAAAGTAAGGAGCATTAATATTACTTATAATCTTTTCTTTTGTAATACCTCCACTTATTAGCATTTGTATTACTTTTCTTTTATGAAGAAAACCTAAAAGTTTATTAAATTCATTCCTATATATTGGAATCCTTGAGTATTTACAATTTAAAATTTCATCGGATATTTTTTTAAGATCATCATCAATGTCAACCGCTACCAATATACTTCTTGGTATCATTGCATCTTCAATTTTAACTTTCTCCAAATCAAGCATATTCACTATCATGTCTTCATGACTTTTTGGTATTCTCTTGCTTGACTCTTTTACAATTAACTTTATTTCATCTTTAGTTAATAATTCTTGATTAACATTTTCAGGCTTTACTCCAAATATTCTCAGAAGAACTTTCGCAATTAAATTAATAATAAGAACTATAGGGCTGAATAATTTCATCAAAGGATAAACTATCCATGATATTGGGTATGCTATTTTATCTGGATAAAGAGCAGCGAATGTTTTTGGTGTTACTTCTGCAAAAATTAATATTACAATAGTTAGCATTATAACAGATATGGCAACACCTGCTTCTCCGTATAACTGAATTGCTATTAAAGTACTTATGGCAGAGGCTAAAATATTAACAAAATTGTTCATTAGTAAAATTAAACCTAATGTTTTATCAGGATTAGCAACTAAGAAATGAACTCTGGCCGCAGACTTGTCTCCTGTTTTAAATTTATGTTTGAGTTTATATCTATTAACACTCATTAAAGATGTTTCAGCTCCGGAAAAGAATGCAGAAAGCAAAAGCAATATAAAAAGAATTATAAATAGATTTTCAATTGTAATATTAGTCATAATAGATTGGTTGAATTATATACGCTAGTAAAGCTCAAAAAATAATTTAGTTCCAAGATAAGCTATAAGCAAGAAAGACATGCCAGTTAAAGTAAAACTTGTTGCTCTTCTGCCCCGAACACCTTTGGAAAATCTGCTATATATTAGATATGAATATGTTACCCATGCAATTATTGAAAATAATATCTTTTCTAGTAAACCAGGATGTTTGTTCATAGAAACGAATGGAACTCCACTTAGTAGCGATAATGTGAGTAAAATAAATCCAAAAATAATCAAATCAAACATTACCTTTTCCATTTTCTCTATTGAAGGTAATATATTGAGGAATAATGAGTCCGCTACATCTTTAAGTTTTTTTTCTTGGTAGCGTAATAATATTGCCTGAATGGCTCCTAGAGCAAGAAAACCATAAGAAGCTATAGAAACTATAATATGTATTCTTAAGTCTGGATCTATAAAGCCTAGGTTAGTATTATCGTGATATACCATGGATATCAATATTGCAATAGCAGTTAGAGGCAATAAGACCAAGCCGAGATGTTTAATTGGTTTTGTGAACATAAACAGAAAAAATAGATAGTTAACTATAAGAAATGTTATTTCTAGTGATGTGATGAAATTAAATTTTTGATAAACATTGCTGATAAGAGAGTAAGCATAAATACTAAATAGAATTAGGCTTAAGAAAAAAATAACATCAAAAGATGTCTTCTTATAAAAATTATATTCTTCCTCAAGTAGCACATATTTAATGCTTAGAGTTGATAATATATAACCAATTATAGTTAATGTGCCTAATAGTTCCATTTTATTACAGTTTGAACAATATATTATATTAGCCTATATCTAAAAATTAGATAGCTATTAAATATTTTTATAACAAGATTAGCCCTCATTTCTATGATGATAGCAAATTTAATACATAAAAATACCTAGATATCTGATTATTACAAGATTTCCAATAAAATAACTAACTAGTTGCAATAAGTAGTGATATAATTTGGCTGTTTCTAATGAAGGAGATATTTAAAGATTATGGTTAGAATTAGGTTATCAAGAGGCGGAGCTAAGAAAAGACCTTATTATCACATAGTGGTAATGGATCAAAGAGATAGACGTGATGGTAGAAGCCTCGAAAGAATTGGCAGCTATGATCCTGCGCTCGAAACTCAAGACAGAATCAAAATTGATATTGAAAGATTAGATTATTGGGTATCAAAAGGAGCTCAAATTAGTGACCGTGTTAAATATCTTAAAAAATATTCATTAGACCCTGAAAATATCAAAACGCGTGAAAAAATAAAATCTTCACAGTTAGAAAAAGTTAAACAAAAAAAATTATCTAAAAAAGAAGCAGAAGCTGAACCAGTAGTTGAAGCAAAAGCAGAAGCTGAACCAGTAGTTGAAGCAAAAGCAGAAGCTGAACCAGTAGTTGAAGCAAAAGCAGAAGCTGAACCAGTAGTTGAAGCAAAAGCAGAAGCTAAGCCGGTTGAAAACACAGAAAAATAAATTATAAATGTCATATGACAATCACATTATTGTCGGCAAGATACTCACCACGCATGGTATAAAAGGGTGGTTTACGATAGGGTCCTACACATCTAACCCCGAAGATATATTCAAATACAATCTCAAAGTAGTAATAGATAATGAGCTCAAGCAGCTAATGGTAACCGAGTATAATCTCATGCCAAAAAAAATCATAATGAAATTAGAAGATATAGATACCATTGAGTCATGCAGTAAATATATGAATCTGGATCTATATACACTCGCAGATGAATTGCCAGAAGTAGAGAGTAATGAGTATTATTGGCATGATCTAATAGGATGCGCTGTATTTGATGAGAATAATGCTTTATTAGGAGTTGCTGATAGTTTATTTACTAGTGGAGATACTGATATACTTGTTGTGAAGAATGATAATTCACAAAAAGAAATTCTAATACCTTTTTTAAAATCTAACATAATTAGTGTTAAAAATAGTAAAATTATTGTCAGGTGGTATAGTGAAATTTAATATTCTTACGATATTCCCAGAATTAATCACTATGTTTTCTAAGACAGGATTCATTAAAAGAACTATTTCAAAAAATATTATTGATATGAATATTGTTGATATCAGAGAATATTCTGACAATATCCATAAAAGAGTTGATGATAAAACATATGGAGGTGGACCTGGCATGGTATTACAGTACCCTCCTATCAAGAATGCAATTCATAACCTTAAAGACAGAGGTCATGTAGTATATCTCTCGCCACAAGGCCAAATATTAACACAAGAAAAGCTTGGAGCTCTATCTAGTTTTAATCAGATAACCTTTCTATGTGGAAGGTATGAAGGCGTAGATCAAAGGGTTTTAGATGAATTAGTAGATGAAGAGATATCCCTTGGTGACTATGTAATATCGGGTGGAGAGACTGGATGTATGGCAATAATTGAAGGAATCACTAGATTAATACCTGGTGCAATAGATGACCCTGAATCTGTTAAACAAGATTCTTTTCAAAATGGTATTTTAGACCACCCTCATTATACGAGACCTGATGATATAGATGGCAAAAAGGTCCCGGAAGTACTGTCTAGTGGCGACCATGAAAGAATAGCAAGGTGGAGAAAAAAGCAAGCATTGGGAGCTACATGGGTAAAGAGACCTGAATTGCTAAAAAACGTGAAACTTTCAAAAGAAGATGATAAACTCCTCAAAGAATATATAGCTGAGTTTAAAGAAAATGAGCATAAATAAGATAATAGAGAAAATAGAGTCAGAACAACTGACATCACATCCTAAATTTTCAAGTGGTGATACTGTTGAAGTATCAGTCAAGGTAAAAGAAGGTAAGCGTGAAAGAATACAGCTTTATGAAGGTGTGGTTATAGCTAAAAAAAACAGAGGTGTTAACTCATCTTTTACTGTTAGGAAAATATCTTATGGTGAAGGAGTTGAGAGAGTATTTCAATTACATAGCAAGATTATTGCTAGTATAAAAGTTAAGAGAAGTGGAAGTGTTCGTAGAGCAAAATTATACTACTTAAGAGAGTTATCTGGAAAATCTGCTAGAATCAAAGAAAAGCTAAATTAAGTTTAAGATCTTTTGAATACTGTATTTATAGCTTTGGGCAGCAATCTAAATAATCCCATTTATCACCTTGAGAAAGGAATAAGAGATATAAATCATCTGCCTGAAACACAAGTAACAAAAAGATCATCTCTTTATAAGTCAAAACCTATTGGTCCACAAAACCAATCTGATTATATAAATGCAGTAATAAAAATAATTACAAACTATGAACCACTTCCATTATTGGATGTTTTGCAAGACATCGAAAACAAACATCACCGTAAGAGGGTAAAAAGATGGGGTCCTAGAACCTTAGATCTAGATATACTTATATATAATGATTTAATAATTAATCATGAGCGACTAATAGTACCGCATCCTGAAATGATTAATAGAGAATTTGTGTTAATTCCTTTGAAAGAGATAACGAATTATGATTTCATCATTCCAAAGTATGGTAAGTTATTACAATATATTTAATAAAAAAATAATATGAAAAATAAATATAAATCTATTGTTATTGAGGGACCTATAGGTGTTGGAAAGACCACGCTTGCAACGAAGCTTGCCAGTAGTCTAGAAAGCAAGCTCATGCTAGAGAGTTTTTCTGAAAACCCTTTTCTTGAAAAATTTTACAAGGATGTTGGTAAATTTAATAAATATACGAAGACAAGTAAATATGCTTTGGCTACTCAGCTATATTTCCTCTTACAAAGGGCCGATGAGTTTAAGAGTAAGGAATATCAGGCTCTAAAAAGACATAATATTATCTCGGATTATTTTATTGAAAAAGATAAGCTTTTTGCAAAAACAATTTTATCCTCAGATGAATATCTTTTATATAATAGGGTGCATGATGGACTCAAGCTTAATATTGAAAAGCCTGGTTTAGTAATCTATCTGCAGACAGATGCACAAACACTTGTTGGTAGAATAAAGGAAAGAGGGGTAAAATTTGAAGGAAATATTACAGAAGCTTACCTTCAGAAAATTATTGACTCTTACACTGCATTTTTTCATTCTTATAAAGATTCACCTTTGTTAATAATTAATACATCTAATGTTAATGTCAATGATCCGCATGGCTATACCATGCTTCTAGAAGAAATTAATAAAGATATAAAAGGTAAAATATATTTTAATCCAATATCTTAGCGAGCATAGTGTATGCCTAAAATTTCTTTAAAAAAAATTAACTCTTTAAAAAAAAATAAAATTGGCATAAGCGCTCTTACATCATACGATGCTAGCTTCGCTAAACTAGCTGATAATTGTGGAATAGATATTATCTTGGTTGGTGACTCTTTAGGAGAGGTTATTCAGGGAAACCCTAATACTCACTCAGTAACAATGAATGATATGTGTTATCACACTAAAATAGTATCCAGAGGAATTAAAAAAGCACTTCTTATTGCTGATATGCCAAAAAATTCATATAAGACTAAGAGCCAGGCTCTTAAGAATGCTAAGAAATTAATTGCTAAAAATATGGCTGATATGGTTAAAATTGAGTTTAAAGAAAAAGATACAGAGGTCATCAAGCATTTAATATCTAATAATATTTTAGTCTGTTCACATATTGGTATTTTACCGCAAACTATTGAGAATAAATCAAGCTATAAGAAAGTTGGGAAAACTATACATGAAGCAAACCGCTTAATTAATGAGGCTATGCTCATTGAAAAATTAGGATCTCAGATGTTGATAGTTGAATGTATAGATGAGCAAGTTGCAAAGATAATATCTGGGAAGTTGCATATTCCTGTAATTGGCATTGGCTCAGGTAAAAGCTGCGATGGGCAGATTAGAGTAATTTATGATATCTTTGAAATAAGTTTTAATGGAGTTCCAGGATTTCTTAAACCTAAAAATAAAAAATTAAATCCGATGAAAAAAATTTTGGAAAAATATATTACAAATACTAACAAATATAAACTTTAAATTGAAAATAATCACATCCATTAAAGATCAAATAGATTATTGCAATTCTCTCGCTAAGAAGAGCGAAAATATTTCATTAATCCCAACTATGGGAAATCTACATAAGGGACATGAAAGTCTTCTTTTTCAGCCTAATCTTATAAAAAATAAAAAAATTGTATCATTATTTGTTAACCCACTTCAGTTTAATAATTCAGATGATTATAAAAGTTATCCTAAATCTATTGATTCTGATATTAAAATATTAGAAAAGAATAAGGTGGATTGTTTATTTATGCCTTCAGAGGATGAAATACTAAAAGATATTAATGAATTAGAATCTTTTGATTTACCTGAGTATATGAATATATTATGTGGAAAATATAGGGACGGACATTTTCTTGGTGTTTTTAAAATTGTTAAGAAACTATTTGAAATTATAAAGCCATCAATAGCTTATTTTGGAAAAAAAGATTACCAGCAGCTGATGATGATTAAGTATATTTCCAAGAAATATTTTAATAATCAAATATCAATTATTTCTTGCGATACAATACGAGAGAATAGCGGGCTAGCCATGAGTTCTAGAAACAATAAATTGACATTATCACAAAGAGATATTGCATCATTTGTTTATAGAGAATTAATTTCTTTGAAAGAATCCATACGTATTAATAGTAATTATAATTACGCAGAACTTCAGAAAAAATCTATAGATTCCTTGTCTGTCATGGGTATTAAGGTAGAATACTTAGAATTATTATCCTCGGATGGTTTTTCTATAAAACAAAAAAATAGTACTGATAATCTAATGCTCTTTGTAGCATTTTATATATCAGGCGTTAGATTAATTGATAATATTGAGGTATAATTTGACCAACTATAGATTATACTTATGAAAAAATCATTCTTAAGCTCAAAAATACATAAAGCTACCGTCACTGATTCTCAGTTGGACTATGAAGGTTCTTGTGAGATAGATATTTCATTATTAAATGCAGCTGGCATAAGTGTTCATGAAAAAATTGATATTTATAATATTACCAACGGTGAGAGATTCACTACATATGCAATTAAGGGTAAAGCGGAAACAGGTAATATTTGCATAAATGGAGCATGTTGTCATAAGGTGTCAATTGGCGACAAAATCATTATATGTACTTATGTGGATATAGATAGTAAAGAAATAAAAAATCATAAACCAAAAGTCATACATGTTGATGGCGAGAATAAAATATTAGATTCAAACACTTATGGCAATGTTAGTTTGATGGAATGAAGGTACATTTATATGAGTACACTGATTAATATTAATGATATCGGCGGAAAAATAACCAAGGAAGATGATCGGTACGTTGTTAAGGATAATAACTTATTAAAAAACCTTGTTATTAGTAGCACAGATTTGAAGCCAATGAAAAGTACATCTGGTCATAAGCATAAAGGCCAGGAAGAAGTATATTTTTTTGTAAAAGGTCATGGGAAGATGGAGTTGGATGATAAAGAAATCCTTGTAAAGGTAGGCGATACTGTTCTAATTCAAGATGGTGTTTTCCATAAGGTTCACGCTGGATCTGAGGGCTGTTATTTTGTTTGTGTTTTTGACGGAAAGAGATCTTATTAAAAAACTGATTTACTAATTTTTTCTACATCCTTCATTAAGTCTTTCTTGTCATTATTATTCACTGTTATGTGTCCAAGCTTTCTATTTAATCTTTCTGATTTTCCATAGTCATATAATTTGTAATTATTATTTATTAATATATTTTCAGGCATTTTTGATATTATATTTAGCATTGCAGAATTACCATTAATTGAGATATTCTTAATATTGATATCTGCAATTGCCATAACATGAGCTTCAAATTGGCTAATATTAGCACCTTCATTAGTCCAGTGACCTGAGTTATGTACCCTGGGTGCCATTTCATTGGCAATCAGGCTTCCAGACTTATCTAGAAAAAATTCTATTACTAATACACCGGTATAATTCAGCTCCTTAGTTATTTTATTATGGTATGATTCTGCCAATTTTTGGAGCTTGGTATTATTATACGGAGCAATACTAAGGTTTAATATCCCATCTCTATGAAAATTCTCAACAAGAGGATAAAAAATTGTCTCAGATGATTTAGGGCAGACCCCTATTATTGATAATTCAGTTTTAAAATCTACTTTTTTTTCAAGAATGGCTTCTGCTTCTCCAGATAGTAACCATGCCTCTTCTGCACTATATTTATTAATTGTAATTTGGTTTTTACCATCGTAACCCAATCTTCTTGATTTTAGAATTGAGTCAGTTCCAAGGATACTAATGGCTAGAGAAAGATCGCTTATGGAATTAACAGTATGAAATTCAGTTGTTGGAATATTATGTTTATTAAATATTTTTTTTTCTTTAAGTCTATCTTGGCAAATTTCTACCGCATACGAGCTTGGGTATACAGAAATTTTATTTTCTAAATATTTTAATGCTTCCGATGGTACATTTTCAAAATCTATGGTCACAATATCACATTCATTAATCAAACGATCTAGAGAGTCTTTATCATTATAGTCAGATTTAATACATTGAGCATATTTTGATGCTGGTGGATTATCACTTGGGTCCACAACTATGAAGTCAATATTATGTTTTGCAGACATTTGAATCATCATCATTGCTAACTGTCCGCCACCAAGAATTCCAATGCGCATTTTATTTTCTAGGGTCTCCATTCTTTAAAACATCAACCGTTTGCTTCTTTCTAAATTTAATCAGAGCATCCTTTATTTTTGGATACTTAGAACTTAAGATACTTGCGGCTAGTAACGCAGAGTTAATTGCACCACTTTTCCCAATAGCTACTGTGGCAACGGGAATACCTTTTGGCATCTGTACAATTGATAATAAAGAGTCTAATCCATCTAGGCTTTTGGACTTAATTGGTACACCAATAACAGGTAGGTGTGTTTTTGAAGCAGCCATTCCTGGTAAATGTGCAGATCCACCTGCACCTGCAATAATTATTTCAATTCCTTTTGAGTCTGCAGATGACACAAAGTCATAAAGAAGGTCTGGCGTTCTATGCGCTGAAACCACCTTAACCTCATATTTAATTTTTAATTTATCAAACATGAGAGCTGTATTTTTCATGGTAGGCCAATCTGATTTAGATCCCATGATTATAGCTACTAATATCTCAGATTTCTTCATAAACAGATTGTATCAGTATCAATTGTACCTTAACAATACTTATTATCTTTTATTAGTCAAATTATGATTTGTTTTATATAATCTTACTTAGTCTAATTAAATGGAATAAATCAATATGTTAGTAATTACTGGTGGAGCTGGCTTTATTGGCAGCAATCTAGTCAATTTTTTAAACAATAATCAAGATGAAGAAATCTTAATTGTAGAAGAAATGGACACTTATCTTAAAAAATTTAAAAATCTTGATGATTTAAAGTACATTGACTGTATAGATAAAAATACGTTTATTAATGATATAAACAATAATTCATCAAAGTATAAAGGCAAGATCAGCAATATATTTCACTTAGGAGCATGTTCGAAAACTACAGAGCCTGATAGAGACTACATAATGTCAACAAATCTTAAGTATTCAAAAGATATCTTAAAATATTCTGCTAATAATAAAATTTCATTAATTTATGCGTCCTCTGCGTCAGTCTATGGAGAAACTAAACTATTTATAGAAGAACCTGAGCATGAATCATTTCTTAATCATTATGCTGAATCTAAATTATTATTTGATCAGTACTACCGTGCTCATAGAGAAAAAATTACTTCGCAAGTTGTAGGATTAAGGTACTTTAATGTATTTGGACCAAGAGAATTTCACAAAGAAGGGATGTTTAGCGTTATATATCACTTTTTCACTCAGATGAATAAATCAGGCAGTATTAATCTTTTTAAAGGTAGCCATGGATATAAGGATGGAGAGCAAAGAAGAGATTTTATACATGTAGATGATACAGTAAAGGTAAATAATTGGTTTAAAATAAATCCAGGAGTATCTGGAATATATAATGTTGGAACAGGGAAAAGTAGAACATTTAATGATATAGCAAATTGTGTTTTAGATTACTATAAAAAAGGATCTATAAATTACATAAGTTTTCCAGATAATTTAGAAAACCAGTACCAAGCATTTACTGAGGCTGATATGTCAAAAATAAAGACCAAGGGGTATTCTGATAATTTTATTAATCTAGAAGAAGGTGTTAAGTCTTATTTAGACTGGTTATCAAAATAATTATGAGTTCAAAAGAAATTTTTTTAATTATCGCTCCTTCTTGGATTGGTGACTTAATTATCTCTCAGTCATTACTCAAGCATTTAAAAAAAGAATATCTAAACTGTCAAATTGATATGATTGTTAAGCCAGAATTAATTAAACTGGCAAAGATGATGCCAGAGGTTCAAAATGTTTATCCTCTAGATATTAGGCATAAGGAATTAGGCTTAATGAAAAGGTATCTGTTGGCAAAAAAGATAAAAAAACACTTATATACAACTTCGATAATACTTCCCAATAGCTTCAAGTCAGCGATTATTCCTTGGTTGGCAAATATACCACTCAGGATTGGTTACAACAGAGAGCTAAGATTATTTTTGTTAAATAAAAAATATTCTCTAATTAAATATAAAGACAGTATGGTTAACCGGTATTTGAAACTAGCAGACGGCTCTTATTCAGATAGTATTAGACCCTCACTTTCAATTAATAGAGATTTATCTGAATTGATTGGTAAAAAATATTTAATTAATAATTCTAAAAAAAATATAGTCTTATGTCCAGAGGCTGAATATGGGCCAGCTAAAAGATGGCCAGCTGATAAATGGATACAGCTAACTAATTTTTATAAGGAAAAAAATTACAATGTTTATTTGCTTGGAAAAAATAAAAGTCTTGAGACAGAATATCAAAGCGTCTTAAAAAAAGATTCGGTCATTTCATTATTAGGAAAAACTAGTCTTGAAGAAGCTACTTATCTTCTATCATTAGTGGACTTAGTGATTACAAATGATTCTGGATTAATGCATATTACAGCCTCAGTTAACACTAATTTAATTTCAATATTCGGTTCTTCGTCACCATTTTATACGCCACCATTAATGAAAGATCAGTTTGGCGAAGTAATATACAAGGCTTTAACATGTAGCCCATGTTTTAAGAAAGAATGCCCTTTACAGCACCTGAACTGTCTTAATAATATTAGTGCTGAAGAAATATTTAATAAGTCTACTAAATACTTAGATTGATGAGATAAATCTCTGCATTTTTAGAAGTGACTTTTTAATATCTATACTTATAAAATTTCTATTATTTCCAACATCAGTAAAAGATAATTTATTTTCAAAATTATTTATTGTTTCCCATCTTAGACTCGTTGATGATTTCTTTTTTGGATAAAATCCTATAGTTCTCTTATTTAGAGCGCCAGCAACATGTAACGGTCCGGTAGAACCAGCAATAAATATATCGCAAACACTTATATTGCTAATCATATGTAAGATGCTTTTTTTAGGTTCAATTACTCTAATTGTCACCTCGCTATCAACGCTAATTTTTAAATTTTTAGCAATTTGCTCTTCCTCTTGCGAGCAATGAATCAAGAAATTATAATTATCAAACTTTCTTAAACCTCTACATATATTTCCAAAATCGTCTAAACTTAACCCTTTTGATGAGCCACCTGTTCCTGGATGTAAAAATATTATTTTTTTATCTGGACTTAGATTATATTCATTTATAAAATTAATTCTATTTTTAGCAACTATTTCATAGTCATATGTTAAATATGGGCCAAGACTCATTTCTTCAATATCAGAGATATTCATTATTCTAAATGCCTCATATACAAGATCTATATTATACTCATATTCTGGTTTTTTAGATTTAGACCTTTTTTGATAAAATTTATGATTATAAAATATTTGAGCTAGTTTTGTTTTGGGCGCTAGCCTCAAAGGTATATTTAATTTTTTTAGTAAATACCCAATTCTAAATGTTGAAAAAAATGATATCGCCATATCAAATTTATATTCTTTTAATGGGAGATAAAGATCTTTGATTTTTTTATCCACTATTACTTCATCAATAAATTCGCACTGCTGAGCAAGCTCTTCTACATTTTTTGATACAAGACATACTATTTTAGAATTTGGGATATTTTTTTTTAATGAAGCAATTGCGGGTAATATTAAAGTAAAATCTCCAATCTTATCATTTCTGATTATCAAGATTTTTTGAATTTTTTTTGCCATTCCTTTTAAATCTTTTTTTTAAAATAAGCTATTGTCTCTTTAAGGCCATCTACCACGTCTACATGAGGTTCCCAATCAAGATATTTTTTAGCTTTACTAATATCAGGCTTACGTCTAACTGGATCGTCTACCGGTAACCCTTTATTTATAATTTTAGACTTTGAATTAGTAAGTTTAATTATCATTTGAGCTAACTCAATAATTTTAAATTCTACAGGATTACCTAAGTTAATAGGCCCAGTAGTTGTTTTTTTTGATGACATCATTTTTATCATCCCGTTAATCAAATCATCAATATAGCAAAATGATCTTGTCTGCTCTCCATTTCCATATACTGTAATATCTTTATTAGTTAAGGCTTGCATTATAAAGTTGCTGACAACTCTCCCATCATTGGGATGCATATTGGGACCATATGTATTAAATATCCTTACTACTTTAATATCTAATTTATGCTGTCTATTATAATCAAAAAATAAAGTTTCTGCACATCTTTTCCCTTCGTCATAGCAACTTCTCGGACCAATGGGATTAACATTACCCCAATAGCTTTCAACTTGTGGATGCACATCAGGATCGCCATAGACTTCTGACGTAGATGCTTGCAATATTTTGGCATTAATTCTTTTTGCTAACCCAAGCATATTGATAGCACCATGCACTGTTGTTTTTGTTGTTTGGACAGGGTCATACTGATAGTGAATAGGAGAGGCTGGGCAAGCTAAATTATAAATTTCATCAACTTCTACATATAAAGGAAAGCAGATATCATGCCTTATAGCTTCAAAGTACGTGCTCTTAAAGAGATCTCTTATATTTTCTTTAGTGCCAGTAAAATAATTATCAATACATAAAACATCATTACCTTCATCAAGAAGCTTTTTGCATAAATGCGAACCAATGAAACCTGCGCCACCTGTAACTAAGATTTTTTTCATATATTTTATTTCACTTTAAAAAATTATACCATACCTTAATCTATTCAATTTTGCTATAATATTCTAATATTTATGAACAAGATACTAGCAATATGTACATCACCTGACAAAGGCGGCTTAGAGCTATATTTTGTCAACATGGTCAACCATTTTCATTTTAGTGAAAAGAATATAGTTGCTATTTGTAAAGAAGATAGTCAGATTTTAAAATTAATTAAGTCACCTACGATTGGAGTAACTAAAACTTCAATATTTAATATTTTTTATAAATCTTATAAATTAGCTAGCTACGTCAATAAAGAAAACATCAAGGTAGTTCATGTAAGCTGGACCAAAGATTTATTTCTTGCTGCTCTCGTAAAATTATTTTCAAAAAAACAGATAAAAATTATTTATCATAGACAGATGAAAATAACTAGATATAAAAAAGATTTTTACCATAATTTTATCTATAAAAGCATTAGTGTTGTTTTAGTTATAACCAAAGGTTTACTTATTGATTGTCAAAAATATTTGCCAATAGATAATAATAAAATAATTGAGTTGCCATATGGAATTTCATTGCCTGATAATAATAAAATCTATGATAAAAAAATATTCTTGAATAATCTGAAACTAAAAGAAGATATTTTTACTATCGGAGTTTTCTCGCGTATAGAAGAACAAAAGGGCCAGCATTTAGTAATTGAGGCTTTAAATTTATTATCAGAAAAAAATATACAATTAGTTGTAGTAGGGCATTGCATGGACCCTAATTATCAGAATGGTTTAATTGAAATGATTGATAAATACAAGATGAGTCATCGAGTTGCTTTTGCTCCTTTTATTGAATCTCCAATGAAATTGATGCCAATGCTGGATTTAATTATTTTACCTACTTATGAAGAAACATTCGGTCTAGTTGTTGCTGAATCTATGTTAATGGGAACCCCGGTCATTGGTAGTAATGCAGGTGGTGTCCCTGAGATCATCAGTGATAATCATAATGGTTTGTTATTTGAGTCAAAAAGCTATAAATCTTTAAGTGAAAAAATAATTTCTATTTATAAGTCAGAAGAGCTTAGGATAAAACTATCAAATAATGCTAAAATATTTGCTAGTGAACATTATGATTATCAGAGACATTTCTCTAAGCTAAAAAGTATTATACAGAAATTATGAACAAGGTAAGTGGAATAATAATAACTCTTAATAATGAAAATCTTATTACAGACTGCATCATATCTTTGAAAAAAGTATGTAATGAAATAATAGTACTTGATTCCCTGAGTATTGATAAGACTACTGAAATTGCAAAAGAGCTTGGCGCGAAAGTTTACCTCCAAGAATTTCTAGGTGACGGACCTCAAAAAAAACTAGCATCATCTTATGCGTCTAATGACTGGGTGTTTAGTTTGGATGCAGATGAGAGGCTTGAAGATGATTCGATTGAATTTGTTAACTCTCTAAAGTTGGGATCAAGTAATCATAGTGCTTATTCGTTTAGAAGAAGAAACTTTTGTGGAAAAAAATGGATTAAAGCTGCTAGTTTCTATCCAGATAGAGTCACCCGTCTTTATAATAAGTCACTCACAAATTATACCATGAGTACATCTCATGCTTATGTGGACTCACCAGCTAAAAATATAGATTGTCATTTACTACATTATACTTATAGTTCATATGCAGACTGGATTAATAAGATTAATTTTTATAGCACGACAAGCGCGAAAACTATGCATATTGCAGGAATCAAAAGGTCAAGCATTAGACCGGTAACACATTCATTATTTTCATTCTTTAAAAAAATGTTCCTTAAAGGTGGTGTCTTACAGGGTATTGATGGTTTTACTGTTGCCTTAACTACTATGTTTAATACTTATATGAAATATATAAAACTAAATGAGTTATATGATAACAATGAAGATCCAAGCAAACATTTTCCAGTAAAAAAATCAGATAAAAAGTAAGTCTTTCGGTGTATCAATATCTTTTAATTCTTTTAATAACTCTAAGTCTAATGAACGAGAATTGATGTTATATTTTAAATTTTCAATATTCATAGGTTTCGTGCAATCTATGAGATTTTCATAAGGTCTTTTAACCCCAATTAAGTAAAACCCACCATCTGTTGATGGACCAATAACAATATCTTTTTTCAAAAGAGAATACTCGGCATCCGTAATAATATCTTTAGTTAAAGATGGAATATCAGAGCCAATTAATATAGTTTTTTCATATTTGGAACTTTCTAGAAATAAACAGTTATTCATTCTTTCGCATAGAGATGATCCTTGTTGTTGTTCTATATTAATTTTATATTTTTTTTTAATATCATGGAATAAATTATCTTTTAAGTGAGGGTATATCCATAATGTAACTTTAAAATCATTACTAATATTTGAAACTTCATCTAGTATATTTATCAACATATGCAAGGTTATAAAGGATCTCTCTTCTTTATTTAATAAATCTTTTAATCTTGTTTTGGGATTACCATTGTATGGACATTTTGAAAAAATATTTAAAGAAATCATTCGTAATACCTTTTTAGAATATGAGTTTTAATTCCAAAATGATATAAAAATCTTAGAATTCTCATTTTCAATATAGTTCTTATAAATCCATGCTTATCCCATCTTCTAGATGATGTAATAACATGACTATTAATTATTAAGGGAGCGGATATTCTCTTCAATATAGAACATATCTCTATATCTTCCATTATCATTAGATTGGGAAATCCTCTTATTTTGTTAAAAATATTTCTCTCAATATAAATCGTTTGATCACCAGTCCCATAATTATATATCTTTGATCTTAAGTTTATAAAAAAACTTAAAATTTTATATTTAATTTTATTTTTATTAAATTTAATTTTAAAAAAACCCCATATTTTATCTTTTTTTATATTTTTTATAAATAATAATTGTTTTGTGGTTATATATGTATCGGCATGCAGGAAGAGAAAAATATTTCCTCTGGCAATTGACGCACCAATATTTTGCTGTATTGCTCTTCCTGGTCTTGTTTTTAGTACATGATCCACTAAATTATTTGCTACCTTAATGGTATTATCAGTACTACCTCCATCGACTAAAATTATTTCACAAATATTATGTTTTCTTAATTCTTGCAAATGGCTGAGATTTTTATATATATTTTTAGCTTCATTCTTTGCAGGTACAATAATTGAAATCATTCTACAGTAATAGTGATTTTTTTAGATATTAATGGCTTATCATGTGGTATATGCACATAATCTCCAAAAATTAATTGGAGTGTATGAGTGCCACTCTTTAAATCTATCAAAGTTCTTGTTTGGCCTTTACCAAAATGTAAATATTTCTCATTAGAGGGGATGGGTCTGGAGAGATTTGGCAGTACATCAGTATCAATAACTAAATGATGATGTCCAGATAATTCTTTTTTAATCCCAGCGGGAGCAACAGTCATATTAGTAATACCAAAGATTATTTCAACTGGACTTGAAACTATCTCTTTATTTAATGGACTTATAATAAAAACTTCTGCATCCGGATTGGATAAAGATTTGGATAACCCTCCAGCAGAATTTACTAATTGATATGGCAATAAAAGAAGGCATAGCAAAAACTTTACTCTATTAGTCATAATAATGTTCCACCGCAGCTACTTCCAGACCCAGCTGTGCAGCCATAACAATGATCTGCTACATTTATTTTATCTAAAATATTAATTTTAGATAACATTGATATATGCTTTTCTATGTTATCACTTAAATTTATTCCAAGCATTTGATTAAAATCACAGTCATACATATACCCTTGATAATCTATACTTATTAAAGATTTGCACATTAGGTGATCAAGAGCTTCTTCATTAAAATTATTTTTTAGTAATTGCATATATGGATTAAATTTATTTTTACTTATTAGTGTACTGCCAAATCTAGCTATAGGCATATTAGTTATTAAGTATAAATTATTAAAGATAATATCATGCTCTTCTTTCAAAATTTTTTTATATTTTTTTTCTAAATCCAATTGGTTAGGAGGTAATACAGGGCCTTGAGGATTATAAACAAGATTAATTGCTAAATCTTTTTTATAACCATAACCGAATTTATTAAGTTCCCTTAAAGCTTTAATACTTTTTTTAAATACATTTTTTCCTCTCTGAGCATCTACATTAGATTCTTCGTAGCAAGGCAAGGAAGCAATTATCTCAACTTTATTATTTTTAAAAAAATCAAACAGATGAGCCTTTCCTGGTTCCAGTAATATAGTTAAGTTGCATCTATCAATTACATGGCAGCCTAGATTTTTTGCTTCTATAATTAAATACTCAAAATGATCATTAAGCTCTGGCGCACCACCAGTTAAATCAATAGTTTTTATTTTAAATTTATTTATAGCAAATAGTATCTGATCAATTACTTCTAATGACATCATTTCTTTTCTTTTTGGGCTAGCATTAACATGACAATGAAGGCATGCCTGGTTACATTTATAACCAAGATTAATCTGAAATGATTTTAATTGGCCCCTAGAAATGAAGGGGAATTTTGTTTTTTTTAATAATGGGTAAACATCATGCATTGCTTACGACTGAGTGTTATAATATTTCAATAATAGCATGAAAGATAATTTTATAAACCTAGTGAAACCATTATTGCCTAAAACGGACTATTGTTCGTTCCGCTTCGTTAGCAAGTATACCAATATTATTTCTGCAACCAGAGGAGTCGTTGAGCCAGTTATTATGTCTGAGGATGACGGTTTAATGGTTACTGTATTCCATAATGGTGGCTTTGGTTATGGGGCAACCAGTAACCTTACTCAACAAGGTATCTTAGAAGCCGTAGAGTCTGCTAAGGAATGGGCTGATTTCTCAAAAAATAAATTAACTTATCGTCCAGACTTGTCAAAGTTAAAAAACCAGACTGGTAGTTATTACACAGAAGAAGAAGATGGTTGGTCTAAGACATCTATGAAAGATAAAGCTGATTATCTTTTGAGCGTCAATAAGGCTTTAAAGTCACAACCTACAATTTCTAATTGGGGTGCAAGCATGAGGTTCAATAAAATAGAAACTTTGTTTATAGATACAAATGACTCGTATGTCAGACAGAAGATTTCATATCTATTACCTCAAATTATTGCTTCTGCCGAACATAAAAAAGAAATACAAACAAGAACATTTGGAGGTCATGCACATGCTAGACAAATTGGGTATGATTTTATTGATCAAATAAATATGGTTCAACAAGCTAAAACATTAGCAGAAGAAGCGGTGGAACTATCTAAATCCCCTAACTGTAGTGATCAAATCACTAATGCTGTTATAGCGCCAGACCAAATGATATTACAGATACATGAATCTATCGGACACCCTTTAGAGTTAGATAGAATTTTAGGTGACGAGAGAAACTATGCTGGGTCTAGTTTTGTTACTCCAGAAATGTTTGGAAAATATCAGTATGGATCTAAACTCTTAAACGTAACATTTAATCCAACGCTTGAATCTGAACTAGCGTCATATAGCTATGATGATGACGGTACAAATGCAGAAAGAAAGTATTTGATTAAAGATGGATTGTTAGTAAGGCCTATAGGGGGGTTACTTTCTAGTCAAAGACTAGATTTAGATCATGTCGCCTGTTCTAGGGCATCAAACTGGAATAGACCTCCAATTGACAGGATGGGAAATATTAATTTAGAGCCAGGCGAGGATAGTTTTGAGGATATAATATCTTCCGTGGAAGATGGCATCTATCTACAAACAAATAACTCGTGGTCTATAGATGATAAAAGAAATAAATTCCAATTCGGATGTGAGAAAGGGACTTTAATAAAGAATGGAAAATTTGCTGGTGTTGTAAAGAATCCTAGTTATCGTGGAATAACAGAATCTTTTTGGAAAAACTTATCAAAAGTTGGAAACAGTGAAAGTAATAATATCCTAGGTACATCTAATTGTGGTAAAGGAGAGCCTAACCAAACAATATTTGTTGGCCATTCTACACCTGTTTGTCTATTTGAGAATGTTGACGTATTTGGTGGAATTTAATGAAAGACTACTTCCAAAAAATTTCTGATAAACTTTTTAATAGTTTAGAAAATCATGAAGTATTAGTATTAAATTTTGATGCTGAGAAAACAGATTTTGTTAGATTCAATCATTCGAAAATTAGACAGGCTGGTAATGTAAATCAAGCAACGCTAACTCTAAATTTAATATTTAAGAAAAAAACACTAACTTCAGTTATACGTTTGAGTACGGATTTTTCAAAAGATTCAGTATTATTGCTTAGGACGTTATATTATCTCAGGAGAGAAATACCAGAATTACCTAAAGACCCATATCTTATGTATGAGAGAAACATAAATTCTTTTGAAAAAAACATAATAGGATCTAAGTTAGATAATTACTCTATAACTGGAAATATTCTTGATAATTGTCATGCGCTTGATATGGTTGGAATATTGTCTAGTGGGACAATCATGAAAGGTTTTGCAAATTCTTTAGGACAGTTTAATTGGCATGAAAGCGAATCTTTTAATTTTGACTGGTCTATGTATACTGAGTCTGGAAAAGCTATCAAACAGAATTACTCTGATCAAGAGTGGAACCAAGAAACATTCTCTAGTCTGGTTTCAGAGAGCAAGGAAAAATTAAGGGTAATAGATAATAAGGAAATTATACTTAAGCCTGGAAAATATAGAGTTTATTTATCGCCATCAGCATTGAATGAAATTGTAGATATGTTGTCATGGGGTGGATTTAGTTATAAAGCAAATAAGATTGGTTCAAGCCCACTTCATTTAATGGAGAAAGGTGAAAAAAGTTTTAACAAAATAGTCTCTTTTAGTGAAAATCTTTCTAATGGTATTTCACCAAAATTTCATTCCGATGGGTTTATCAAACCAGAAAAAACAGAATTAATCGTTAATGGTAAATATGTTAATTCATTAGTATCACCAAGATCAGCCTTAGAATATTCTGTAAACCATAATGCTGCAGAATACTATGAGGCACCCGTATCTATTCATCTTAATGAAGGCGTAATAAATTCAAACAAGATTTTAGAAACATTAAAAGATGGAATCTACATAAGCAACCTGTGGTATCTGAATTTTTCAGATCGTAATAATGGGAGAATAACTGGCTTAACAAGATTTGGATGTTTTATGGTAGAGAATGGAGAATACAAAGGACCAATTAATACTATGAGATTTGATGAGACAGTATATAATGTTTTTGGTGATAAATTAGTTGGCTTAACAGACAAATCACAACTACTAATGGATTCAAGTACATACGAAGAAAGGTCAACCTATAGCTCTACAATTCCAGGAGCAATTGTTGAAGATTTTAAAATGACACTATAATATTATGATAAAAACAAGATTTGCACCAAGTCCT
The DNA here is from genome assembly GCA_047611265.1 of Gammaproteobacteria bacterium. Lineage (GTDB taxonomy): Bacteria > Pseudomonadota > Gammaproteobacteria. Next base: position 113,679 of record JBLFWM010000001.1, on the reverse strand, counting down.
ACGGGATGGCTACATATAGGCGGAGTCAGAACAGCTTTATTTTCATGGCTATTTGCCAAAAGCCAATCAGGTCAATTTTATATTAGAATTGATGATACGGACACATCAAGAAGTACAAAAGAATATTGTGATTCTATTATTTCAGCATTACATTCCCTAGGATTAGACTCAGATAGAGAATTAATGTACCAATCAAAAAGATTTGATGTTTATATAGATAAAATTGAATATCTATTAAATAATAATTTAGCTTATTACGATCAAGTGGAAGTGAATGAGAAAACTAAAGATACAAATCTTGATGTCCAATATGAAAATAGATTAAATAGGTTGGGTCATGTTATTAGATTTAAAAATCCTAGAGAAAAATCTGTTTATTTAAAAGATTTAGTTCATGGTGAAATTACGTTTGATCCGAAAACTTTTCATGATGTAGTTATCTTAAGGTCTAATGGAGTACCAACTTATAATTTGACATCAGTAGTTGATGATATAGAGCTGGGTATTACGCACATTGTTAGAGGTGATGATCATTTAAGTAACACTGCTATACAAATTAATCTATTCAAAGCATTTAATGAAACAGTTCCAGTTTTCGCGCATCTTGCAATGATTCATGGTGTAGATGGCAAAAGACTCTCTAAGAGACATGGAGCTGTAGATATCAATTCTTTCCTTGAGGAGGGTTATCTAGTAGAAGCTCTAATTAATTATTTAGTAAAAACTGGATGGTCGCATGGAGACCAAGAATTTTTCTCTACTGATGATTTATTGAAATTATTTACAATAGACAAAGTTACAAAATCATCTGCTATATTTGATTATGATAAACTTAATTGGTTAAACCAGCATTATATTAAAAATAAAAATTTATCAGATATAGCGGATATGGTATTACCATATCTTTCAGATTTAAATATTAAAGTAAGTGACAGGAAGTATCTTGAAAATATTTTAAGTTTAGGGATTGATAGAGATTATAATTTAAAGAATATCGCTTCGGGATTAACTTATTATTTTGAGGATGACTTAAATTATAAATCAGATGACTTTATGAAACTAGATCCCGTGAAATCTAAAACTGTTATCGAAAATGTTATAAAAAAAATATCAAATATTGAGTTTGATAATAAAGAAAATATCAGCAACTGTATCAAAGAGGTCTGCTCTGATATGTCGCTTAAATTTAAGGACGTTGGTCCTGCCGTAAGATTTTCTTTAACAGCGCGGTTAAAGGCCCCATCAATAGATGAATTATGCTTTACTCTGGGAAAAGATAAGGCATTGAAGCGTCTTAATGACTTTTATACTTTTCTATCATTGGCCTAATATGTGCCGAAGCTAGACAATATCTAATTTTTAGATTGAGCTTTTATATATTACTTTTCTTATGTATAATATTCGATATAAAAACCAATAATTTATGATATATGTCCCCATCGTCTAGTGGCCTAGGACACTGGGTTTTCATCTCAGCAACAGGGGTTCGACTCCCCTTGGGGATGCATATCATGGTAATCGTCTTGTGAAAGAAAATTCTATAAATAATTCTAAGCTGCCTAGTCAAAAATATTGCTCAAATTGCTCCTGCCCGATTAATATCGAAATTCCTGAGGGTGATACCAGGAATAGAGCGGTATGTAGTAAATGCAGAACAGTATTTTATGAAAACCCCAAGATTGTAGCTGGCTGCTTATTAATATGGGAAAACAAAATCTTGCTTTGTAAAAGAGCAAATGAGCCAAGGTCAGGATTTTGGACTTTGCCAGCAGGGTTTATGGAAAACCATGAAACAGTCGAAGAGGGTGCTTTAAGAGAAACTATGGAAGAAGCCGGCGCGCGATCTAGTAACCCAAGATTATTTTTGATGTGTAACTTGCCCCATATAAGCCAAGTTTATATGATGTATTATGGCGATTTAAATGATGGTATATATGAAGCTGGGCTTGAAAGCTTGGAGGTCAAACTATTCGCTAAAGAGGAAATTCCTTGGAAAGATTTAGCATTCACTGTGATTGAAAAAACTATTAAATTATATTATCAAGACCTAGAAAAGGGTAACATCGGTATTCATTTTGATACTATAATAAAAAAATGAATAAAAACCCTTATTACTTAAAATATTTTTTAATCTTATTATTGTTGCCTGTTACTTCAATAGCGCATGATGATCAAGATGATAGGATAAAATTTTGGAAAGAATATTATAATCCAAAGCTGGAAGTACATCAGAATAATATTCCTGAGATTAAAATTTCTCTAAATAAAATTGGACCATTTTTTCAGCTTCAGTCAAAAGTAATAAACTTTACGCTAACACCTGACCAAGATCTAAAAAATAATAATAGCTGGACTGGGTATGGGAAATTATTTATAAACGGTGTATATACAACAAGGATTTATAGTGAGTATCTTTTTTTAAAAGAAGTCCCTATTGGTAATAATGAAATCAAAGTAATACTAAGTAGCAATATGGATGTTGATATCGCACATAATAGTAAGATTATCAGCGACTCAATTATTTTTCAATTTCCTGAATATAACTTTGCAGAAGCTAGATCAAAAGCTTATGGTCTATCTATCCAATGTGAATTTTCAGATAAAGGCTTGGTTTTGAGAGATGAGTTATCAAGCAAAGGTTTAAGTCTTTCAGAGTCATCTTCGTATCTTAAATGTCAGTATGACAGTCAAAAAAATACCCTTGATCCGTTTAAAAGTGAAATGACTGGTTTTCAATCACTAACTTATGAATTAAGATTACATTCTCTTTCCAAACGGTTTTTGGTATGGAAAGATTTTGAAGACGATAACATTTCTCTGTCAGCAGCAAGAAAAAAAAGTGACTTAATACAAAAAAATATGAATATTGAGATAGAGAAGAAATACCCAGGAAATAATAATGAATGATATTTTTGACTTACTTTATAGTAACTATGCAATAACATCGCAAATAATGTTTCCCATATTGGTTTTTATTATAATTCTTCTGGTGAGAGAATTTTCTAAATATTCTTCTATGTCTGATAAAATTAAAAATAAAATAATTGATTTAGCCGATATAATTGAAGATTCTGGTTTTACAAGAAAATCTGGTGAAAAAGAATTTGCTTTTATTGAAAGGTATTTAGATAAAATTACTTCTAAAGACTAAGTTCTGCCATTAACCCCATCACTGTCTCTGCATTTAAATCTTGCATACATATATTATTTTTACAATTCTTAATTACTTCAGTGTCATAACATGGACTACATTTTAGATTCAATGTTGCAACCTTTACATTATTATATTTAGTGCTATAAGGTGCTGATTGATAGAAGTTCGTTGGACCATGTATTGAGATTATATTTTTGGCTACAGCTCCAGCAATATGAGCGCTACCACTATCTGTGGCAACTACACATTTTGAATTTTCCATTATAGTTATTAGTTCTGGGATAGTTGTTTCACCTGATAAGTCATACAGTCCTTTTTGTAGTGGGTAAAAATTATTGAAATATTTTTTCTCATTTTTATCACCAACTAAAAATATATTCAGTGAAGTTTCTGATAATACTCTACTAATTAAGTCCTTCCAGTTATTATCTGGCCAAGACCTGTAACCTCTATGGTTTTGATTACCTACATGACTATTAGTTGGACACATTACGATGTAATCATTTTCAATTGGAAATTTTTTAATTATATGGTTTATGTCAATGCCAACAATAGATGGCCTGGCATTATCTTTATTATATTTATGAAATAACTTATCTAATATTCTCAGCTGATGCTTAACTCTATGTTCTTTGAATATGTCATCTTTGATATATTCATAAGGCATACCTATTTTATTCTTAGACCTTGTAAATTTTACAACATCATTGAACTTTGAACCAATTTCGAGATTAATAATCAGCTCATATGGGCTGAATAATGAATTAAGTATTATATTAAATTTTTGGATATTAAATATAAAATGGAGTTTTGTATGTTTTAGTTTATAAACTTTATTAATTCTTCTGTCATATTTAAATAAGTCGCATATACCAGGTTTGGAAACCCAATGTATTTCAAGTTCTGAGCCATAAAGCTCAATTAGTGGCTGGATAACTGACGTTGCATCTACTGTATCTCCCAGTAGACCGCATCTTATCACTAAAACTTTTTTATTTTGTTTTATCATTGTTTCTAGTTTAGAATATAGCCTGAATTACATATTATATTGTAGTTATATTTTAACTAAATTAGGAATTAATTAATACAATGGCTCACTGGATTAAATTTAAACATAAAGACGCAATACATACAGGGATATTAAATGATAAGGAAATAGAGTGTTACGAAGGCGACATGTTCAGTAATCCTTCTAATACCGGCAAGCGCATTAATTTAGATGAAGTTGAATTGATAAATCCATGTAATCCATCGAAAATGATAGCTTTATGGAATAATTATAAGACTCTCGCTGATGAGAAAGGCTTATCTAAACCCAATAACCCACTATATTTAAATAAAGCAATATCTTGTATTTTAGAGCCTGGCAAAGATATAGTTAGACCTAAGTCTTATGGTGAAGCAATTTTTTATGAAGGCGAGCTTGGTATTGTAATTGGAAAACATTGCAAGGATATAGAAGCTGATGCAACTAAGAACTATATTTTTGGCTATACATGTATAAATGATGTTACTGGGATGGATATAGTAAAAAAAGACCCAAGTTTTGACCAATGGACTAGGTCAAAAAGCTTCGATACATTTGGTATTTTTGGACCTGGTATAGAAACTGAAATAGATCCTATGAACATACAAATTCAGTCAAAACTTAACGATAAAGTTGTCCAGGATTATAATACTAGCGATATGTTTTTTAATGTTTATGAGATTGTAAGTTTCCTATCTAAAGATATGAGTTTATATCCAGGTGATATAATTGCATGCGGAACTAATGCCGGACTTGGTCCGATGGAACACGGCGATCTAATTCAAGTTAGTCTTAATGGTATTGGGAAAGTAATTAATAAGTTAAATTAGGATTATCGTCTTTTCCATATATCAGATGAGTTTTCTGGTCTAGCTTCTGGTATTGCGTCAAAATCAATATTTTCAGATCCATGATAAGCAAGAAAGTGTCTACCTTTTGCTCTACCTATTAATGTAACTCCGGTTTCTTTAGCAATGTTTAATCCCATCTCAGTAATACCTGATCTAGAAATTAGGTAGGATATATCCATTTGAGCAACCTTTATAACCATTTCAGACGTTAGTCTTCCGGTTGTATAAAATATCTTATCATCACTATTTATTTCGTTAAGCCACATATTTCCTGCAATGGCATCAACAGCGTTATGTCTGCCAACATCTTCTACAAAATCAATTATCTGATTTTTATCACATATAGCGCAACCATGAACTGCTCCAGAAAGACGATAAATTTCATTTTTTTCATGTAATAATTTTAAAATTTTATATATAGAAGATTGTTTAAGTTTTTTTGATATAAGGTTTTTATTCTTAAGATCATCCCATACTCCGCCAAATGTAGTCCCTTGCCCACACCCTGAAGTCACTACTTTATGCGTCAGCTTATTATCAAAATCATTTATATCAGAAACTGTTTTAACCGCAGCAGAATTTGTATCCCAGTCAACTTGAACTGAGTCTAGATCATATAGTGATGAAATAAATCCTTGATTTCTCAAATATCCAATTACAAGAGATTCTGGATAGTGACCTAGAGTCATAAGAGTGACAATTTCTTTTTTATTGACATAAATTGTCAGAGGTAGTTCTCCAGTTACTGGAAAACTTTTGATTTGATTATATTCATCTCGAACATCTATTATTTGAGTTTTAGGTCTAGCAGATTTTGTAATGTCTGGCCTTTTTGTTTTATTGATAGTCATAATCTGTTAGATTATATTACAAAACCAAAGGTTAAACGATGAGATTCTTTTTAATTCCAATATTACTGATGTTTGCATCACCAATATTTGCAGATGTAATGAGGGTTACCATACTTGGGTCAGGAACACCTAGACCAGATATTAATAGGTTCAGCCAATCTATCTTGGTGGAAGCTGGAGATGAAAAATTATTATTTGATGCTGGCAGAGGAGCGACTATTAGACTGAGTCAAGCTGGAATAAATATCAAAGATATAAATAAGGTATTTTTAACTCATCTTCATTCTGATCATACTTTGGGGTTATCAGATTTAATTATGACAGGCTGGATATATCAACGCAGTCAGGATTTTCAAATATTTGGTCCAGCTGGCACAAAGGATTTTGTTAAGAATATTAAATTAGCATTTTTTGAAGATATTAAAATTAGAACAGTTGCACCAGAAAATCATACATTAGAAGGGTTATCTACTCCAACAGCCGAGATTGAAGAAGGCTTGGTATATAAAAAAAATGGGGTAGAGGTAATTGCTTTTAGAGTTGATCATGGTGGCGGAGTTGAACATGCCTTTGGATATAAAATTATTTACAATAAAAAGGTAGTAGTTATATCTGGTGATACTAATTATTCTGATAATTTAATTAAATATGCAAAAAATTGTGACTTACTTATTCATGAAATTGCTGATGCCCCATTAAAAGTTATAAATAATAATGCAAGAGTTCAGGGGTTAATGAACTACCATACTACTCCTTCTGAGATGGCTAAGGTAATAAATGCGGTAAATCCAAAATTTACAATACTTACTCATATTTTAGCCCTAGGAGGCATATCCATATCTGAAATACATAATAAAGTACTTAGCTCTGTCAATAAAGATTATCAGGTTGAAATGGCATATGATTTGATGGCTATTGATGTAAAAGAAAATATTCAAACATACTCTGTAGATTATTCAAATGAAAAATAAAACAAAAATAATTGGAATATTGAATATAACAGAGGATAGTTTTTCAGATGGAGGAAAATATATCAAACTAACCGAGTCTATAAACCATATAAAATCTATGATATCAAATGGATGTCGGATTATAGATATAGGAGCAGAGTCAACTAGGTCTGGTTTTAAGGAAGTATCTGTGGATAAGCAATTAACTCGGATATTACCAGTCATAAGCGAGATAAAAAAAATTAAGGATAATATAAAAATTAGTATTGATACAAGATCAAGTATTGTAGCTGAAGCAGCTTTGAGAGAAGGGGCAACTATTGTTAATGATGTTTCTGGGGGAAGCAATGATAAGAATATGTTTAATGTTGTCTCTAAACATAATGCAGATATTATTTTGACTCATATGCCAAAGGAACATTTAATAAACACCAACATTAAGTGTGATGATATTTTAAAGCATATAGAAGATTATTTTAGTAATTTAATAAAACAAGCGTGTTTGTCTGGAATTAAACAAAAAAATATTATTGTTGATCCAGGTATAAGTTTTGGAAAATCTGGCGATGATAATATTAAAATATTAAAAAATATGAGCCGCTTAGTTTCTGTTTTTAAAAGAGTATGTATCGGAGTCAGTAATAAAAGATTTTCTTCCAAAATCTTTAATGAAATAAAAGATGATGAAATGAGCATTGCATCTTTAGCGGTTTCCACATTAGCCGCATACAATGGCATTGAATTTTTAAGAGTTCATGATATTGATGAAAATCAAGATGCAGTTGATGTTGCATGGAAAACTATTAATTCTTGAGAATACCTTTTAGACATAATTCAAATTCATATGTAAATTCTTTTATATCATAAAATTTTTTCATACATACATCATTAGAAAGCTTTTCTTTTATCTTTTTTAGATAATTTTTTTCTGAACATAATTTTATTATTTTCTCTTCATACTCTTGGGTGTTATGAGCAATAAGCTCATCGAGGCCTATTAACGATAATAGGCTGGAACTAACGCGAGATGCAAAATGTTTACCCATAATTGTTACCACAGGCACTGAAGACTGCAAGGCATCAGTAGTTGTTGTATGACCATTGTATATTCTGGTATCAAGGGCAACATCAACAAGAGTAAGTCTTTCTAGGTGTCTATCTCGATCTATACGCGGAGCAAAGATTAATCTATCTGAGGATATACCATGTAATTTAGCGCATTCAGTTAAATTTTCTTTTGCCACCTCATTGTCTTCCAATATCCATAAATATGCTGAAGACAAATTTTTCAATATATTCATCCAGGATTCAAAGATAATTTTATCAATTTTAAATGACTGATTAAAACAGGAAAGAACTACGGATTCATTAGGTAATCCATAATCAGATTTTAAATTACCTTTCATTGGTATATTTTTTATACCATTACTTACTTGATACGTATTTGGCAAATAAAGAAATTTTTCTAAATAATATGGCTGTATATTTTCTGGAGTCACTATTTTATCTGTAATTATATAATCATAAAAATCATATCCTGATGTTCCGGGATAACCCAGATATGATATTACCTTTTTTGCTGGTCTAGAACTTATAATTTTTTGACGATTATTAGTAATAATAATGGAGAGATCTATCAGTATATCTATATTCAATTTTGATATTATTTCAATAGCATCTTTATCGCTAGTCCCATCAATGCTTATAAATTGATCCACATCTTTCTGTATTTCATTTTGAATATCATTTTCATGATTATAAGAGAATATATAAATTTCGAAGTCTTCTTTATTATGATTCTTAAATAAGTTTTTAATTAAATGGTATGTTGGATGATTTCTAAGTTCGCCACATATATATCCAAGTCTAATCTTATTGTTCTTTTCATTATTATTTATATCAACTTTCATTGGAGTTTTTAAGATATTATTTTCTGCCCAAGATTTAGCTACAATAAAATTTATAGCCTCATCATCTGTTCTTGATATATTTAAGAAGGGATGCTCAATCCCACTACCAATATTTGCATCTAGATCACTTAAGATAGAATTCATTCCTTCCCAATCGCAGGTATTTTGTAGAACTCTATATAATAGAACTAAATATTTTATGTTTTTACTTAACTTATATGATTTATCTGCATAGTTTATTGCCTGGCTATAGTCACCAATTCTTTCCAATGATAAGGCTAAATTGTAGTATGCATCTGAATAACTAGGGTCAAGTTTAATTGCATCCATTGCATAATCAATTGATTGTTGATAATTATATCTTTCTAATTCAATGACAGATAAATTATTTAAAACTTCTTTTGATTTATGAAGTATCAGGGCTTTTTTAAAATAGATTTCAGCATTCTTTAGGTCACCATTTATTTTGTATATATTACCACCATTAATATATAACTTGGGATTACTTGGATAGTCAGTTAGCGCATTATTTATAATACTTAAAGCATTTGAAAAATCACCTTTATGAAGAAACTCTTTTATATTACCTATATAGTCTTCAAGTGGTTTTTTAATTGACATAATTTAATTCAAATTATATTTTTGAATTTTTACAGCACAAAATTTAAACTCAGGTATTTTTGCATCAGGATCTAAAGCGGCATTAGTAAGGAGGTTAGCTGCTGACTCTACATAACAGAATGGAATAAATATTTGTCCTTGCTGAAGACCATCATCTCTTCTGACATATACATCTATTTTGCCTCTTCGGGATTCCACTGTAATTAAGTCGCCTTCTATAACGCCAAGCTTATTCATATCTGCTAAACATAGATTTGAGATTGGATCTGGCTCTATCTCACTAAGCATACTTGCTCTTCTAGTCATTGAGCCTGTATGCCAATGCTCTAGTTGTCGGCCAGTTATTAAAATATGTTGGTATTCATCGTCTGGAAGCTCGTCGGCATTAATGAAAGGGGATGGTATAAATTGAGCTAACCCATCTTGAGTTGGAAAATTTTCTGTAAATATAATTGGCTGACCAGGATCTTCGCTAGAAGAACAAGGGTATGTAACGGAGTGCTCTTTCTCAAGCCTTTCCCAGCTAATTCCAGAAATACTTGGCATACATTTTCTCATTTCTTCAAACACATCTTTGGGGCCGGAGTAATCCCATTTTAAACCCATGCCATGCGCAATACTTTGGATAATCCATAAATCTTGTTTTGATTCTCCAGGAGAATTTACCGCTTGTCTACCTAGCTGAACTCTTCGATCTGTATTTGTAAATGTACCAGTTTTTTCTGGAAAAGCGGATGCTGGTAGAATTATATCTGCAAACAATGCTGTTTCAGTTAAAAATATATCCTGCACCACCATATGATCCAATGCTGATAAAGCTTTTCTTGCATGATTTAAATCAGGGTCAGACATTGCTGGATTTTCCCCCATGACATATAGACCTGTAAGTTTTTTTTCTATGACCTTATCCATAATCTCAACAACAGTGAGGCCTGGGTTTTTATCTAGTTTAGCGCCCCAAAAATTTTCAAAAAATTTATTTACCTTGGGATCATCAACTCTTTGATAATCTGGAAACACCATAGGAATCAAGCCAGCATCAGATGCTCCTTGTACATTATTTTGTCCTCTTAAAGGATGTAAACCTGTTCCTGGTCTACCTATTTGTCCAGTCATTAATGATAGAGATATTAATGCTCGAGCATTGTCTGTTCCATGTATATGTTGAGATACACCCATTCCCCAAAATATAATTGAAGCAGAGGAGGCCGCATATATTTTTGCTATCTCATTTATTTTTTCTTCAGTAATACCGCATATAGCCGACATTTTTTTTGGGCTAAAATCTTTTAAATGAGATTTTAATTTTTCAAAGTCCTTGGTTCTTTCTTTTACAAACTTATTATCTACTAGATCTTGATCAATGATGGACTTCATTATTGCATTTATTAAAGCAACATCAGTGTCAGGTTTAAATTGAAGATGATGATTTGCATGTCTAGCAATTTCAATTTCTTTTGGATCTAAAACAATTAAAACTTTTCCTTCTTTTGTAGCATTTTTCATAAAGGTAGCGGCAACAGGATGATTTACTGTAGGATTTGACCCTATAACCATAATAACCTCGGCTTCAGTTACATCTGCAACTTGATTAGATACTGCTCCGGAACCTATCATTTCTAGTAGTGCTACAACCGACGAAGCATGGCAAAGCCTAGTGCAATGATCAACGTTATTTGTATTAAAACCTGTTCTTATAAGTTTTTGAAATAAGTATGCCTCTTCATTTGATCCTTTCGCACACCCAAAACCTGCCAAGGCATTAGGACCAATATTTGACTTTATTTGATTGAACCCATTGGTTGCTTTTTCTAAAGCTATTTCCCATGTTGTTTCCTCAAAAATATCAGAGATATTATTAAAATCAAAAGAACTAACATCTATGTCTTTCGAAACCCCTTTTTTTCTTATAAGAGGTTTAGTTAATCTTCCCTCATTATTGATATAATCAAAACCGTATCTACCTTTCACACAAAGCCTGCTTAAGTTTGAGGGACCATCTCTTCCTTCTGTATATAAAATTTTATTATCTTTAACATTGTAAGTTAGTAAGCAACCTACACCGCAATATGGACATACACTTTCTACTTTTTTATCCGGTATAGTTAGCCCCACTTCCTTTGATGGCATTAAAGCACCAGTTGGGCATGCTTGAACACATTCCCCGCAACCAACACATGTGCTTTCACCCATAGGGTCATTTATATCAAATACAATTTCTGATTTAATCCCTCTATGAGCATAACCAATAACATCATTTACTTGTTCTTCTCTACAGGCGCGTACGCATCGAGTACACTGTATACATGCACCTAGATTTACTGTTATAGCTGGATGACTTGTATCAAGTTTGTCTTGAATATTAGATGGAAATCTATGAGTTTGTATTTGTAGTTTATTTGCCCAGGTAGTTAATTCATTATCCTGGGTATACACTTCTTCTGATACATCAGAGGTAAGTAATTCTAGGACTAATTTCTGTGAATGAGTTACTCTTTCAGTTGAAGTATTTATAATCATCCCGTCAGTTACTGTTCTAACACAAGATGGCTGAAGGACACGTTCTCCTTCAATCTCAACCATACAAACGCGACAGTTTCCATCTGGCCTCATCCCTTCCTTGTAACATAAATGAGGTATCTCTATACTATTACGCTTTGATACTTCTAGAATAGTTTCATCAGGATTGGCAAAATATATTTGACCATTAATTTTTAATGAAACTAATCGATCTTGGTTTATATCCTCAGGATTGGCACTCATTTTTCTAACTCCTCTGGGAAATATTTTATCACAGATTTTAGAGGATTTGATGCAGCTTGACCTAAACCACAAATAGATGCGTCAGACATCACTATTGCTAAGTCATTTAATAATGGAATATTCCATTTATCTTCCTCCATCAATTTAGTAGCTTTTGAAGTCCCAACTCTACAAGGTGTGCATTTCCCACATGACTCATGTTCGAAAAAACTCATAGTATTAGATGCTGCTCGCATAACTTTATCATGACTAGAAAGTACCATGATTGCAGCGGAACCTATGAAACAGTCATATTCATTTAGTGTATCAAAATCAAGAGGTATATCGCCCATGCTTGCTGGAAGAATACCGCCAGATGCGCCACCTGGGAAATATGCATAAAACTCATGTCCATCGAGCATGCCACCAGCATACTCCTTAATGAGTTCTTTAACTGTAATGCCTGCTGGGGCTAAATGAACGCCAGGGTTTTTAACTCTACCGCTAACAGAAAAAGATCTAAAACCTTTTCTTCCATTGCGACCAAATGATGTAAACCAGTCTGCACCTTTTTCTGCGACATCCCTAACCCAGTACAAAGTTTCCATATTATGTTCCAGTGTAGGTCTTCCAAATAATCCAACTTGAGCAACAAAGGGAGGTCTTAATCTTGGCATACCTTTCTTTCCTTCTATCGACTCTATCATTGCTGATTCTTCGCCACATATATACGCACCAGCTCCTCTTCTAAGTTCAATTTCAGGAATCTTGTCTTTAAATTTATCCCTTAACTTACTCAACTCTTTTGCCATTAAAATTCTGACTGCAGCATACTCATCTCTTAAGTAAATATATATTTTATCTATGCCCACAACTTCTGATGCAATCAACATGCCTTCAAAAAATCTATGCGGATCCGTCTCAAGATAAAACCTATCTTTAAATGTGCCTGGCTCTCCCTCATCAATGTTGATAGCTAGTAATCTTGGAGAGGGTTGGTCTTTTAAAATACGCCATTTTTTCCCAGCTGGAAAACCAGCGCCGCCAAGGCCTCGTAAATTAGAGTTTTCAAGTTCTGTTAAAATTTTGTCGCCATCAACTTCATTATTTTTTAGTTTATTAAGTAATTTATATCCACCATCATTTATGTATTCTTCCATGTTGATGTATTTGGGTATAGATGGATTATATTCTTTTGCGTCAACAGCTTGTTTTACATTTTTAAGATTTGCATTATCGACAGGATTAAATTTCACTACTGCTACAGGAGCAGATTGACATCGTCCAATACATGGAACCTTTTGTATTCTTACCGTACCTTTGAAATAATCATCTAAATTTTGAGCTAACTCATTAGCACCATTTATTTCGCATGTTACTGAGTCGCAAACTCTCACGGTTAAACTTGGAGGAATTTTTTCATCGCCCTTTATGATATCAAAATGATGATAGAAGGTTGCTACCTCATAAACTTCTGTTTGTGATATTTTTAATAAATTTGCCAAGGCAGTCATAAATTCTTCATTGATATGACCTTGGCTATCTTGGATAACATGGAGATATTCAATTAGATGATCACGGCGATAGTTTGAAACTCCTAACAGCTTAACCAACTTATCCCTAACTTCAAAGTTGACTTGCCTACCTCTATTCCTGAGTTTCTTATTTTTTTGAAGTTTTCTTTTTATATCCATTTATATGGTATCCTGAGGATAGTTATTCATCTAGCTTATGTCATTATAAGTTCTTTATATGACTAATCAAGCCGTGTATTTATATGGTTAAAAAAGAGCAGGAGATTTAAAGTGTCAAATGAGAAAGTATATAGTCTTGAAGAGATAGAAAAGTATCTGGAAAGTAAGTTACCAAACTGGTATTACGAAAATGGCTGGATAAGAAGAAAGTACAAAACAAGTGGCTGGAAGGGCACGCTCATGGTTATAAACACAATCGGACACCTTGCTGAAGCTGCCTGGCATCACCCTGATCTCTCTGCATCATATGCTTTTGTAATTGTAAAACTTCAAAATCATGCAGCCAAAGGGATAACTGACAAAGATTTTTTATTAGCAGAAAAAATTGAAGCTGTCGTTCATTGGAACCCAGCCTCAGAAGATAATACCTTGGAAGGCACTCCTGACGACCCAAGATTTAAATATATTAAATATGATTAATTGATAAGCTTTTTTACAGCTTTTGTAATTTCAGTATAGGGCAGTCCATGAGCGATTATCCTTTTAACAACCAAATCCTCACCTATGATGTATAGATTTGAACTGTGCTCCACAAGATAATTCTCTTTATTGGAATCTAGTAATGAGTAATTAGTTTTAAAGTACTTATTTAATTTATCAATATTTTTTTTATCAGATGATATACCTAATATCCTTTCATCAAAATAATTTACATATTTATTTAAATACTGAGGAGTATCTCTTTTATAATCAACACTTACAAAGACAGCCTGTACTTTTTTAGCGTCATCTTTTAATTCTTTCAATGTCCTTGAAATATCCAATAGAGTAGTCGGACATATATCTGGACAATTTGTGTAGCCAAAAAATAATAAAATAATTTTACCCTTGTATTCAGTAAGCTTAATATTTGTAGACTCTATTGATTGAAATTCAACATCTGATAATGCCTTGTTAACATCAGGCATTGCAGCTAAAAATTTCGGATGAATTATTAGCAAAACTACAATTATTATAAGGTCTTTCACGTTCATTTTTATGCCTAAGTTAATAAAAAAATATTAAATTGATAAGATATTTTTAATTACAAAATTAAGTATACACCATTATATTTCTAAACACCGCATAGGTGCTATTTTATTAGTATTTAAGCAATTTCTAATGTAACAAATACTTACAAAATAGTTTTGACACGATAACAGAGAGGTGCCAAAATTAATTCATTGGGAATATTCCCTAAGGAGCCTGTTCTAGAATTTAATGATTTTAGATGCAGGTATAATTATTCGATTAATCTGGGAGGTTAAGATGATCGGAAATATTTTATTAAATGTACGCTATTTACTAGCACCTGTACTTATTATAGTAGCAGGAGCTGGTGTTCTAATCGGAGGCATTATGTCTTGGTTAGGTGTAGTTTTACTTTTTGTAGGTCTATTAATAGACATCGCTACAAAATTTGAATCTTCAGGCGTAGGCTTTGACAAATCCGGTAACTCAATTGGATGGGCAAGTTTCCAAAACTTGACTATGTACTTTATGTTACCTGTATTCATTTTGTTTCAACTCGTAATGGCATGGAGATTATACTCTTATATGTCTTTAGGTGGAGAAGCAGGTGCTGTAATAATGGACTTAGGTGCTGCAATTGGGCTGCCTGGCATTATAGTTATGACTGAAGGTATTTCAGGACTTAACTTGTATGGCGCTACATTATCATCTGGTATCTTTATTGGTATCGGTATTATATACGGACATGAACTTTCACATACCAAAGGTTTTGGTTTTGTAATTTCACGTACAATGATGGGACTATCTGGCTCAGCACATTTCTGCTACGCACATGTATACAACCATCACCTAGAACTTGCTAGTGAAGATGATCCTGCAACTGCTCCACGTGGACGCACAATTTACGGACATTACCCACTATCATATTTAGGTCAATCTAAATTTTTGTATAACATGGAAAAAGAGAGACTAGCTCGTATGGGTGTTTCTTTCATTTCATGGCAAAACCGTTGGATTCGTGGCTATCTAATGGCTGTTCCTTCAGTAGCTCTGTTCTTTGCAGCAGGCGGCTGGATAGGTATGGCTGTATTAGCTCTAATCTGGGCAATTTCAAACTTCGAATTAGAAGCTTTAAATTACCTAGAGCATTACGGTTTAATCCGTGTTAAAGATCAACCTATTGATTATCGCCATAACTGGGATAACTCAACAGCTTTCACAAGTTGGTTCTTTATCGAAATTGGTCGTCAAGCTGACCACCATGATCGTGGAGAAACTCACTTCTGGGAACTTGAAAATGTAGGTTGCCCAAACACTGGATGGGGATACTTCGTAGTATTCTTTATCGCACTAGTACCGCCAATCTGGCATTGGTACATGCGTAAAAGACTTGCTGCTTGGGATACTCACTTTGCGACTGACGAAGAAAAGGCAATTGCTGCAAGAATCAACAAAGAAGTTGGTTATGAAGGCACACCTTTCAACGGCGACGTCTTAGGCGATGCTGGTAACGTTGATCTTGGAATGAGAACCGCTAAGAAGTAACCTTATAGGTTAACAAACAATTCAAAAGATTGTTAAATTGTAGGTACCCTTTATGGGTACCTACTTTCTATTTTAACAAACGCTAATATTCAAAAAAATTCAAAAAAAATAAAGTAACTTGAATAAATTTAAGTTATATTTATATATAAGCGACAAAAGAATAGGTCGTTGTTATAACATCGGAGAAAGATATGAAAGTAACATATGATGCAGAAACTTGTACACACGCTGGAGAATGCGTTAAAGGTGCACCAAATGTATTTAAAGTAGTTGACGGAGCATTCGTAATTGATACGACCGCTGACTCAGAAGAAAACATCAGAGCTACAGTAGGTAACTGTCCTTCTGGCGCTCTTAAAATACACGAATAGTCTTTATTATTTTAATAAAGATTTGTAAACAACAATCATAATAGGGGGTAAATATTATGGCAATAGGAGATCATTTAAGAGAGGCGTTGGATTTATACGGAAGTCCGGCATGTCCTCATACAAATGCTTGCATGTTAGCTGCAGGTGAAAAAGGTATTGACGTGGATTGTCATGCTGAAACTGACTGGAGTCCTTCCGGGTCAATTCGTGGTATGTCACCATTAGGAATCGGTCCTGTGTTGAAAGATCGTACTCAAACAAACTATGGTTTAATTGCTTGCTTATCTTATATAGATGACAAGGGTTTTGGACCATCTTTAGTTGCTAGAAATGGTACTGTTAGAGCACGTATGTGGCAAGAAATGGGTGTAGCCGCTCAATGTAATGTAGGTGATGACGCATCACTAGCATCTGCATTGGATGTTCTAGACACTACTCTTGGAACAGATGCGGGAAACATGAAAGGTGACTACGTTTGTGGTCAGTTTACATTAGCTGATGTTTGTTGGGCTGGTGTTTGTCAAGTAGCTATGAATATGGGCAAGGGTGCCGCTATAAGTTCAAGATCAAGAGTTAATACTTGGTTTGCTGCAGTGCAATCTCATCCATCTACTAGTAAAGAGTCGATTAATCCATTTTCTTGCATGGCTACGAAAGCAGACCATGACGCAGGAAACATGAGAGAAATTCGTGTTAATGCTGGTTAATTAGTTAATAATAACTAAGTCTAATTTAGAAGCCTCAATAGTCTTATTGAGGTTTCTTTTTTTATAGCATAGTGTTATCTTTATTGACAGATTATTAGTTAGACTTTATGCAAAGGACTCTCAATCATGTTTAATATGTATAAATATTTATGGTTTTACGGAACGAAACCTGTAGACAGTACAGCAACAATCTTACCGTCAAATAAAGAAATATTCGTGAAACAAAATGAAAGTGTTTTATCAGCAGCATTAGGACAGGGCTTAGACTGGCCGCATGACTGTAAATTTGGAACATGTGGTACTTGCAAATGCAAACTTATCAAAGGCAAAGTGAAGCCAACATCTGATTACTCCTATACGTTAACAAAAGAAGAATTAGATAATGATATTTTCTTAGCATGCCAATCAAGATTAACAATGGATTCTGTAATTGAGGTTGAACTAGGTGACTTAGTTAGAATGCCTCCTCAGACATGTAACTCAATCATTAAATCTACTGAAATGTTAACTACTGATATTATGAAAGTTACAGTGGAAACTGAAAAGGAAGTTGAGCATTGTGCATTGCCTGGAATGTGGGCAGAGTTATCAATCGAAGGTCTAGATAGACCAAGGTCTTATTCTTTTGCCAGTGCACCAAAAAATGAAAATCCTAAAGAGTTTACATTTTTTATTAGAAAAACTCCTGGTGGCAAATTCACTGAATGGCTGTTTGATGATAAAAGAGACGCAGGTCAATGCGTTACACTTAACGGACCTTTCGGTTCATTTTATTTAAGAGAAAAAGCTACGCCAATTGTTTGTATTGCGGGTGGAAGTGGACTTGCTCCAATCAAATCTATTCTTGAAGGCGGAGTTTTAGACCAATCAAAAAGAGATGTTGTCTTCTTGTTTGGCGCAAGAACACAAGATGATCTTTATTGTATAAAAGAATTAGAAAGTATTAAGGAAAACTGGAACAAAGATTATAAATTTGATTTTATACCAGTCTTAAGCATGGAACCTGAAGACAGTGATTGGAAAGGTGGGCGTGGATTTGTTACGGATTACTTTGAAGAAAATATTGTTAAAAAAAATAACATGGATATTTCTGATTGGCAGGGGTATTTATGTGGGCCACCCCCAATGGTTGATGCAGCAACTGCCTTGCTAGAAAAACTCGGCATAAAAAGTGACGAAATATTCTTTGATAGTTTTACAGACTCAAGTAATTTATAAAATTCCTCAGTAGACAAAATTTAATTAATTTAGTTCTATAAAGAATCTTCTTTATAGATAAAAACTATTTACAATGACTAAATATAAGTTACTATATAAGAACAATATATTGATATATAACATTAATATATCAGTAAATACTAATAAAGAGGAGATAATGATATGGGATTTTTATTCGGAAAAACAGCTATGGGTACTTATGTGGTCGTGGCGTTTTGGGTAGCCTGTTATTACTTCTTCAGCGGTATGTTTCCAACGTGGCATTTTGCTGCTGGATCAATGCCTGGATTATCTGGTTGGCCTGTGGCACTGTTAATAGGTTTTCTATTAGTTGTGGCAAATATGATAAGTGTATACTTATTCATTAAGGTTGCTGGTAATCGACCATGGGAATGGTTTGAAGATGGAGTCTACGGACCAGGAGATGAGGGGTAAACGAATTTAACTATAAGTGCTTAATTAGTACTTTATAGTTGGATCGTTTAATACTTAGCTTGCTAAGTGTTAAATGAAACTAACGATAAAAATGTTTTTATTGTGTATGGATATACAGGGGGAAGGATTGTTCTTTTATAGACATTGATGTCTAGTTCCCAAATATTAACGTTATTTATTATATATATATAATGAGGAAAAAATATGAAAATTAATAGCAATTGGAAACTTGGAGCAGCGGTAGGTACAGCCTTATCGATGGGTTCAGGTGCAGCATTTGCCGGACCACATGGTTTCGATCTACATAACGTGTTTCACGGAGCATCAGCCGCTATGGCCGGTACGAGTATTGCACATGTTGAAGATCCAGTATCAGCGGTTTTCGGTAACCCTGCAACATTGACTACATACTACGGCGGTACTAACTTTATGTTCGGTGCTACATTCTACATGCCGCGTGCTCGCATGCAACATGATGGATCAGCTGGCTACGCAGTAGGCGAAGCAGCGACTTTAGTAAACATCACTAACGGTGCAACGGGCAGAGCTCTTGCAGGAAGTGGTGCTTATGGATTCGATGCAACATCAAAAGCTGATGTATACGCAGTACCAACTGTGGCAGTAACTCAAGATTTAACTGGTCTTGGTATTCCTGTCGTTCTTGGTGTTGGTGTATCAGCTACATCTGGTATCGGTGTGAATTATACGCATAATTCAAACACTCTAGGTGCAGCAGCAGAACTTATCAATTTAGGCGTTAACGCTGGTATTGGTATGGCTGTTACTCCTAACTTAGATGTTGGTGTTTCGGCAACAATTACATATGCAATGTTAGAAGCTGGTTTAACAGGTTCTGGCACTATGGTTCATGACATTGGTTTCCGTGCGACACTTGGTGGACGTATGAAAGTAATGCCTGGTTTAACAGTTGGTGCTTATGTACAAACTGAACAACCGCATGAATATGATAACTTACACGTAACATCTATGGCTGGTTCAGGTGGACTATCTAACGGTAATGGAATCGCTCAACAACAACCACTTATTAAATGTAACCAAACTAGTGGTAATGTTTGTAGACAAGATGTGAGAGTAGAGCAACCTATGAATATAGGTCTTGGTTTTGCTTTTAACGGTCTAATGAACGGTAACTTGTTAGTTATGGCTGATATTACACATAAAGCATGGTCTGACGCTAGATTCTTTAATGAATTCTACGAAGACCAAGAAGTCTACTCAGTAGGTCTTCAGTTAACTCAAGGACCATTGAAATGGAGACTTGGATATGGTTATGCTGATGATCCACTAAAAGACAAAGTTGCTGATGGTGTTCAAATCAAAACTATCGGTGGTGTAAATGCTGATGGTAGTACTTATACAGCAGCAATGTATCCATTGTTTATGTCGTACTTCCAAGCTATGGAAACACCTGTAATTTATAAACATCGTATATCTGCGGGTCTTGGAATCGATGGATTCTTAGCTCCAATGTTAACACTTGATACTCATGTTGCATTCCAACTTGAAGAAGATAAGTGTTTCGGTGCTAATCAAGAAGGTGTAGTTTCTCTATCAGCTGGCGGATCAACGTCTGTTGCAGGGACAGCTTTAACTGGTGGTTTAGCTCGCGCAGGTTGCGCAGCCTTAGATCATACTAAAGCTACAGTATCTTCGTTCCACCTTGGTGGATCTTTAACTTGGACTTTCTAAGTTAACTAGAAGATAATAAAAAGAATAGAGGGTCACTTACTTAAGTAGGTGGCCCTCTTAAACTAAGCGAAACAAATAGGAGCGCGCAATTATGAAAATAAGAAAACTTATGTCAACCGTATACGGTATGTTGATGTCAAGCTTTCTTGCTTTAGTGCTAGTCCCAACACATGTATTCTCTGATGAGACATGCATGTCACCATATATGGCTAAGATTGTTGGCCAGGAAGATTATGTATATGTATGGACTTTAGGACAAGTAGGGGTAGGGGATGAACAAGATAAACTGGTAACAGTTGCTGTTAACCCTGCGTCGCCACACTATGGCAATGTAATCGGACATACTTCTGTCGGTGGTCGTAATGAAGCACATCATTCTGGTTTTACAGATGATAGGCATTATTTATGGGCAGCTACATTAGATACTGGAAAAATATTTATTTTTGATGTTCACACGAACCCATCTAAGCCTAAACTTCATAAAGTTATAACTGACTTTACGAAAGCTAGTGGTGGTATCGTTGGACCACATACAACATATGCACTACCAGGAAGAATGATGATTTCTGGTCTTTCTAACAACCAAGACTTTGGTGGTAGAACAGCGCTTGTAGAATATACAAACGATGGAACATATGTAGCTACTTATGACATGCCAACTGACGGCAATTTAAATGGTGCTGTGAAAACAGGACAATTTGCTGACGGTTATGGTTATGACATTCGTGCACTACCACGTAGAAATGTAATGATTACATCTTCATTTACTGGATGGAACAATTACATGATGAACCTTGGTAAATTAATGGGCGATGCAGATGCTATGGGACGATTTGGTAACACAGTCGTTGTTTGGGATCTTCATACTCGTAAACCAAAGAAAGTTTTTGATGTACCAGGTGCACCTCTAGAAATTAGATGCGCATGGGGTTCTGATCATAACTACTGTTTCACTACAACAGCACTTACTTCTCAAATATGGCTTATCTATGAAAAAGATAATGAATGGCATGCTGAGTCTGTAGGTACTATTGGTGATCCATCTAAAATTCCACTACCTGTTGATATTTCAATCACAGCTGATGATAAACATCTATGGGTAAATACTTGGAATGATGGTATGACTAGAATATTTGATATCTCTAACCCACACAATGCTGTGGAAGTTAAAGCTCATAAAATTGGCGACCAAGTAAACATGTTATCTCAAAGTTGGGATGGTAAACGTATTTACTTTACAACTTCACTATTATCTAATTGGGATAAAGGTGATGTGCCAGATGTTGAAGGTCCACCACAATTTTTCAAAGCGTATGATCAAGAGAATAATGATTTAGTTCTTAAATTCACTATTGATTTTGCTGCAGAAAAACTAGGTATGCCTCATCAAATGAGATTCGGAGCATATTCGTTATATTCGAAAACAGCAGATAATAAAAATTTAGCAGAACTTAATCGCTAAATTATTGTCATAGTTATTAGACACCCTCATTGGTGGTAAATAACGTAAAATGGCTGTAAACTTTTAGGTCGCTTACTCAGGTAAGCGGCCTTTTTTTTTGTGTATATAAAATTCTAAAATTTTACATAACATACATTTATGGTATGATTTTGATATGAAGAAATCACGGATATATTTACTACTTTTAGTAGTGTTTTTAAACCCTAGTTATGCGCAAGAAGATAGTTATACATCTACGGTATTAGCGCCAGGTTATAATCAACTTACGTTTGATGCACCAGTTCCAGGTTCATACACTCTAGCAAGCTATAAGCCGGCTTCTAATGGCAATGTAATAGATGCTGATGGCCTCAATAAGTCTCTTCACGATATATACGATGATAAGATAGTATTGTTAAATTTTATGTACAGCACATGTGCTGATATAAATGGATGCCCACTGGCAACAGCAGTATTTCATAAAATTAAAAATATACTTGATAAGGACCCTGTTATTGGCAAACAAGTGAGCATGATAAGTCTAAGTTTTGATCCTGAAAATGATTCGCCTGATGTGATGAAATTATATGGTGATGGTACTGACTCTGGTTCTGTAGACTGGAAATTCTTAACCACTAATTCAATTAAAGACCTTGATCCTATATTAGATAAATATAGCCAGCGCATCATCAAAGAATATGATGAGAAAGGAAATTATATTGGTTCTATATCACATATCCTCAGAGTATTCCTGATTGATAAAGATAAGAAAATAAGAAGTATTTATAGTGTTTCTTTTTTACATTCTGATGTTTTGATAAATGATATAAAAACACTTTTACATCCTGAATCTCAAAACGGAACAGTGGTAGTTGCTTCTACTCAAAATGTTGTCCCAGCTGGATCATCTCTTGCAAGACCAGGTGACTCAAAAAAAGGATATGAGAGTGGTGACTATGTAACAGATTCGCAGACTTTAGAAAGAGTAGGCCAGGCAACCAACTTATATGCAATTGCTAATTCTCAGATACTAGGGTTACCTGAATTAAATATGACAAAGGGTACTGACCTAACTAGAGAGAAAATTGCCTTGGGAAGAAAAATGTTTTACGACAGAAGGCTATCTCATACAGATACAATCTCATGTGCAATATGCCATGTACCTGAAATGGGTTTTGCTCACAATGAATTGGCAACAGCCGTGGGTACAGAAGGAAGGTCTGTTCCTAGAAATTCCCCATCAATATTAAACACAGCTTTGCTAAGCCGTCTCTTTCATGATGGCAGAGAACATTCTTTGGAGAACCAGGTTTGGGGCCCACTTTTAAGTCATAATGAAATGGCAAACCCATCCCCAGGTTATTTAATCAATAAAATAAGAAATATTCCTGATTATGAAAATCTATTCGAAGAGGCTTATGGAACAGGTCCGTCAATAGATACCATCAGCAAAGCTTTTTCAGCATATGAGTATACATTATTAAGCGGCAATTCTGCATTTGACCGTTGGTATTATGGCGGTGAAAGAAATGCTATCTCTAACAAGGCTAAAGAAGGTTTTAAATTATTTTCTGGAAAAGGAGCTTGTGTAACATGTCACTTAGTAGGAGAGGATTCCACTCTATTTACTGATGAAAAATTACATAATACGGGCATTGGCTTTAAAGCATCTATGCATGTTGAGCCACCAACAAAACAATTAACTTTGGTGCCAGGACTAACTATTGAGATCGATACATCTTCTTATAGGAATAACGTTGCCTTTAAAGATGAAATAGCGCCAAATGATTTAGGGTTATATACTGTAACTCAAGATCCTAACGATAGATGGAAATTCAGAACTTCAGGTTTACGTAATGTTGAGATAACAGCTCCTTATATGCATAATGGATCATTACAGACATTGAAAGAGGTTGTTGAGTTTTATAATAAGGGTGGTATCAAAACATCTGGTAAGATGAAAAATGATAATATAAGCCCATTAATGTTCCCACTGAGTTTATCGGAAAATGAAGTTGAGAATATAGTTGAGTTTCTCAAAACTTTAACGGGCTCAAATGTCAATGAACTTATATTGGATGCCAAGGCCGCGCCTATTGGTGAGATATCACTACAAGATCCAAACTGGTTCCATGAAAATAAACCAAAGTATTAGAATTATATGAAAAAATTACTATCAATATTTGTTTTATTACCTACACTTTTTTTTACATATAATTTAAACGCATCCGGTTATTTAATGGACCCTATGCCTAGTCACAAAAGAGCTCCAGAATTTAGTTTAATAGGTATGGATGAAAAAATTCATACGTTAAAAAGTTTAGAAGGAAAATTTTTGTTGGTGAATTTTTGGGCCACTTGGTGTAATCCTTGTAAAGCTGAAATGCCTACCTTGGAAGCTATTCATAAAAGGCTTAATAGTGAAAAGTTTACCGTCATAGGGATTCATGTTGGGCCAGGACCTGAAAATATTAAAAATTATTTAAATATAAGCCCTGTTTCTTTTCCAATTTTTATTGATATGGATCTAGAGTATGATTGGGGAGTGCCTGGATTACCAACAACATTCTTAATTAGTCCAGATGGTAAAATGTTATATAGAGCAGTAGGGAAAAGAGACTTTTCTTCTCCGGAAATGGAATTATTTTTCGTTAAACTCATCGATGAGCACTTTGGAAAATAATATTTTATAATTTAAATAAAAAAATTTCTGAAAGATTTTTACTATTCGTATTACCACAGTATCTTGTTAAATTTTTATTTTCTAAAAATATTTTTTTACCAATTATATCTGACACTTCTTTAAAATAAAACTTTGTAAAATTATATTCAGCATCATTAGATCTAGCATACTCTTTAGTTACTTTCTTATCTTTTGTAAAAATAGTCCCACGCTTTATTCCTTCAGCAAAAAATTTACCTATCTTGCCTTTTATGATGATAGTTCCCGATATCATATCATTGCAAGCATAATCACCTATATTGCCTTCTATAATTACATTGCCTCTTCGCATTCTCTCAATAGAATTATTTCCAACATTTCCTTTCACATACAAGAAACCATCGACTATGCCAATATTCCCATGATTAGTTTTTCCACCTGTATAGTCACCAGAATTTCCATGTATAAATATAGAGCCTCCTTTGATTCCAGACGCTGCATAGTCTAGTGCATTACCATGTAATATAAGTTTTCCAGAAAGCATTTGTTCACCAAATGCATAACCAACGTTTCCATGCACGGTAATATTAATATTATTTAATTCTTTACCAATATTATCCATTAAATCAACTGAAGATTGGATAATAATATTTTTTATATCACTGCCCTTTATAGTAAAAAGTTCTTTAATTTTAAACTGCTTATTCCCATAAGATATGGTTTGAGATGAAAGCTTAGATATATCTTTATGGGGTTTAGATAAGAATGACATATCCATCCTATACTTTATTTTCTTCTTTAGCTTTAGTATTACTGGGTTCATTTCATCACTTTCCTTAAATGGAAATGGTATTGCCCTAGTTTTCCACCATAGTTTCCCGCGGATATAGCAACTATATCTTTTTTTATTTTCATCTTAGAAATACTTTTTATACAAGTTTTGATTGCCTCATTAATATCATCAAATGTTAAGCCATTAATAACTATTTCCAGCACACAATTCACATTAGATGGCAGAGTACTTTTTGTGACACTCTTTAATGTTGGGCAAAAAGCATCATTAGTAGATGCTATTAAGGCTTTATATTTTGAACCAACTTTTGATCCAGACCTTACGACACCACCAGGAAAAGGAGTTATGATATTAGGCTGATTCTTAATTGAATTTATTGCTGTCTCGCAGGCAGACAAGCATGATTTCCTGTTAGTGCTTAATACTAAAAAATTACCACCACCTATAGCTGGTACACGGGCAGTTGATTCTTCGCAAAGAAACTCTCCATCCATAACTGGTATACGCCAGAACCTTCTATCTAATATTTTTTTTGATGTTTGATGGCCATCACCAAAATATCTTAAATTTTTACCTAATGGGATTATATCTTCTCCAACCATGCCAGAAAATATAGCTGTTGTTGGACAGGTAAGAATGCATTGGCCAACCCTGACCTCTAACTGTTTTTCTAGCTGGCTTCTAGACATTGAAAATAACAAGATTGAGTAGCCGGGCCTATTATCAGGTGTTTCTGATGATTTTAATTTTTTTTCTATACCAGCTTCTATACCGCAAGCAATCACAGATGTAGCAAACCCAGTGAAAGAATCACAGGCATGTTTTGCCCATTTTAAATTATCTGCTGTTACGATTATACGACTAGCTTTCATATTAAAAGCCTCGGCAAACGTATTATCTATTTTTATACCGTTATAAATCATTGTTTCCTTTTGTATTTACAATCATTCACATAAACAGGACTACCTATAAGTCTATTCATCTCATCATCACTTAATATATAATTATCTAACTTCATTGTATGATATTTCTCAAAAAATTTTCCTAAATCTTTTTCTATTGACCTATCATATTCTGGTTTAACGGTATGAGTTTTACCCCAAACATATTCCTTTATTTTTCCATTTTCTACCACTACTTTTCCATCCTTAATAACTAGTGATGGGTGTGTAAACATTTCTTCTATATCTTTTTTATTTCTATCATAAACAGTTATGTCTGCATCAGATCCTGCTGATAGATTACCCTTTTCTTTTAATCCTAAAATCTTTGCAGGTGCTGACCTTGTCATGATAGCAATTTCATTTAACGTATATTCTCTGCTAAGGGTATGAAGAATAGTATGGTTAAGAATTTCTTTTGGTAGTTGACTTAAAATATCATTACGAAAAGTTTTATCCATTAATAATTTAATTAAATGAGGGTACGAAGTAAATGGTGCTCCATTAGGATGATCTGTAGTTAAAAAAACTTTCCAAGGATCTTCAGCTAATAAAAATATTTCTAAACCTATAGCCCATTGAAGGGCATTCACAAAACTTTTATCTTTATATTTAAAGGGAACCACGCCGCATCCTGCGTCACACTCTATGTCCATACACATCCATTTATTTGGATGAGCATGATGATGATTTCTATATTGAGACATACTGTCGCCAGACATGGTTACAGTTTGCCCAAACATTATCTGCCCTACGTCACAAGTCAGGTTCTCTATTTTATTTAAATAGTTCGAAATTTCTACTGCCGCTGAAGAAAACCCCTTATCTCCATTATTACCATAACTTTGAAATTGTATATGAGTTAAGTGGATTGGTAATCCATTCGCAGCTTTTATAGTTTCTATTGTTGATAGAAAATTACCAGGAATACCTAAATTACTACAATGTACATGTAATGGATGAGGGACCCCTAAGTCATATATTGCTCTTGTGAGTTTCTCCACTATTTCTCTTGGCGTTATACCGTAATATTTAGATTTCTCATCAACATTTAGAGCTCTTTGATTAAATTTGAATGCATTAATACCACCTGGGTTTACAACTTTTATCCCCAAGGATTGTGTTGCGCTTAAAATAAAAGCAACATAATCATTTATTGTTGATTGGCTAGATTTTTTCCTTAGCAAATCTAAGAAGTAATCATCATTCCCTAATAAAGCATAACCACCTTTATCGATAAATGGAATATCTGACATTTCTGCATGAGCTTGCCTTGCATTTATAGGTAATAGAGCCGGCTCCAAACAAGTTGTATAACCCATTTCTATGTATTTTAATCCAGTTTTAAGAGTAGATGGAGCAATAATAGCCGAAGAGTCATACCCGGGTTCTTTTTCGTTATGAAATTCTTCTAACATTAGTCTTGCAATATTAACTTTCCCACCACCAATATGAGTATGAAGGTCGATAGCTCCCGGCATTATTATTTTATCTGAGCAATTTATAACTTTATCAACCTTAGACTTCACATCTTTTTTATCAATAATTTTTCCATCTTGAATAAAAACATCATTTTTTAAATTACATATTTTATTATGAGGGTCGTATATATTTCCAGATTTTAATTGTGTAATCAAAATTTTTTCCTATGCTAAGTTATCTAATATATTTTGTGCAGATGGCAGTTTAATGTCTCTAATATTTTTTAATGCGACAGAGACCACGTTGTCAGTTCTAAACATTATTCCTTCATAGTCAATTCCAGGTATACCTACGGGTATAAAAATATCGGGTGTTGAGGTAAAACTTGTATTTGGATGTCCTAACACTATATTCGTAATATTTTTATTAATCTGTAACTTTTCAGAATTAATAGTTGAAACATGAATTACGACATCTACATTTTTTTCATCTATTAATTTTTGACTATCAAATGCATTACGATCATGTTTAAAAGTTCCATCTATATGTTTTATCCTAGATGGAAATCCAGTCATCCACGTCAATGCTTGCGAAGATGTTGCGTCAGCAAGAACACCTGATATTGGCATGCATGCAGCTCTAGATGATACATTAAGATCAACAATATGTTTGCAAATAGAAGCAATTATTTTATTCGGATTAAGAGTTTTTATAAAATCTGAAGCTGTCCATGTTGCAACTAAGTATTTTGATTTATCAAGGATATTTTTAATTTTGGTAAGCTCGCTTTTTTTCAATCCTTTCATTGATTTTAAATCATTAGCAGCAAGTAATTTCAAAAAATCATTAATTAGATTTAAGTCTAGTTTGATGTTTGTAATATTACACTTACCTTTAATGGTTTTAACAATTTTTTCAGAGAAATCACCAACTAATATAATTTCCTTTTTACCTTTAGCGCATAAGCTATCTTTGGGAACCAATACTTTATCAATTAGTCTTGGTGTTTTATTAAAAATCTCATTACCAAAAACAATAATAGTATCAGCGCGATTTTTAGTTTCAGTTAATGAGGTGGCCATGTATCCAGTTCTTTGGACAACTCCAATATTTTGATATAGAAATTTAGAACCAACATGATCAATTATACAGTTCCGTTGTGATGCGAAATTTAATATCGATCTTAATCCAGCTAATTCTACCCCATGATTTAAAATTAGTGTTTCATTATGACCTTCAATAAGATTTGAAATTTGTTTCAATGCCTCTGATAGTTTAACTACCTTTTTGCCTATCATTGGCATAACTAGACTTTTATTATTTAAATTATAAGATTCAATTTTTTTAGCACAAATAGTATTTTTTTGATGAACCTTATATTGATCATTTGTCGTTGTTACGCTTATATCATCGCAATGTATAGAACAGAAAGGGCATACTAAATTTTTAATGTTATTTTGGCTAGTCATATGGATATATTCTACATTATAACCATGTCACTTTGTACATAAAAGGTATAAAATATGGACGTAAATAGGCTATATCTATCACTATGAATAAGAATATAAAAGAATTAACTATTACTAGTCCATCCAGGCTGCATCTCGGCTTTTATGGTTTTGATGATAGCTATGGATATAAGTATGGAAGTATGGGACTTGCAATTAATGCATATAAAACTTCTTTATCCATAAAAAAGTCAAAAACTTTTTCAAGTAATCTGCCAAAAAAATTTACGACTCCAATTTTAAAATATTTGAAATTAAACAAGATCAGTAATAATTTTGAAATTAATTTATTAAGTCAGCCACCTAGCCATATAGGTCTAGGATCTGGTTCACAGCTATCCTTGTGTTTAGGAAAATCTATATTAACGCACCTTGGCATTAAAGTGAGTATCAGTGATATTGCTCGTATTTACGATAGAGGAGAAAGATCAGGCACAGGTATAAGAATATTTGAGAGAGGAGGGTTTGTTGTTGATGCTTGTAAAAAAGCAAATATGTTACCTGAAACAATGTTTAACTCTAAGTTTCCTAGTGAATGGAAAATTATACTTATTAATGATAATCAGCTGCAAGGAGCCTCTGGCGAGAAAGAAGTTAAGTTTTTTAACAAGAATATTAAGCTATCAAAGCAATATAAGGCTGAATTATCACATATTGCCCTCAGAGGAATATTACCTTCAGTAATTTATAAGGATTTTGATAATTTTTCAAAAAATATTTCAGAATTCCAGAGGATCACATCTTTATTTTACAAGGATAAGCAGAAAGGCATTTTTTTAAGCCCTGATATCTCTAATGTTATGGAATATATAGGGAATTATGATAATTTAGGAAAGGGACAGAGCTCATGGGGCCCAATGTCCTATATATTCGTTGAATCTAGCTTGCATGCTAAAGAGCTCATAAGTATTATCCAAAATAAATTTAATGTGTATAATAACTTAACATTTAAAATTGCGAGCCCATGGAATTCGGGTTATAAAATTAGCTACAAATAAACAAGTAATGGAGATCTGATCATGGAAAAACCTTTTTTATTACATATGATAACACCTGAAAATAATATCAGTCCTTTTGACGCAAATATGGCTTTTGACGCAGGTTGGAACTCTGTAATCCCATATACAAATATAGGAATGGATGAAATTCAAGGAATCGTTCAAGATACAATTTTCTCAAGATCCCCATCTGCATTAAAAAGAACAGGAATTTTTATTGGTGGCAGAGACACACACACAGCAATGGATATGATAGATGAAGCGAAAAAACATATGGTTCCGCCATTTGAGGTACCTGTTTTTGCTGACCCTAGTGGAGCATTTACAACTGCAGCAGGAATGGTTGCTATAACTGAAAAAGCTCTTAAAGATAAATTTTCTGAAAAATTCACAGGTAAAAAAATAGTAATTTTAGGTGGAACAGGACCTGTAGGTGTTGCCTCAGCTGTTATTAGTGCTAAAGCAGGAAATAGCGTGCTATTAGTAGGAAGAAGTTTAGAAAAAGCAGAAAGTATAGCGAAGATATGTAATGAGAAGTACGGTTCAAAATCTGTTACAGGAGCAGTTGATTCTAATAAGAAATCATTCTTAATAGATGCTGATATTGTTTTTAATACTGGAGCAGCTGGCATTCAATTAATGGATGATGAGTTAATCAAGAACGCAGTAAACCTAAAAATATGTGCAGATGTAAATGCTGTACCTCCGGCAGGAATATCCGGGATAGATGCAATGGATAATGTTGTTCCAATGAAAAACTCTAACTCTGGCTGTTTTGGAATAGGAGCTTTAGCGATAGGAAATATTAAATATAAATCTCAACATGACTGTCTAAAGCTAATGTATAGTTGTGACAAACCAGTATACTTACATTTTGAACAAGCGTTTGAGTTTGCACAAAAAAATGTCTAATGATTGATGCTGTTGTTGTAATAAATTCAGATACAACGTATTTAGAAGACAAGTTTACATCGTTGGGTGTCAAGGTTTTTGCTTTTGACCAATATCATCATAACAACCTAGATAAAATTCAAGATATTACATATCTAAAATCATTCATAAGTAATATTTTTATTGATTATCAGAATGTTGGTCTAGTTTATGGTTCTGGCCTAGAAGACAAGCCCGAGATTTATGATTACTTAAGAAGAAAACTAAATATATTGGGTAATGATCCAAAAATTATTTCAGAGTGTAATGATTTAAGACTTCTCACTAACATATTAAATGAGTGTAATCTTAAGTTGCCAAAATATGTACATAACCCTATAGGGTCAACACAAAAGTATCTGTCGAAACCGTTTAATAGTTCTGGGGGTTATAATATAAGTTTCAGCAAAAAATATAAAAAAAATTATTATTTTCAGGAATATCTTCAGGGGGAAACATATTCAATATCATTCTTTAATCATAAAAAAAATTTTATTTTTTTAGGATTCAACAAGTTATTGCATCTTGTAAATTTTGACTTACATCCTTTTATACATGCAGGAGCATTAACGACCAATGAATTTCTGGAATCTAATGATATAATTTATTCATTTGAAAAATTATCAAATAAACTTTCAATGAATGGTTATAACAATATTGATTTTAAAATATTAAATAAAGAAGTTTTTGTGCTTGATATTAACCCAAGAATTACATCTACATTTAAAATTTATAATGATATTTATGATAATGATTTATTGCGCCTTACACTGAACCCTCATCTTAGTAAAAAGCTAGAGAGTTCTAATAATAATGATTATATTTTTATTCATATGTTTACAAAAGAAGAATATAAGTTTAAGAATTTTTTTATGGACGACCCTTCGTTTATAAATCTCCCTAATGAAGGACAGTATGTTGGAAAAAATCAGCCTCTATTATCAATATATTTAAATTCATTTTCAACTTTAGATTTAATGACGCAATTAAAAGAAAAAATTTCAATTACAACAAATCTCTATAACTGCTATGATGTAGATATCTAAATTATGACTGAAAAAATAAGTATAAATAAGGTTGTTAAGCCACTAGTTGAAAAACTCATTGAGACTGCGGATCAATTAAATATTGGTGTCCGTATTTCAGAAGGTGGAGCCAAGATTATTGATGCTGGTATCAATTATGCTGGCTGTTTAGAGTCTGGACGGTTAATTACAGAGATCTGTATGGGTGGACTAGGCAGAGTATCCTTGTCAATGACCTCTAATACGCCAAATTGGCCACTATCTATTCATGTTCATAGCACTAATCCAGTATTAAGTTGTTTAGCTAGTCAATACGCTGGATGGAATCTTTCTTTCGTCAAGGAAGAGGATAACTTTAATGCACTTGGATCAGGTCCATGTAGAGCACTCGCATTAAAAGAAGATTTATTTAAAGAATTAGATTATTCAGATAAATTTTATTCAACAGTAGTTGTATTAGAAGTTGATAAGAATCCGCCACAAGAAATTATAGACAAGATAACAAATGATTGTGGAATTAGTGAAAAGAATTTAACTGTTATATTAACACCCACTAAATCATTGTCTGGTTCTGTCCAGGTTGTTGGAAGGGTTCTAGAAGTTGGGATGCATAAATTGCATGAAATTGGATTTCCTTTAGATAAGGTTGTCGATGGATTTGGCTCAGCACCAGTGCCACCACCTGCTCCAGATTTTTTGATAGGAATGGGAAGAACTAATGATGCAATATTATATGGAGGAATGGTCCATCTTTTTGTAGACGTGGATGATGATGAAGCATATGAGCTTGCAAAGAGGTTGCCTAGCTCAACATCATCTGATTATGGAAAGCCATTTGCAGATGTGTTTAAAGAATACAAATATGATTTCTATAAGATTGATAAGCTTCTTTTTAGTCCAGCAAAAGTTATAGTCACAACAATTAAGACAGGAAAAACTTTTACAGAAGGATCTATAGATTTAGAATTAGTTGACAAATCATTCAATAAATGAGAAAAGTTCTCATTCTAACTGATCAAAAGGGTTGGCACTATAAACAACTAAAAAAATCTTTTGAAAACAGAGATATTTCTGTTGAGTCATCTAATTTAGATGATCTTTCGATAGCCATTCAAGGCAAAGAAAATCAAATTATAAAAAACAATGGTGAATTACTAACGAATATTACTGACGTTTTTGTTCGTCACATCCCCGGGGGAACTTTAGAAGAAGTAATCATTAATCTCAATATACTTAAGGTTTTTGAGTCACATAATATTAATGTAATGAATACATCTACAAATATTGAAACAACAGTTGATAAATCACTTACATCTATAAAGTTAAAGCAAGCTGGTATTTTAACTCCAGATACTTGGATAGTAAGAGGTAGAAGTAATTGTAAGAAAATTGTTAAAAATCTTCTCTCTAAGCATACCTTGATATACAAACCTTTATTTGGTTCTCAAGGTGATAACATAGTAAAAATTACAAAACTTTCTGATTTTGATAAAATTATAAATGAAAGCAATATATTTTATATACAAAAATTTCTTGAAACAAAACCCTCTCATGATTATAGAGTCTTAATAGCAAAAAATAAAAACAAAGAAATGGTCTATACTATGATGAGATATAGTGATTCTTATATAAACAATATATCAAAAGGAGCGAGATGTGTTTCTGTAAAAACTGATAAAAATATAATTAAGACAGCAATTGAAGCAGCATCAGTCATTGGTATTCCATTTTGTGGTGTTGATATTATTAAATATAATAATAAGAATTATGTGATTGAGTTAAATAGTATACCTGCATGGAAAGGTATGCAGACTACAATTGAAAATAATATATCAGATGAAATTATAAATATATTTATCGGAAATAAAATGAATAAAGCATTCTTATCTATTCTCAAATAAGTCATATGTTTAATAACTTAAAATATCCAATTCTAGATGAAGACTCTAAGGGTTCTGTGCTTAGAGATGCTTATTTATATGCATGCCATAAAGACATTGAAGTGATTAAACCTGGAAATGTTAGTGTAAATTCACCGCATCACGATACTACTGCGAGTGACTACCTTATTAGCTCAATTAATAGTGGCTCTCAATTGTTTCATAAAGAATATAGTTTGGGTGACAGAATCTTAAAAGCTGTTATTGCTACGAGAAATGAAACTTTAACGAATACTAATTTAGGAATTATCATGTTATGCGCACCTATCGCGCATGCATTGATCGAGTATAAGGGCTTAGGTCTGAGGGAAGCTATCATAAAGACGATTGATGATGCAACTTCCGATGATACTGTGAAAATATGCAAGGCTATTAATATTTCAAACCCAGGAGGGTTGGGCGATGCACCTGAATATGATACGAAATCTTTGCCTAATGTGAAATTAAGAGAAATAATGGGTTATTCAGCTGGATATGACCGTATTTCATATCAATATCATAATAACTTT
This sequence comes from Gammaproteobacteria bacterium, assembly GCA_047611265.1. GTDB lineage: Bacteria > Pseudomonadota > Gammaproteobacteria. The sequence goes on along the minus strand of JBLFWM010000001.1, from coordinate 78,713 downwards.
AAGGATATTCTTGATTTTATTCTCCCAAATCTTGATAAAAACATAATTAAGTATAAATCTACTGACATTTCAATATCCATAACATTTCTCGAAATATTAAGTAAAATCCCTGATTCGCATATTTCACGTAAATTAGGTGAAGAAATAGCAAAAAAGACTAGCAATCATGTCAATGATTTGTTAAAAATACAAGACAAGGATTGTAGTGAGGATTATCTGGTCAAACAACTGAATGATCTTGATTATGAATATAAGAAAAAAGGAATTAATCCGGGGACTACCGCAGATTTATTAGTCGCAAGTTTGATGATCCATAGGATTTTCAAAAGCGCATAATTCAAGTATGAACCATTTAATATAAACAAGGAGATAAAAATGGCAGTAATTGATAAAGTATTGGTCGGTGAAGGTTTGGTTGTAAAAGAAGGCGGAGACAACGAAATTGCTCATATCGATTTAATTATGGGACCACGTGGTTCTGCTGTAGAAGATGCATTTTGTAATACACTTTGTAACAACAAAGATGGTTTTACTTCGTTATTAGCTGTATGTGCACCTAATTTACCAACTAAACCAGCTACAGTAATGTTTAACAAAGTTACTATTAAAGGTGCTAAACAAGCAGTTCAAATGTTTGGACCAGCTCAAAGAGCAGTGGCAATGGCTGTTACAGATTCTGTGAAAAACGGAACAATTCCAGCAGCTGAAGCAAATGATATTTTCATTTGTGTAGGTGTTTTCATCCATTGGGATGCTAATGACGATGTTAGAATTTATGACTACAACTATGAAGCTACAATGATGGCTATCAAAGCTGCAGTTGCTGGCACGCCAACAGCTGAAGATGTTGTTGCAGCGGCAGCAGATTCTGCTCACCCATACTCACCTAAGTAGTACTTAGAAAAGTAAGATTAACCAGCTCTATTTTTAGAGCTGGTTTTTTCTTTTTGGATCATATATTTTGTAATCTTATTCTGATGAATCATTGTTGACACTAAAACTCCACTTGCACCAAAATACTTAGCTCTTTTAATATCAAATATAGACTTTATTCCACCAGCAATATAATAGTCTTGGTTATTGTTCCTAATAAATCTTCTGGCAAGCTTGTAATTAATATTATTTTTTGAACCAACTTGAAGTAAATCCATAAGTATAATTTTTGATGGCGATGCTTTTTGTTGTCGATATATTGGTTTCTCTCCCATATATTTTTCCATAAAATCAAATGAACAGACGCAATTATTGAATTTATTTGATGAAAATTCATAGCCCTTTGATTTTTCACTGCAAAAAACAGGGTAATAATTCCTATATTTCTTTTTTAGTTTTATTTCTTTTAAACCAGAGTCAACCCAGAATTTAATTTTTGGAAATGAAGATAAAATATTGTCATATAGCTTGGGATTTATATTGTTATGTATAATTGCATCTAAATCAGCGATGTATAGTATCTTGGGAGAATACCTTTTTACAATTTGATCGATTATATCTCTTGGATCTGTACTATTGTATAATTTATAGCTGATAGACTCATAGTTACCTCTATCACCTTTAATTGCTCTAACCACTTGGTTATTAAGAATGTCTATAACAGGGATTATGTCCATAGTATGAAAAAGATATTAATATATGAATATATTACAGGAGGAGGGCTTTTAAATGAAGATTTAACTTCTGAGCTCATGAATGAGGCTAATATGATAACCTCTTCAGTTTATGATAGTTGCCGTAAATCAAAGCATTTCAAATATAACTATTTTAGAGATTATCGTCTTTTATCTCTAAAAGAGAAAGAAGCTATAGTCTTAAGAAATAATAGTAAAATTTATGACTTAAATTTTTTAAATAAATATGATTATGTATTGCCTGTGTTACCAGAAATAGATATGAGTTTATATCTTTATGTAAAATATCTGGAAACGAATGGAATTAATGCTGTAATATCTAATTCTCAAACGATAAAAATATGTTCAGATAAACTAAAGTTTTATAAATTCTGCCAGAAGAACTCTTTGCCTACTATTGAGACATATAAAAAATATAAAAGTAATTTACATAATAAATTACTTTTAATTAAGGATAGATATGGTGCAGGATGCTCATATATAGAGATCACTAAAAATATAAAAAATCCTGAGCTAATCAAAAAGGATAAAGTAATTCAGCCTTATATAAATGGTGAGGATTATAGCATTTCAATTTATTTTACTAAAAATAATTTTTATATACTTACTGTTAATAAACAAATATTGAAATATAAAAATAATAAAGCTAGATTGAGTAGCATTATCGTTAATATTAAACCCCCTTCATATTTAAAGATAATAAGCCTTGTGTCAAAGATTAAAGATTCGCTTCCAGGGTTATATGGCTTTGTGGGTGTTGACATTATGACCAAAGGTAAGGATATGTTTATTATTGAGATTAACCCTAGATTGACAACATCATTTATTGGAATTTATGACACAATAGGTGTGAATATTATTGATTTAATAATATCTAGAAAATCATTAAAAAATATTATAAGTGGAAAAAAATATTATATAAATAATCATGAATAAAAAAAAATTATATATTGGTTGGGATATAGGTGGCGCTCATACAAAGTATACTATATCGACGGACAGAAAGGACACTGTGGAGTGTAGAATTATGATTTGTGAATTATGGAAATCTTTATCACAATTAGAAAATATAATTAAAAACGTAAATGTTAAATATAAAAAAAAATTTCATATAATAAATATAATTAGTATGTCAGCTGAAATGTGCGACATCTTCTCTTCTAGAAAAAAAGGGGTTAAAGCAATACTCTCCTTATTTGAAAATAAAGGTTTCGTGAACCATATATATTCTAAAGATAGTGGGATATCAAAATTTCAGAGTTTTAAAAATTATTCATCATTAGCGTCAACAAATTGGATGGCTATCCCTGATTATTTAAAAAATATGGATAAAAATATAATAGCCATTGATATTGGGTCTACCACTACTGATATAGTTCTTATAAAAAACCATATATGTATAAACAAAAGGCATGATGATTATTCAGGTCTCAATACAAAAGAATTGCTCTATACTGGAGCTCTAAGAACTCCTATGTACTCAATAATAAACTCCCTTAACCTAAATAAAAAAATATATAATATAATCCCTGAAAATTTTTCTACGATGTCTGATGTTTATCGATTGCTGTCAATTATCAAAAAAAAATCTGACTATACTGAGACAGCTGATGGTAGATCAAAATCAACAAAAGATACCTTGCGTAGAATTTCAAGAGTTTTTGGGTTTGATTATTCTATAGATAAAAAAAAGACTATTAATATGTTATCTAGAAAAATCATGTCAGCGCATTTGGACCAAATAAGCTATACTATAAAAAATCATATTAAAGATAATTTCTCTACCGTGAAAGATTTAAAGATTATTGGTATGGGTGTTGGTAGAATTCTCATTAGCATGATAAGTAAAAAAAATAACTGGAAATATATGTCTTTAGATCAATATATTAATATTAAATATAATAAGCGCTTATGTGAGCCATCTGATTTGGCTCCATCTTTTCTGCTTTCTTTGTTATTAAAAAAATATTATGAATAAACAGCATAAAATTAGCTATGACTATTATGGAGATACTCGTGATATATTTTCAATAGTAAAAGACTCAGAGTGGCCAGTATTTTTATGTAGTAATCATGATAAGTTTCAAGATGAGAGATATGACATACTTAGTGCAAATCCAATAGAAAAAATAATTGCTCATGATAATAAGACCACAGTAGAAAATAAAAGTGGTATTCAGGAATACAAAGATGATCCGATCGATGTAGTGGGTATTATTATGAAAAAATATCCTTCTGATATTAGTGATTTACCATTTACTGGTGGGGCGATTGGTTATTTGTCATATGACTTAGGCAATCATTACGAAGGCATCAAAATTAAAAAAAATGACATTGATATGCCACTCATGGCATTTGGTATTTATGATTGGGCAGTTATCGTTGACCATCATAAAAAAAATACTACTTTGATTTATAGCAACGAAGATTCTTTTATTAATAAAATAAAGTCATGTCTTGAAAAAAAAATATTTGACAAGAATCAAGAAAAAAAATTCTCAATTAATTCTGTTTGCGAATCAAATATTACTCATGATGAATATGAGAATAAATTTAATAAAATACAGTCATATATTCAGAATGGAGATTGCTATCAAATTAACTTTTCACAAAGATTTTCTGCTCAGTATAGTGGTGATACTTGGGATATTTACAATAAGATAACACCCTCTTATTCGTCACCTTATTCAGCATATATTGATATGCCATTTGTTAAAATAATGAGCTTTTCTCCAGAAAGATTTCTTTCATATGATGGCAATATTGTAGAGACCAAGCCAATAAAAGGTACTCGTCCTGTGTCTGCTGATATACAGATTAATAAACAGCTTATAGAGGAGTTATCTGCTTCATACAAGGAAAGAGCAGAAAATTTAATGATTGTTGATTTATTGAGAAATGATTTAGGGAAAAATTGTGAATTTGGTTCAGTAAAAGTTAAAGAATTATTTAGTATTGAGACATTTGCAAATGTCCACCATCTTGTTAGCACTATTCAGGGCAAGATTGCTACTAATAGTAATATTTATAAGCTTATCAGGGATTGTTTCCCAGGCGGCTCTATTACAGGTGCGCCAAAAATTAGAGCTATGCAGATAATAAGTGAACTTGAGCCTAATAATAGAAATATTTATTGCGGCTCTATAGGTTATATTAGTTTTAGCGGAACAACTGATTTAAATATTGCTATCAGAACTGTAATGGCTACGAAAAATAAATTATATTTTTGGGGAGGAGGCGGTATAGTTTATGATTCTGAAATTGAATCAGAGTATAAGGAGACATTTGATAAAATCAAACCCCTCTTAGATTTACTTAAAAACTCAGCTTAATTTTTTTTGAAACTTCTTCTGCTAAATTTTCATTAAACTTATACCGTGCTTTTGATGGATCACATAATTGCCCTCTGAATCCTAAAAAATCAGGATTTAACTCTCTTAGCATTGATATATGTTCAAGCTTTAAAGATCCGGATAAACCACAAATCATGCCACGAGCTTTTACTGTTTTTAAAAAATATTTTATTTCTTTCCGGCTTAATAGATCTACTATTGATTTACTATTTTTATTACATGTATCAATCATTATGCCTTGATAACCTATATCTATAAGTTTTTCTACATTATTAAGATCAAAATCTTGATCAGCAAACATTACACAAATAGGTTGGGTCTTTTTGAAATCAATCTGTTCAAGTATAATCTGATGTTCTGATAAATATTTTGTATCAAATAATCCTATCTTCAAATAATTAACTTCTTCCTCTATAACCATTTTTAAATTTCTTATATTAATACTATTATTTGGATTAATATCATTACCCATAGTCACACTTAGAATATTTTTAGGTAATAGGATTTTAACTTTAGAAATTAATTCTATGCCTACAAAACCTAGCGCACCATCATTAATATTTTTCAAATCTAAGATATCAATATCTATTGTTGAAGCACTAGTTGCCTCATCAATATCTTTTATGCTAGCAAGAAATCTTGTCATATTGTCTTATACTTTCTTTTGAAATTCTTGAATCTTGTCTTCTATCCATTTCCAGGCCTCAGATTCTCTTGGTCCTGCGGTTTTTTCAATTCCTATCTTGAGGTATTCTATTTCTTGTAAAATTTTTTCTATAGGCAACATTTTAAGTCTACTAACTAAAACTGATGCTTCTATTACTGAAAACTGAGCCCTATTAAAACCCATAAATGGTTTATTAATTACTTTTTTTCTTATATCACATATTATGTCTGGTCTTTTTTCGTCATCTTTAAACTCTTTGGCTATTATATTGTAATGAGTATTAGCTAGCACTAGTCTTGGTACCACCTGCTCGTCTTTAATATTCTCTAGTTCCCAATCTTTCTTATATTTCGTAACAATTCCAGCAAACACTCTTACATCATCAATAAAATTTATGGTTGCAAGATTATTCTTAGTAATATTATCTAATGTTTGGGATGGTCGAAAAGGTGAAATAATAACTCTATTGTCAATTATCTGTATTCCCATAGGTGCTATATGAACTATTTTTTCCTCAGAGATTGTTGTGACTATAACTTCGTGTATCATTTTTTCTTTTTGAAAGTTGAACCTTGTTCTTTAAACGCAAGCTTATCATCAATTTTTTCATCCACTAAGCAACCCCATTTCAATTCTTCATCTTGCTCATAAGATTTACCTAATTGATGTGCAATTTGAGCTCTAGCTAATTCTACTCCTAAATAAAAAGCATGACCAGTATCATCTCCAACCTCTATCTTTTCAAAGAAGTCAAAAGGATCAACTGCAAGTTGTAATCCTTTTTTATTAAACAGATGAACACCATCATCTGTATTCATTATTCTATAACTAGAATCTTTAACTTGTTTAAATAATTCCTTAACTTCTTCTGAGTTATATCTTATCGGATCTTCTTCATGTGTTGTAAGTAAACCTGAATCAATATGTTTTGGTGTTGTATTTCCAAGTCTTGCCGCTAGAATGATCCTTCGTGCTAAATCATTTTCTTTAATCACTGTTTTACAATGTTTGCTAACTTCAGTGGTTAAAATATGATTAATTTTGAGTTCGGATATTATTCCCATCAGTATCATGGTCATTCCAGTAGTATCTGCATGAGTAAGCTCTGTTACATTACCGGTACCCATCATTATATGAATATCAGGATATCTTTCTCTTAATTTACTATATCTAATAATTGATTGAGTAAAGCCATAATTTATTGGATCCAATATAGGATCCGCAATAAAAATTCTTTTATCTAAAATACATTTGTCAATGCATTCATGTAAACTAGCCATGTCTCCATCCTTGGGTATAAGAATAGGGAATGAATCTACTTCATCTAAAATATAAAAATTATCTGATTTTATACTCAAAAGATAATCTGCCCCAGATTTCCCCCCAAGAATCAATTCTTTATCTGAATGAGAGTCTATGCTGACATAAAAATCTTGCCGCTTTAGCTCTTGAATAGTTTCAGATAAATGTGGAAATGATTGATTGGGTAAACATCCAATATCAATTATATCTGCCCCATTATTTCTATAAATATCAGCCATGCTGATAATTTCTTGTATTTTCATATTAGGAGCATCAGTTATTTCAGCAAATATATGAACCTCGTATTTAGAGAGATCATGTTTCAAAGAATCTCCACCAAACATAACAGGTAAATCTTTCAATTCTTCTGGCCCGCGCTTAATTTCAATTTTAAGTTTTTTAGCTAATTCATCTATATCACCTCTAACTTTTCCAGGTAAGATGATTTTGTTAAAATTATCCACATCTCCAATACGTCTATATATCATTTCTGTTGTAAGTAATGCGGCAACATTGATATCGAGATTCCTTATCTCATAAGTGAAGTCTTTATCTTTTATAGAGTCTAAAATACTTCTTATATTCTTTTCTGCTAATTTTCCAGTGATAAATAAAATATTATTTTTCATATCCATTTTTTTAGGGCTTGATTCAATTTTGTAACATTATCCACAACATCAACATTTTTAAAATTTTTTAATTTTTCATAATTTTCTAGTTCTATATCACGTGGGTATAATGTCACAGATCTTTTTGGTGCTTGTGTTATTACCGTTGGTTCAGTATCGCAAGCAAATACAATAGAATGTATTTTGCATTTACCAGCTTGCGCAAACATGTTTGTCACTAAACTGTCTGATAACCCATAAGACATTTGAGCAATAGTGTTAGATGTTGCAGGGGAAACTACGATTAGTTTATATACATCTTCATAGAGTAAACTAACAGGAGCAGAACTAGCAGTAATATCTTTGAAAACCTTAATTCCTTTTGATTTAAAATCTTCAAGACTATAGTCATACCATTTAAGGACTTCTTCGCCTGCCTTGCTGAGAAATAAGTCTATATTTTTTAGAGTAAATATAATCTCTATTGATTCTTTTAAATAATGACCAGAACCAGTAATACACCACGCTATTCTTTTTGTATTATCCATATTATTTTATATTTTCATTTATTAGTGTTTTATATTCTATCAAGTCTGCCTGGCTGTTTATATTAATAAATATATTTTTCTCATCTGAGAAATCTACCAATTCTAGGTTACATTGATTATACCACTTATCAATTTTTCTCTGACCAGTATCTATAAATGACTTTAAGTTATTTAATAAATCTTTTTTTATTAAGGAATATACTGGCTGTATTCTATCTCCATTATGAGCAGCTCTAATATCAAAATCACTATTAATATTAGTCATACGTTCAAAATAAGTATGACTGAGTAGTGGGCCATCGCATGGCAAAGTAATCATATACTTAGTTTTAGTATTGAATAGCGATGTATATATGCCTGACAAGGGTCCCTGATAATCTTCTAGTATATCCTGCCAAGTGATTAACCCCATTTTATTATATATATCAATATTTCTATTAGCATTCACATAAATTTCATCCGAATATTCTTTGCAAATATCATATAAGTGTTTGATAACATATTTTTTATTTATCTGCATTAAGCCTTTGTCCTGGCCATTCATTCTCTCGGATTTCCCGCCTGCCAGTATGACTATTGTTATATCTTCTTTATTTATATTCATTTTATTAAAAGGTTATCATTAGATATTAAGTATCTTATATAATAGAATAACTCAGCATGGATAATAAGCGTATATATTTAGCCCCTATGGTTGGCAGAACAGATGAACATTATAGGTCATTTGTAAGGATATTATCAAAAAATATCTATTTATATACAGAAATGATTACATGTGACTCTTTTCTTCATACAAATAGAAAGAACTATGTGGTCAAGGAAGGAGAAAAAAATCTAACAATTCAGTTAGCAGGATCAGACCCTAAGAAATATGGTCAGTGCGCCAGCATTATTGAGGAGCAAGGTTATGATGAAATTAATCTGAATATTGGATGCCCTAGTTCTAAAGTAGTGAAAGGGGAGTTTGGAGCCTGTCTAATGAATAATCCAGAGAAGGTAGCTGATTGTGTTTATGAAATAAAAAAATCATGTGACTTGCCTGTTTCTATTAAAACTAGATTAGGATTGGGTTACGAAGAGAATCTTGATTTACTCTTTACTTTAATTAATAAAACAAAAAGTTCTGGATGTAGTAAGTATATAATTCATGCAAGAAATGCAATATTGAATGGTCTGAGTCCAAAGAAAAATAGAAAGATACCGTTATTGAGATACGCTGATGTCACTACTGTAAAAAATTCTTTTCCTGATCTTGAGTTTTATTTGAATGGTGGGGTTGAAGATATTTCAGAAATTAAAAAAAATATTGATAAGTTTGATGGCTTGATGATTGGAAGAAGGATATATGATAATCCAATGTTCTTAAATGAAATTGAAGAGCAAATATATAACAATGAGGAAACTTTATCTAGAAAGAGTATTTTAGAAAAATATTTAAAATATGCGTTGAGCCTCCAAAATAAAGATACAAGTAATTATCTCTTGCTTAGGCATTTGTTTAGTTTATATTATAATACTAGCTCATCTAAGAAATGGAAAAAATTTTTACATGACATTATTCAGTCAGATAAAGAAATAGAGCTTATAACTAATTTTGAAGAATCAACATATGGCGAAGAAATTAAAGCTTACCGCTAAAACAGCTAATAGATATGATTTATATGAACAGTCAGTTCAAAATGTAGACTTTGAAGTTGAGTTTATCTCAAAAACTTTTAAAAAATATAATAAATCAGAATGTACAACTCTGAGAGAAGATTTCTGTGCTTCTGCAAAAATATCATCTGCTTGGATAAAAAGTAGTCCCAAAACCATTGCGTATGCGATTGACCTAGATGATGATATCCTCGGGTTTGCAAAGAAAGATTTTTCAGAATCTTTAGAAAAAAATCAATTAAGTAGGATTAGGCTAATAAAAGGTAATTCGCTGACAAAAAAAACACCAAAAGTTGACTGCGTTTCTGCCTTTAATTTTAGTTATTGGGTATTTCAAGACAGAAGAGATCTTGTTAAGTATTTTAAAAATGCATATAAAAATCTCAGCTCAAAAGGCTTGTTGATGTTAGATGCTTTCGGTGGATATGAAGCTCATCAGGAATTAGAGGAAAAAACCAAATATAAAGATTTTACTTATTGCTGGGATCAGCATAGCTTTAATCCAATAACGAACTCAATAACATGCTATATACATTTTGAGTTTAATGATGGTTCAGTCATGAAGAAAGCTTTTGAGTATCATTGGCGGCTTTGGTCTTTACCTGAAATTAGAGAATGCTTGGTTGAAGCAGGGTTTAAGTCTATCGATGTATACATGCAAGGATGGGATGATAAAAAGAATGAGGAAACCGAAAAGTTCTATAAAATGACAAAATGTGATGCAGATCCAGGCTGGGTTGCTTATATTGTAGCCTCTAAATATGAACGATAAATATTTCCATATATATTAAAGTTCTCTATACTTGTATCGAGAGTCAACTATATGATCGCTGTGAAAACAGAGGAAAGTCCGGGCTCCATAGGCAATAGTGCCAGGTAACGCCTGGGAAACGTGAGTTTACGGAAAGTGCTGCAGAAAATAACCGCTAATATTTAATATTAGTAAGGGTGAAAAGGTGAGGTAAGAGCTCACCACATACAAGGTAACGAGTATGGTTGAGGCAAACCCCACTAGGAGCAAAGCAAATTTATAGCATTTTGTCAGCCTAAGACACGCTATATGGTAAGCTGCTAGAGGTTTTTGGCGACAAAAATCCCAGATTAATGATCATACATGACAGAACCCGGCTTATCGGTTGGCTCTTAGACCATTTTTTAATTAAAAAATCATTATATTGATCTAACCTATTGTTAAATATAAGTATTTGATTAATATAGATTATTTTTAGTATATCTATGGATTTATAGAGCTAAAACCTTGACATGCATCAATAAAAAGTCATATAGTGTTGATATATGGTTATTTATGTAAGATTGTGGGGAATAATGGTAAATGTTTAAAGGCATTCATAATATAAACTTGGACGCAAAGGGCAGGTTAACTATGCCAACCAAGTATAGAAATACTATTAGTGATCAATCTAATGGCAATATGGTTGTTACGATTGACTCAGAAGAAAAGTGCCTTCTCTTATATCCAGCAACTATTTTTAGTAGTATTGAAAAGAAAATCAATGATTTACCAAGCTTTACTAAAAACCATAGAAGAATACAGCGTCTAATAATAGGTCATGCCGAAGATTTAGAATTGGATTCAAGTGGAAGAATATTATTACCTAAACCTCTTAGATTAGTTGCCGAGATGTCTAAAAAAATTACTCTTATAGGGCAAGGTGAAAAATTTGAAATCTGGAGTGATGATATTTGGAGTAATAGAGTTAATAAATGGAGATCCGAAGAAACAGATGAGTCAGATGAATCTGTTTTATCGGATATTAGAATTTAATGAAATTAGATAAATATTATAGAACATTAGGTGTAACGGGAAATGAAGACGCTAAAGTCATTAAGAAGGCATTTATGAGAGTTGCTCAAAAATATCACCCTGATAAAAATTCAGATGATGTTAAATCCACTGAACAATTCATAGACGCAAGAAATGCATATGAACATATCATGAAATATAAAAAAGGTATTTAGTAATGATTATGCCAAAACATATACCAGTAATGCTTGATCAGTCTATTGATGCCATGAAGATCCTTCCTAGCGGCACATATGTTGATGCAACATTTGGATTTGGTGGGCATTCAAAGAAAATTCTAGATTCTTTAGATAGTGACGGTCGACTCTATGCAGTTGATAAAGATGAATATGCGATCAATATGATCAGAGAAGATGTTGCTAACGATAAAAGATTCACTCTTAAGCATGGATGTTTTTCAGAATTAGAAAATTTTTCTAGAGAGTGGGGTATACATGGTTCAATAAATGGAATTCTATTTGATTTGGGTGTTTCATCACACCATCTTGATGAAGCGGGTAGAGGGTTTAGTTTTAATAAGAATGGACCTATAGATATGAGGTTTGATCGGTCATCTGGTATTTCTGCTTGTGAATGGTTAGAAACTGTTGATGAACAAACGCTATCATATGTTATCTGGAAGTATGGAGATGAAAGATACTCGAGACGTATCGCTAGAGCAATAGTTTATCAAAGAGATAAAGAAAAAATTTCAGATACTGATCACTTAGCTAAAATAATAGATAGAGCTATGCCTAAAAATGAAAAACATAAACATAATGCTACAAGAACATTTCAAGCTATAAGGATATTCATTAATAAAGAGCTGGAAGTTTTAAAAGACGTATTAAGTAATAGTTACAATATTCTAGCTCCAAAAGGCCGATTAGTACTTTTAACATACCATTCGTTAGAAGATAGAGTAATTAAAGATTTTCTTGCAGTAACTGATGAAAATATTTCTACCCCAAGAAATTTACCTATAAAAAGTGAATTTTTAAAAAAAATGTTCAATATTGTTGCCAAGTCAATTAAACCCGAAAAGGATGAGGTTGATTTAAACCCAAGATCTAGATCTGCGAAATTAAATATACTGGAAAAAGCCAATGAGGATTATGCTTAATTTATTTATATTATTTATTATCACAATGTCAGCGTTTACCGTTGTTCATTTAAAGCATAAAAATAGAACCATGAATATTAATATTGAAGATATTGAGCAAGAACTATCTTTTGAATTAAATGAACATAAGAGGTTGCTGGATACTAAAGCAAAATTAATTAATCAGAAGGTAGAAAACACTGATTTTAAGGAAAGTCTTGGAATGGAAATTCCATCAAAAAAGAAAATAATTTATTTAGATTTGGTTGAATAAACCGGAGGTGTAGTATGTTTGAGTTAGTTAATGAGTATAATCAGAATGCTGTGATAAAGGTAATTGGTGTTGGCGGCGGTGGCGGTAATGCTGTTATGTCGATGCTTGAGTCTAAGATTCATGGAGTAGAATTTATTTTAGCAAATACAGATTCTCAAGCTTTGAGAGATGTAAAGGGCGCTACAATGATACAAATTGGATCAGAGATCACTAAAGGTCTAGGAGCGGGAGCTGATCCAGAAAAAGGAAGACAGGCGGCTTTAGAAGCAAAAGAAGAATTATCTTCTGCTATCGAAGGTGCTGACATGTTATTTATTGCTGCAGGAATGGGTGGTGGTACCGGTACCGGAGCCGCATCAGTCATTGCCCAAATCGCAAGAGATGCAGGGATATTAACAGTGGCTGTTGTAACAAAACCATATGAGTTCGAAGGAGCTAAAAGAATGTTACATGCCGAGCAAGGTATAGAGGCATTAAGTGAATGGGTTGATTCGCTAATTGTAATACCTAATGAAAAATTATCAGAAGTGTTTGGAGGTGATAATTCAATATTTTCATCTTTTGAAAATGCAAATGATGTTTTGAGGGGCGCTGTAAAAGGTATAGCTGAAATTATAACAATAAGAGGATTCATGAATGTTGACTTCGCTGATGTTAAAACTGTAATGTCAGGTCGAGGAAAAGCAATGATGGGTTCTGGTTGCGCAACAGGCGATAATCGTGCTGAAGAAGCTGTTCAAGCTGCATTAAATAGTCCGCTATTAGATAATATAGACTTGCATGGTGCAAGTGGCGTACTAGTTAATATTACAGCTGGAGCAAATTTAACTTCTAATGAGTTCGGTATAATTGGAGAGAAAGTTAAAGAAATTGCAAATGAAGATGCAACCGTTATCGTAGGCTGTATAAAAGAAGAGGATAGTTTGGGAGAATTAAGAGTAACTTTGATAGCAACAGGTTTTGAAGAATTTACTGAAAATCCAGTTGAAGAAAATTTTTCTCATAATGAAGCAGGTGCATCGTCATCTAATGGAACAATGGCGGCAATGAAAACATCTAATGTTTCATCGCCATCAATATCTAGTTATAGTAATCCTGTAACTAGTAATGTAATTACAGAAAAAGATAAGGCGGAGAATATAGATATCCCTGCCTTCTTAAGGCAACAAGCTGACTAATAAAAGTAACAGCTTGAGTAAATATAGGTGGAGACAATATTTTATATTATTTATTGTCTCCATAGTTTTTCTTCTTATTATAGTAAGAATTATTTTATTACAAGGGTTCGATACTGATTGTTTTTTATTCAATAAATCTGACTGCAAAGTTAATCTCAGCAAGGTAGCAGACAAACGTCAAATAGATCACAGGATAATTAAAAAATATAGGGGTATGATCTATGATCGAAATGGTGAAATCCTTGCGATGAGTTTACCCAAAAAAACATTATGTATTAATGTTTATAAAGTTAAACAACTACTGAAGACAAAGAATACAAACTATAATAAGTTACTCAAGATGATTGGGTTATCTAAAAAAGATTTTTCAAAAATATTAAAGAAGCACTCAGATAAAAAAGAGTATTATTTAAAAAGAAAACTTAATGATAACCTTGCCTCAAAAATAACAGAGTTAAATCTGCCATATATCTATTTTATAGATGAATTTTCTCGTGTTTATCTTGGAGGCTCATATTTCTCTAATATAATTGGCTTTACAGATATTGATGACAATGGTCAGGCAGGTATAGAGTATTCAAAAAATAAAGAATTAAGTCCTACACCGGGAATCAAAAAAGTTAGGAAGGATAATCTTGGGCGCTCAGTTGAATTAATTGAGCTTATTAAAAAACCAATACCTGGACAGAATATACATCTATCTTTAGATAAAAGGATTCAGTTTATTGGGTATGATATCTTACAAGAACATGTTGAAAGGAGTAATGCTGATAGTGCATCACTTGTTTTAATAAAAAATACAACTGGTGAAATAATTTCTATGGTTAATTACCCATCATTTAATCCTAAGAATAGACAAGAGATGACTGGGCACAAGATAAGAAATAAAGCAGCTACATATACATTTGAACCAGGCTCTACCATGAAACCATTTGCTGTATATACAGCGTTAGAGACAAAATCTGTTGACTATGATTACACCATTAATACATCCTTAGGTTTTCAACTAAAAAATAAACCTCTTAAAGATTATAAGGATTTGGGGTTTTTAGATCTAGAAGGAATCATTCAGAAATCAAGCAATATCGGCGCGGCAACCATATCAAAAAAAACCAATAAAGAGGATATATATAATACATTGAAAGACTTAGATTTTGGTAGCAGCCTATACATTGACTGGCCTGGTGAGCAGAATGGCAACCTACATCATTATAATGAATGGTCTGAAGATGATCATGCTTCTATTAGTTATGGGTATGGAATTTCAGCAACATTATTACATTTAGCTAACGCTTATGTCACGCTAGCTAATTATGGGAAAAAAATTCAATTAACATATGAAAAAATAGATGAGAATGAAATTTATTATGATGAAGTGTTAAATAAAAATATTTCTAAAGACATTATAAAGATGATGAGATCTGTTGTTGAAATAGATGGGACAGGAAGAAAAGCTAAATTAGAAAAATATTCTGTTGCTGGTAAAACTGGCACATCAAGAACCATGGATAATGGTAAATATAATAGAAATAAGCATAATGCAATATTTGTAGGTATTGTGCCAGCTTCTAAGCCCGAGTATGTGGCTGCAATTATTGTTCGTAATCCTAAAAAAGGTAATGCATCAGGAGGAAGACATGCTGCGCCTATATTTAAAGAATTTATGAGTCACTCATTAAATTTATTAAGAGTTTATCCGGATATTAAGTAGGTTATGAATAGTGATATTAGAAATATAATTAAGTTTACACAAGAGATTAATCCTAAGCTTATAAAATTTAAAAAAATATTTTCTTTTCATAGCAAAGATGATTGTAAAAACAAAATATTAGTCCTGAGTAATTCATCCAAAAAAAGCATGTATAATTATATAAATGAGGCTATAGATAATGGAATTGTTGGATTAATTATAACAACTACCATTGATGTTAGTCTCTTAACAAAAGATATTCCAGTTTTAAAATCAAAATATTTAAATAATAATTTAAATATATTTCTTGATTATTTATACAATGAGCCACTTAAAAATAAAAAAATAATAGGTGTGACTGGTACAGACGGTAAAACATCGACCTGTCATCTTATTGCCGATAGTTTGACTAAATTAGGTAAAAAGGTTGGTATAATCTCTACAGAAGGTAACGGGGTATACCCAAGATTAAAACATACTGGTTATACAACACCAAGAAGTGATCTTTTATATAAAACATTTGACAGTTTTAGAAGAAAAAAAGTAGATGTTATTATAATAGAATGTTCTTCTCAAGGCTTACATCAGGGAAGATTAAATCATATAGTTTTTGATGATTCTATAGTAACAAATCTCAAGAAAGATCATATTGAATACCATAAGACATTTAAAAATTATGCGAAATCTAAACAAAAACTTCTGGATATGACTATAGGAAATATTTTTATAAATGTAGATTGCAAGAATGCTATTTCTAAATTTAGTAATATAAAAAAATCAAAAACAATATTTTATGGAAGTCATATAGATAAAAAGATAATACATAACTTAATTAAGGAATCAAATATATTAGAAGATAATTTTCTAAAATCTAACCGTTCTTTGTTATATAAATTTCTCCTCAATGAGCGTTATTCGTTAAATAAAATTAAATCTATCTTAAATAAGAAATTTAAAGTCATTAAGGGGCGTATGAATTATTTTAATGATAAAATAAATAATGCTATATATATAATAGATTATGCGCATACAGAAAATGCTCTAGAATTACTTTTAAGAGATATAAAAATACAATCTGGAAAACTATTTTTAATAACTTTGTTTGGTTGTGGTGGAAATCGTGATATCAGTAAAAGGTCTAGAATGGGTATAATTGCTAAAAAATATTCTGATAAAATTATTCTAACCGATGATAACCCAAGGAATGAAGATTCTATGAGTATAATTGATGATATTCATAAGAAAATAAAAGATAAGTCTAATATTTACATTATACCGAATAGAAAGAAAGCAATTAAGAAAGCATTTTCAATGTCTACAAAAGATACTGTAATAATTTTTTCTGGAAAGGGCAATGAAGATAATATTATTTATAATAATAAAGTTATAAGTCATAATGATATAAATTATTTAAAGAAATTATTGAAATGAATATATTAATATCAGAATTAGAAAATATCTTAAGATCAGAAGTGATTAATATGCATACTCTGGTCTCTATTGATGGAATTTCTATTGACTCTAGAACAATTAATAAAAATGAATTATTTATTGCAATAAAAGGTGATAATCATGATGGGCATCTGTTTATTAATGATGCCATAAAAAATGGAGCATCACTTATTATTTCTGAAAATACATTGGAAAATTTTCCATGTATCTCTGTAGATGATACGACGGATGCTTTAGCTAGTATTGCTAAATTTTATGCTGATAAGATCCATCCTATAGTAATAGGTATTACTGGAACGAATGGAAAAACTTCTGTGACAAATATGACTTCCATGATCCTTAGGACCTGTAAGCAAACATTGAGTACATATAGAAATTATAATAATCAAATAGGATTACCATTATCAATATTAAAAGGGGTAAAAGAGGATGAGGTTTTTGTTCTGGAAATGGGAGCTAGTAAAGTTGGTGATATAAAAGAATTAATAAAAATTGCAAAACCAACTATAGTAGCCCTATTAAATGTTTCTCCAGCTCATATGGATAGTTTTAAAAGTATTGAGAATATCATTAAGACAAAGGAAGAGATTTTATCATACCAAGGATATCTAAAAACTGTCATATTAAGTCTGGATGATGATAATTTTGAAAGGTGGTCATTAAAAGCTAATAAGAATAGAATTGTTACAATATCTGTTAGCCAGTCTGCTGATTATTATATCTCTAGCTCAAATGATCATGATATATGCGTTAAAACACCATACTCGGATATTATAAATTTATATGTAAATGATTTAGAGCCCCATACTCTCAATAACATTCTATTTTCAATAGCACTTTCATATGAAGCTGGAGCTAGATCTTCTAATGTTATAAAAGGACTTCATAACTACAATGATGTAGATGGAAGGTTTGGTATAAAGAAAGGACATAATGGGTCAAAAGTTATTGATAGTTCTTATAATGCTAATCCACAATCTTTTATAGCCTCAATTAATTCACTTGTAAGATTAGATTGCGAGCCATGGCTTGTTATGGGTGAGATGGGCGAATTAGGTGAAAATTCTGAGCTATATCATAAGCAAGTGGCGCGCTATGCATATAATATGGGGGTCAAAAAATTATTTGTAATTAGTAAACATGCAAGCACAATTCTTGATGAATTTGGTCAAAACTCTTATGCATTTGATTCAACTGAGGCACTAATTATTTTTATCAAGCCACAACTCAATGATAATGTTAGTATCTTAGTCAAAGCATCGCGTTTTATGAAATTTGAAATTATTGTGAATGCATTAACTGAAAGGAAAAATTAATACCTATATGCTTTATTATTTATTTGACTATTTAGCCCAATATAATTCTGGATTTGATGTTTTTCATTATCTTACATTAAGAATTATATTAGCCGCTCTAACAGCTCTAGTAATTTCTTTGGTGCTTGGACCTATTGTAATTAATTATCTGAATAATAAAAAATTATATCAAAGCATAAGAAATGATGGGCCAAAATCACATATTAAAAATAAGTCTCAAACACCATCCATGGGAGGACTTATAATAATTGTATCTATAATATTGAGTACATTACTTTGGTCAGATATTTTAAATAAAAATATATGGATATTATCATTTACATTGATATCGTTTGGAGTTCTTGGTTTCTATGATGATTATAAAAAATTCATTCATTCATCAAGTGATGGTATAAGCGGAAAGAAAAAATTAATATTTCAAATTATTATCGCTGGTTTTATAGCTTATTTTATATTCAGTAGATCAACAAGTTTGATAGAATTAGAACTAATGCTGCCTTTTTTTAAAAATTTCGCATTATATCTTGGAATATTTTTTATTCCTTGGTCGATATTAGTCATAATTGGTTCAAGTAATGCAGTAAATTTAACCGATGGTTTAGATGGACTTGCTATTTTACCTTGCATATTAATTGCTGCTGCATTTGTTTTATTTGCTTATGTCGAAGGTAATTTTAATATTGCTAATTATTTATTAATTCCTTATCTTCCCGGAGTATCTGAAGTTGCAATATTCTCTAGTACTATTGTTGGCGCAGGACTTGGTTTTCTTTGGTATAACTCATATCCTGCTGAAGTATTTATGGGTGACGTAGGATCTTTATCGCTAGGTGCTGTTTTGGCTACAATTGCAATTTTGCTAAGGCTAGAGATTGTGTATGCAATAATGGGCGGTGTTTTCATTGTAGAAGCTTTATCTGTAATAATCCAAGTAACCTCGTTTAAATTATTTGGCAAAAGAGTTTTTAAAATGTCACCTATTCATCATCATTTTGAACTCAAAGGTTGGCCAGAACCCAAAATTATTGTTCGCTTTTGGATTATAACATTTGTGTTGGTTCTTATAGCTCTAACATCATTAAAAATTAGATAAAATGTCAAAAAATAAATTAATACTAGGTATTGGTGTCACAGGTATGTCATGTGCAGATTTTTTTAAATCTAAAGATATCCTTTTTAAGATATTTGATACTAGAGGTAAAGACTATTTCATTGATTATGATTTTGGAGATATTAATCCTAATTCTATTTATTTCAAAGAATATCCAGTTAATTTTCTAAATAATATTGATGAAGTAATAATTAGTCCAGGTCTAGATAAGAATCACAAGATATTTAAAGATATTAAGAAACATAATATTGATGTGATAACAGATATTGATATTTTTAAAAGATACTCTGATATTAAATTAATATCCGTTACTGGAACCAATGGAAAGACTACCATGGTAACAATGCTAAAACATGCATTCAATAAAATAGGTTATAACTGTATTGCATGCGGAAACAATGGAATACCTCCTCTTTCAATCATAAATAATTTTTATGATTATATTATACTTGAATTGTCTAGTTATCAGCTTGAGTATATGTCAGATTTAAAATCATGCATTAGTGTTATTACGAATATTGACTATGATCATCTAGAACGACATAAAAATATAGAAAATTATTCAAAGATAAAGCTATCAATATATAAAGATTCATCTTTTTCTTTAGCTTCAAATTCAATTGATCATTTAATTGGTGATATAAAAAACATTAAGACTTATGGCATAACTAATACTGAAGAAGTTATAGTTAATGGTTCTATAATCAAAGATCTGCATTATGATAGTTTAAAAATATATTTTAAAAATAAAAATCTAGAATATAAAGGAAAACATAATCTTGAAAATATATTAGGAGTCATCTCTGTATTGAATATAATTAAGATTGATGTTGAGAATGCTTTAAATTCTTTAAATGATTTTAATTATTTACCTCATAGGATAGAGTTGATTGAGTCATCAGACAATATAAATTGGTATAATGATTCAAAGTCTACAAATTGTGCATCAACAAAAGCTGCTTTGGAATGTATCGATGAGAAAATTATTTTAATACTTGGTGGGTCGATGAAAGATATGAGTTATGAATCATTAAGCCCTCTAATAAATCAGAAGGTTAAGCTTGTAATATTTATTGGTGAAAATAAGGAATACATTAAGAGACAGTTAAAGATAACTGCTAAAACGATTGATGCTAAGAGTATTGAATCTGCTGTTGAAATATCACGATCACACTCTTCAGTTAATGATAATATTTTATTATCTCCTGCTAGTCCAAGTTTTGATATGTTTAAGAATTATGAAGAAAGAGGTGCTGCATTTATCTCTGCGGTTCAAAATCTTGTTAAGTGATTTTATTAAAAAAAATATATTAATTAGTGAAAGCCAAGGCATAGATCATACTTTGATCATATGTTTTGTTGCTTTATTATCTATAGGGCTGATAATGATCACCTCCGCAACACTTGATTATGCGGCGGATGAGAAATCAAGTCCCTATTATTTTATTACTAAACATTTAATCTATTTATCTATGGGAATAGTTCTTTCAGTTATAATCTCTAAAATTAAACTAAGCTTTTATTATGATTATGGAAAATATTTTTTATTATTTTCCTTTATCATTTCATTGATAATCTTCATTCCTGGATTAGGAAAAGAAATAAATGGAGCAAGAAGATGGCTTGATTTAGGTTTCATAACTATACAGGTTTCTGAAGTATCAAGACTATTTGTGATGTTTTGGATTTCTGGATTCATTGTCAAACATGATGTGAATAAGAGCTTCAATAAATGTTTATTCATGATTGTTGCGTTATCCTTAATTATTCTTTATCAGAAAGACTTTGGGAGCACAGCGCTACTTGTTTTTACATTCTTTTCTTTAATGTTAGTGGCAGGATTGCATTTAAAATATTTATTTTCTTATATATCACTGGCTGTTCTAGCAGCTATTCCATTAATACTCTATGTACCATATAGGCTTAAGAGACTTGTATCCTTCATGAACCCTTGGGATGATCAGTCTGGAGGTGGTTATCAACTTATAGCATCACTTTTAGCATTTGGAAAAGGAGGATTTTTTGGCTTAGGGTTAGGTTCTAGTGTTCAGAAGCTAAGCTACTTACCCGAATCATATAATGACTTTATATTTGCTTTAATTGCTGAAGAACTGGGATTATTTTTTTCCTTAATTGTGCTCATCTTATTTAGTATAGTTTTTTTTAGAATTATCAGACTTGCTAATAAATCAAATGACAATAATCTTAGATTTGCTTCAAATTTAAGTTTTACAATAGGTTTTTTTATTACTTATCAGGCTTTAATACATATAATGGTTAACACAGGCTTGGCTCCAACTAAAGGGATGGGTTTGCCATTTATTAGTTACGGGGGAACCAATCTTCTAATGATGTTTATTTTTATTGGTCTATTGATTAGAATACAAATTGAAAATCGTCAACAAATTAGTCATGCTGTTAAAAGGGGATATTAATCTAATATGAAAATAGTTGCAATTCTAGCTAGTGGCACTGGTGGACATGTATATCCCGCATATACTATTGCGGAAGAGTATATTAGTCGTGGTTATAAAATTTTATGGATTGGAACTAAAAATGGGCTTGAGAATAGAGTAATAAATAATCCATCAATAATTATTGAACATGTAAGTTCTCAGGGGATACGTGGAAAATCACCACTTAAAAAAATCCTAGGCCTATTTAATTTTTTAAGGTCTATATATGAGTCATTCAAGCTACTTAAAAAATATAAACCTTCTTTGACAATTGGGTTTGGAGGTTATGTTAGTGTTGGCGCTTCAATAACTTCTTTTCTACTATCAATACCACTAATAGTCCATGAACAAAATTCAATAGCTGGTACAGCTAATAAAATTAACTATTATTTTGCTAAACGTGTTTATGAAACATTCCCCTTGAGTTTTAAAAAAAATAATAAAAAAATAATACATACAGGTAATCCTGTGAGACCATCATTTGATAAAGTTAAAAAGCCAGAAGAAAAATATATTGATAATAACCCTTGTATAAATATTTTAGTTATGGGAGGCAGCCAAGGTGCAGCATTCCTAAACAACACTATGCCTTTTTCTTTCTCTCACTTTCATAATACTAATATTTCTATAAAACATATTAGTGGTCCTAGTCATGAAGAATTAGTTAAAAATAAATATTTAAAGCATTCTATTGATGCAACAGTAGTAGCATACTCTGAAAAAATAGATGAGCTATATGATTGGGCGGATTTAGTTATATGTAGAGCTGGATCAACATCTATATCTGAATTAGCAAAAATAGGGATAGCAGCATTATTAGTTCCGTTTCCTCATGCAACAGATAACCATCAATTTTTTAATGCAAGTTACTTAGCAAAAAACTCTGCCGCCATTTTGTTAGAAGAGAAAATTGATTTTATTGAGAATTTTATTACCATTACTAATATTCTTTTAAATGACCAGAAACGCATGTATATGTTATCAAAAAATATACAAAATATATTTCCATCAAATACCATAAGTATTATCATGGAGGATTCTTTAAAACTAATTAAATAAATCATGATTATAAAAAATAATATCTCTTTAAAAAATTTTACAACAATTCGTATTGGCGGTAACTCAAAAAAAATATATTTTCCAGAATCTATAGAAGATATCTCTAATCTGAAAAAAATATTATTATCACCAAAAACGCTAATTATTGGTAAAGGTTCAAATATTGCATTTTCAGATAATGGATATAAGTCTGATATTATTTCTCTAAGCAAATATGATAAGAGAGGGATTTCTGTCATTGATGATAAGTATATATCTATTACTGCTAGTATATCATGCGCAAGACTTGCAAAGTTTTGTCATAAACAATCCATAGCTGGTTTTGAATTTCTTCATGGAATACCAGGAACAATTGGAGGGGCATTAGCTATGAATGCTGGTGCATTTAAACAATCAATATGGAATTATGTTGACTCTGTTAATATTGTTAATAAAGAAGGTAGTATAAAGAATATGTCACATAAAAAAATTAAAACCTCTTACCGTAATGTTGATAAAAATAATATTTTATTATTTTTAGATGTATTACTAGTTATAAACAAGAATAAGGTCTTTGATAAAAATCTTCTTATGGAATACTCCAGACATAGGAGTATGACTCAACCTATAAAACAATGGTCATCGGGCTGTATTTTTAAAAACCCTTCAAAAGATATTCCGGCAAGTTCACTTATTGATTCTCTCGAGATTAAAAAAAGAAAAATGGGTGGAATATATATTTCAAAAAAACATTGCAATTATTTTATCAATGATGGTAGCGGTTCATGCGAAGACCTTGTTCAGCTGATTAAATATGTTTCAGAATTAATCAAAAAAAAATATAATATATCTGTAACGAGAGAGATTTGTATATACTGATATAATAATGAATAAGTTATCTGGAAAAAATATTGGGATATTATGTGGAGGCTGGTCAGATGAAAGACCAGTGTCTCTAGATAGTGGTAAATCAGCTTATGACTCACTCATAAGTAATAATTTGAATGCTTTCCTTTTTGATTTTAAAGATAATGATATTAATATACTTTCTAAATTTATTGAATCTAATAAGATAGATCTTGTCTTGAATTTAATTCATGGTTCTGGTGGCGAAGATGGTCTAGTTCAAAATTATTTAGACAGATTATCTGTTAAATATATTGGTTCAAACTCAGAATCATCAAAACTTTCATTCAATAAGGTACATACTAAAGAGGTTTGGCTGAGAAATGGTTTAAAAACACCAAATTATTTAAGACTATCTGATAATATTTCTTCAAAAAAAATAGAGGAAATGTTTGACGAAAAATTTATCTTAAAACCATGTGAATCTGGTTCAAGCGTAGGTATAAAAATATTTGATACTGCTGATTTTTATTCATCTAGTCCTACAGATATATTAGAAAAACTTTCTCTAAGTAGTATAAATTCATGCAATTATTTCATTGAAGAATTTGTTATTGCTCCAGAATACACTGCACCTATTATTAATGATCAAGTTTTCCCAATAATTAAAATAGAAACAAAGAGAGAATTTTATAATTATGAAGCTAAGTATTTAGATAGCGACACTGTTTTTTCATTTCCTGATTTCCCAGAGGATATTCATAAAAATATTAACTTAATTTGCATGGAAGCTTTTAATAGCACAGGATGTTCTAACTGGGGCCGTGTTGATTTTTTTATGGATAAGGATTCATTGGTTAATTTAATTGAAATTAATTCTATACCAGGTATGACTGATCATAGTTTAGTTCCTAAGTCCGCAAAGAAGAATGACTTGTCATATCATCAATTGCTTTTATTGCTTTTAAAAAACTAATATGAAGAAAATTCTTATCCTTTTTAGTTTATTTATATTATTTATTAGTGCCTATAATTATCCTATTTTTTTTGGCACAAATCCTGTAAAACATATTTTTAAAGAAGGAACATTTGAATATAGTAATCAATCTAGAATAGATGATATTTTGAAAAATTATATTTCTAAAGAAATCTACCAAATTAACTTACGAAAATTAAAGAATCAGATAGAAGAGGACCCGTGGATAAAAAATGTACAAATTATATTAGATCCTCCGAATAGAATCACAGTTAAAATAACTGAGTTTAAACCTTTATTTTTATGGAATAACCTATCATATGTGGATAAAGAAGGGTTTACTATTGAAATTGGAAAATACCTTATCGAAAATATTCTAGAGATATCTAGTGGGCAAGATGACAAAGTTTATATGCATGACTTATATTTAAATCTTCAAAAAATACTATCTGAGATTGATATTAATGTTATTAAATTATCTAAAGACAATGATATGATGATTATATTAACTTCAAAATATAGATTTTTTGTGCGTCATGCTGATTATGAATCAAAGCTCAAAGAGTTTTTATTCGTATATGATCAGTTTTTATTAACTCAAAAATCTGGAAAAATAAGAAAGAATATTGATTTAAGATACCCTACAGGTTTTGCTGTACAGTAAAAAATGATATTATAAGATATGGCAAATACTACAATTAAAGATGAATTTATCGTTGCTCTAGATATAGGCACTACTAAAGTTTTGTGTTTAGTTGCTGACTATAATGAAGACGGGGAATTAAGATTAGTAGGCATTGGTCAAGAAGCATGTAATGGGCTAAATAAAGGTGTTATTTCTGAAATTGATGCAACTGTAAAAAGTATTCGAAAAGCAAAAGATCAAGCCAGAGCCATGACAAATTGTAAATTTACTAAAGTAATTACTGGAATTGCTGGAAATCACATCCAAAGTTATAATGGTAATGCAGCTATTAATATTCTAAATGATGAAGTCACGCAAGAAGATAAAGATAAGGTCATAGCAAGCGCAAGTGATATCAGTATACCCGCTGATCAAGAAATTCTTCATAGAATACCTCAGTATTTTACCATAGATGGACAAATGGGCATAAAAGAGCCAATCGGAATGGCTGGAAAAAGGTTGGAAGCAAATGTCCACGTTATTACATGTTCAACAACTGCTAAGAAAAATTTAACAAAGTGCATAGAAAATAGTTTTTTGGAGGTTGATGAATTTGTATTACAACCAGTGGCTTCTAGTTATTCAGTTTTAACAAACGAAGAAAAATCTTTAGGTGTATGTCTCGTGGATATTGGTGGAGGAACTACAGATATTGCAATTTTTACTGATGGTGATATAAAGCATACTGCTGTAATCCCTCTTGCTGGCCAAATGGTCACAAAAGATATTCAAATAGGATTGCGTACTTCATTTGAAGCAGCTGAAGATATAAAACAGAAGTATGGTAGTTTAATTAATGAGACAAATGATACTGAAATCAATATACCAGTACCATCAATTTCTGATAAACCTCCATCTGAAGTTAATAAACCAATTCTTACGCATATGATTACTTGCAGAGTGGATGAAATATTTCAACAGATAGAAGAGGAAATTAACTCTAGTGGGTGGGTGTCAAAAATTAGAGCTGGTATTGTTTTTACTGGTGGAGGTTGCAAACTAAATGGTCTAGATACATATGCTGAAAATAAATTATTGATGCCAACAAGGATAGGTAGCCCAAAGGAGATAACTGGAATACAAAATTTAAGCGGGAAGACAAGATATGCAACTGCTGTTGGCTTGTTATTATATAAAGATGAGAAGCTCAATGATATGCCTCATAGGCAAAAATCTGACAATCCATTTTTAAGATATCTTGAAATAGTTTGGAAAAAATTCTCAGTTTATTTTCAACGAGAACTTTAATTCTAATATTTTGTCTAATTTAGTATGGTTATTACTTATTTATTTCTAAAAATACCCTGTAAAGACTTGAAATTACTTAACATTCATTTGGAATTACTATAAAATACATACTAAATATATGCTTAAACAGAGAACATTATCGAGTAAAATAAAGGCTTCAGGAGTCGGTCTCCATACTGGGCAAAAAATAAGTTTAACTTTAAATCCAGCACTAGTAAATACAGGAATCGTCTTTATAAGAACAGATATCAAGTCTGACCCAATTAAAGCATCTCTAGAGAATGTACATGACACAAGACTCTCCACAACCCTATCAAATAACACTGCTAAAATATCAACTGTTGAACATCTACTTTCTGCTTTAGCGGGTTTAGGAATAGATAATGCCCTTATAGAGCTTGATGGCCCAGAAGTACCAATCATGGATGGTAGCGCAAGACCATTTGTATTCATGATCCAATCAGCTGGTATCCAAGAACAAAATGATACTAAAAAATTTATTAAAATAAAGAAAACGATTGAAGTGAGACAGGATGAGAAATGGGCAAAAATTGAACCTTTTGATGGATTCAAAGTAGCCTTTACAATTGATTTTAACCATCCAGCTTTTAGTGAAGGTTCACAGTCATCTGAAATAGATTTTTCATCTGTATCGTACTTAAGCCAAGTTAGTCGTGCTAGAACATTTGGTTTTGCTAAAGATATTGAATTATTACGTAAAAATAATTTAGCATTAGGTGGAAGTGTTAATAACGCCATAGTCATTGATGATTACAAAGTTATAAATGAAGAAGGAGTTCGTTTTCAAGATGAATTTGTTAAACATAAAATATTAGACGCTATTGGTGATTTATATTTATTGGGACACGGTTTGATTGGTTCTTTTTCTGCTTATAAGTCTGGCCATCATTTGAATAATTTATTATTAAGAGAATTAGTTAATAATGCAGATGCCTGGGAAGAGTCTACTATTGAAGATAATGAAAAGTCTCCAATATTTTATAGTACGCCAGAACCACACATTGTTCAGTCATAATCAATAAGAGTCACTCTTATATCGTCAATTTTACAAATATTATTACCGTCTAATAGATCAATAAATTTCTGCTTTTCAAATCTCATTAGTGTTGCAACAGAACTATTTTTACAGCTTATTATGAGCACACTATCTTTGACTGAACCAACTTCTATATTATTAAGAACGTCCTCTGGGAAAACATCTGCAATATAAGAAGTTAAGTCTTTGATTAAGGCATTCTTATTGATAACATGCACAGGTATGAATAACGATATTTTTTTCATAATCTATTATAATGATTGTACGATAATTAACTCATTACATGCAAATTTATATAAAATATTATGATATCTAATTTTATTAAAAAGATTTTTGGAAGCAGAAACGGCCGTATTCTTAAAGAATATGCTCCTCTTGTAAAAAAAGTTAATGAATTAGAAGGTAAATATCAAAAATTTACTCAATTAGATTTTCAAACAGAAACTAGCTTATTGAGAGAAAAATATAAGGAAAGTAATGATCTTGATAGTATTTTACCCGAGGCATTTGCGCTAACCAGAGAAGCTTCTATCAGAACTTTAGGTCTAAGACATTTTGATGAGCAACTCCTGGGAGGAATTGGATTACATTTTGGTAAAATAGCTGAAATGAAAACTGGTGAAGGTAAAACATTAGTTTCCACATTACCTGCATACCTCAATTCATTATCTGGTCAATCAGTATTTATTATCACGGTAAATGATTATTTAGCAGTGAGAGATTCTGAATGGATGGGAGAGATATTTAATTATCTTGGGTTATCAGTTGGAACCATAACAAGCTCTTCAGCGCCAGAAGAAAGAAAGAAAGCATATAAATGTAATATTGTATATGGAACTAATAATGAATTTGGTTTTGATTATCTAAGAGATAATATGACTTATGAATTAAGTCAAAAAGTACAGTGCAAGCTAAGTTATGCAATTATAGATGAAGTTGATTCTGTATTAATAGATGAAGCAAGAACACCACTAGTCATATCAGGGTCTGCAAAAGAATCAAGTAATCTATATCTTAAAATTAATCAAGTTACACAGTCGCTCATAACTAAGAACAAAGATAATGAATTATTTTCAATCGATGAAAAACAAAAGTCTGTTTCTTTAACAGAAGAAGGTCATGGGGAGATTGAAAATACTTTTTCAAAAAATAGCTTATTGGGGGAAAATGAAACCTTATATGACCCTAAAAATATACAGTTACTGCATTTGGTCGATGCAAGTTTGAAAGCTAATTTGATGTACCATAAAGATATTGATTATGTGGTAGAAAATAATGAAATTGTCATTATAGATGAATTCTCAGGTAGAAAAATGCCTGGAAGAAGGTGGTCAGAAGGTCTTCATCAATCAGTAGAAGCAAAAGAATCTGTAAAAATACAAAATGAAAATTTAACGTATGCGTCTATAACTTTCCAAAATTATTTTAGGTTATTTGATAAATTATCAGGTATGACAGGTACTGCTGATACAGAAGCAACTGAATTTCAACAAATATATGGCCTAGAAGTTATTGTTATACCATCACATAAAAAAATGATAAGAAAAGATCATGTTGATTTAGTATTTCTTACTGTAAAAGAAAAATATGAGGCAATTATTAAAAATATAATAAGTATACATAATACTGGACAGCCTGTTCTAGTTGGGACTACCTCTATCGAGTCATCAGAATATATTTCAAAGCTTTTGAAGACACAAAAGATAAAACACCATGTTCTTAATGCTAAGCAACATCAAAAAGAAGCAGAAATAATTGCTCAAGCTGGTAAGTTATCTGCAGTAACAATTGCTACTAATATGGCTGGTCGAGGCACAGATATCGTCTTAGGTGGCAAAGATATGACTAATGAAGGAATAAACTCTTCTCTTGATAATCCAGATGATATTAAAAAAATTGGAGGGTTGTATATTATTGGAACAGAAAGGCATGAGTCTAGGCGTGTTGATAATCAACTAAGAGGACGCTCAGGTAGACAAGGAGACCCAGGGGAATCTAGATTTTATTTGTCACTGGAAGATAACTTGATGAGAATATTTGCCTCAGATAAAGTTACTGAAATTATGAAAAAACTAGGCATGGAAGATGGAGAGGCCATAGAACATAAATGGGTTTCTAAATCAATTGAGAATGCTCAGAAAAGAGTTGAAGCATATAACTTTGACATAAGAAAAACACTTCTCGAATATGATGATATTGCTAATGAGCAAAGAAAAGTAATTTACAATCAGCGTAATGATATTTTATCAGCTGATGACTTATCATCTATTTATAATAATATTCTTAGTTTTGCATGCGAGGAGTTAATAAATAATTATATTCCATTAGATATACCGTCATCTCAATGGGATTATGATGCAATTAATGAGTCATTTAAAAATGATTTTGCTATTGAGATTAAAAGTTCTGAGATTATTAAAAATGGTGATCACGAGGGAAGAGTAACTTTTAAAAATTATATTCGTAATATTATTTTTACATCGATTCAGTCTAGTCTAGATATTCTATCTGAAGAAGATAAAAAAGAATTAATTAGAAATATATTTTTGAGTGTAATAGATGAAGACTGGAGAAATCATCTAAACGCCATGGATTATCTGAGACAAGGTATTGGGCTAAGAAGCTATGCTCAGAAAAATCCAAAAAATGAGTATAAAAGAGAATCATTTGAAATGTTTGAAGAAATGTTGTCTGTAAATAATCTTGAAACCATTAAAATCTTAACTAAAATAAAGATAAATAATTCAAATGTCTCAGATAAGTTAATAAAAGACGAAGCTTTGAATGCTAATATGGATAAAAAGAATGCTAATGTTTCAAGAAATGCACTATGTCCATGCGGTTCTGGTAAAAAATATAAAAGATGCTGTGGTAGATTATGAGTAATAAAGTTTTAATTGATATTTTTAATATAGGTATTAAAGATAAAAAGAAAGATGCGGTATGTTTTAAATTACCAAAGCTTTCAAAAATTGCAGTCGTATCAACGAAGAATAAGTATGCAGCTGCACCTGTAATCTTATCTAAATATAATGTATCTAAATTTAAACCAAAGTATATTTTAGTTAATTCAGGTAATGCTAACGCATGTACTGGAACAGTAGGAATGTCGAATGCTATAAAATGTACAAAATCAATATCTAAAAAATTTAGTTGTCTTAAAGAGAATGTATTATTATCTTCAACAGGCATAATTGGAAGACAGCTCCCAATTGATAAAATTATAAAATCCATAGAAAATCATGATTTTAAATTTAAATCTACCTGGAAACAGGCAGCCTCAGCTATCATGACTACTGATAAATTTAGTAAGCATATTACTAGGTCTTTTTTATTAAATAAAATTAAGATAACAATAAATGCAGTATGCAAAGGTGCTGGAATGATTGAGCCTAATATGGCAACAATGCTATCATTTATATCCATCAATGTTGATCTAAAAAAATTACTTTTACTAAAAATCTTGAAAAAAGCAGTTAACTCTTCATTCAATACAATCTCAGTTGATGGCGATATGTCTACAAATGATACTGTGATGTTAATTTCAACAGGTGAAAATAAAGAACTTAATTTTAACGCTAACACTAAAATTTTAAAAATATTAGAAAATGAAATAAAAAATGTATGCCATGATTTATCTAAAATGATAATTGAGGATGGAGAAGGTGCAACAAAAATTATTAAAATAACTGTACATAAATCATATAATTCATTACAAGCTAAAAAAATAGCCTATAGTTTAGCAAATTCTAATTTAATTAAAACTGCAATGTATGGAGCAGATCCAAACTGGGGAAGAATTATTGCAAGGTTGGGATCAATCAATAATATTAATTATGATGAGAATAAAGTCAGTCTAAAAATTAATAATAAAATAATATTCGAGAATGGCTTGCAGTCTAAAAAATGTAATCTGAAACAACTTAATAAGTCTATGATGAAAAAAAATATAACAATAGATATTTATATGAATTCTGGGAAAGATACGCATACAGTTTTAACATCTGATTTATCTCATGAATATGTTCATATTAATTCTGCCTACACAACATAGAGAATGAAAAATAATATTGAGTGTTCAGTAGCCCTTATAAAGAATAACGCTGGATATTTGTTTTCAGAAAGAAGGAAAGAACCATTTAATAATTATTATGAATTTCCTGGTGGAAAGATAGAAGAATTAGAAACTCCAAAAGAATGCTTGATTAGAGAGTGTCATGAAGAGTTAGATATACAGATTAAAGAAAGTATATACCATGGCGAGATAACTCACCTATATAAAAATCTATCTGTAAAATTATATATATTTGAAATTATTGAGTATAGTGGAAAAATTAAAGCTAAAGAAAAACAAAATCTTTTGTATATTGACCCTTTTATGTCCAATCATTTATTTCTTGAGTCAACTGTTAGAATACTAAATAGATTAAAATTAAGAGAGTTATTCTTTATCACGCCAATAAATTTTGACAGCATATCTAAAAAATTTAAAAATATTGATAGGACCAATTCTTTTATTAGATTAAGATCATTTGGGTATTCTATATCAAATTATATTCTTGCAGCACAGAAGTTATCTCAGTTTTGTTTTAAAAATAATATGCCTTTAATTATTGATAAAAAATTTAGTAATGACTTAGGTGATATCAATATTGATGGAGTTCATTTTACTTCTGAAGATTTAAATCAAATAAATACTTATAGAAATATAAAGAAAAAAAAATTAATTTATTCTGCATCATGTCATAATTTAAATGATGTTATGATTGCTAATGAGTATAATTTTGATTTCATAATTTTATCTCCAGTAATTTATTCAAAATATAGTAAAAATATACTTGGCTGGGAAAATTTTAAGATTATTTCAGATGCATCAAATATGCCAGTGTTTGCATTAGGTGGAATAAAAATTAGCGATCTAGAAATGTGTAAGAGATTTAATGGTTTTGGAGTATCAGGCATGAGTGATTTTTGGAGTTAATCTTTAAAGAGAACAAGTGGTTAATATAAAACTCAAATCTTCTTGATGTGGAACCAAGTTATTCTTATCATCTTTAGTCATAAACATTATGGTTAATCTCTGCTTACCTACACTAATTTGAGGATAATAGTATAAATCAGAGGTTAGGGTTACCCTGATAAGGAGAATATTTCTTTTTGGATCAAGTTTCTCGATAAAAAATCCTTTCTCTGCCATTCTATCTTCAAATCTACCAGATTTTCTTATTACTTCTAGAATAAAATCAATTGACCGTTTAATAAATATTAATGGCTCAAGCCATAAATCTATTTGTGTTTCCCTATTCAATATATCTCTTGATAACCAAAAATCAATAGAAGCTGGTTGTAATTGAGTAAAACAGTTTTTTAATATTGTCTTAAAAAAAATATCACGTTCTAAGTGATCTAGATAGTTTACCTCAATGCCATAAATTAATTTCAAAAGTTGATTTTGTTTTTCTAGAACTGAGTTTAATTTACTACCATCTGTCTGAGGTATTTCCTTTATCTTTTGGAGATAAGCATTTTGTGTTTCAATTTCTCTAATTAATTCAGACTTTATATCACTGCGTGATAAAATTTCATATAGCTCACAAAGCGCCAATAGGGCAATATAATTTTCACTCTTATTATCTTTACCTTTAAAATAGTAAATCTTGTTCAATAGAAATTCAATTTTAATAAATTTCCTAATTTTTTCTTGAACAGGTTCTTCGTATAATGAAACCTGATTGTCTGATAAGCTATTCATTCTTTAAATTTACTATATAATTTATTAAACCTAGTTTGCAATATTTCTATAGTATCATTATTAGATATGACATAGTCAGAATATTTTTCATAATACTCTGAGCTTTTTTGATATTTATTTAAAATTATAAAATCTTTAGCTTTAGAGTTAGGTTTAACCAAGTATCTTTGCTTTCTTATTTTTAATTTTGTTTTAACGGTAACTATTTTTAAATTATACTTAATATTGCCATATGTCTCAATGAGAGGTAATTCAAGAACTATCTTATTGTTACTAGATTTC
Source organism: Gammaproteobacteria bacterium (assembly GCA_047611265.1). GTDB lineage: Bacteria > Pseudomonadota > Gammaproteobacteria. The sequence goes on along the minus strand of JBLFWM010000001.1, from coordinate 44,684 downwards.
TCAAGAATAAGGTTTAGTGCTTTGTAAAAAGAAGGATGAATTATTGAATTAATCTTATCCTTATTTTCTTCTGAGGATAGGAGAATAATTTTTAATTTTTTTAAGGATATTATTTTTTCATTATCTAAAATATTAAATTCTTTATTTAATTTATCTATAATATATTTATTATTTTGAATAATATTCTTTGCAAGAATATCTGAATTTATATAATGGTAACCTTTTTTTTGGAAGTATCTGCTTAAAGTTGATTTACCAGATCCTATTTTCCCAGAAATTATAATTAGCTGCATATTTTTATCGTAAAAAAACTGTTAGCAGTATTCCTATAAACATAATTATAGTTAATGTTAACAGTAATGGTCTTCTTTTCATCTTAATCTCACTTGTAATTCTGACAGCTCTTATAATTAATATTATTATTAAGGCAATACTCTTCATTTGTCACATACGTATTACAATGCTTACAATATTGAATTTTATTAGTTGTCTTTTTTATGACCCTTGATTTTTTTGTCAACAATGACTTAGCTATTACATAAACTAAAAATATTACTAAAAGTATTATGATTATACGCATATTTAAATTTTGAATAGTATTCTTTTATTATTATTATAGACTATAATATATGATTCTAGATTAAATATTAACCAATGATTGGTTTTTAGTTACATATAAGGCCTTACATATGAACAATAGTAAAGTGATATTGCATATAGTGAAATGGATTAAAGATTATATCAAATCTTCTGATTACAATATACAAAGCTTAATAGTTGGAGTGTCTGGAGGCATTGACTCTGCTTTAACGAGTACTCTGTGCGCTATGACTGGTATTCAAACCATAGTAATAAAAATACCGCTTAAAACTAAAGACCTTTCTTTGAGCAAGCTTCACTGTGACTTTCTATTATCTAAATATAATAATATTAAAGTTTGCGAAGTTGATCTTAGCGATACTTTTGATAAATTTTATGAGACATGCGTGGCATCTGATTTTGTTAATGACTTAGGTTTCGCTAATAGTAAATCTAGGTTAAGAATGATGTTGTTGTATCAAGCAGCTGCATCTTTCTCAGGAATAGTTGTAGGTACAGGTAATAAAGTTGAAGACTTTGGTGTTGGTTTTTTTACGAAATATGGTGATGGTGGAGTTGATATATCGCCTATTGCAGATTTGACAAAATCCGAAGTAAGATCTTTATCAAAAGAATTGGATATTTCTAATGATATATTGAGCGCGCCTCCAACTGATGGTTTATGGGATGATGATAGAACAGATGAACAGCAGCTTGGTCTGACATACGAGGAATTAGAAGAGGCTATGTCAAATAAAAATAGCGTGTATAGAGAAAAATATTTAAGTATTAGAAGAAAGAATATCCATAAGATGAAAACAATTCCTGTTTGTATTATAAAAGATAAAGGCTAGAAATAATTATATATATTTAAAAAGTTAAACCAACTTGAACCATCATCTTTCGGAGCTTCTATTTCCTTGGCTACTTTGATTTTTTTCTTGATTGCCGTTATAACCCCGTTTTTATTTACTATCGTATAATTAGGATAATTCTCTTTTAAAACTCTAGCTGTATCAGATGCTAAATCATTCATCTTTAAATACTTATAACTCTCTATTAAAATTAATAAACCTTCTTCTGTGCTAGGTGTCCCATTGTAATTGGTTAATAGATATTTTATTCTTTCTATTGCTGCTATATGGGCTGATCGTTTAATATAATATTTTGCTATATACAATTCGTTAGCTGCCATCTTGTTTTTGATATATAACAGTCTGTTTCTTGAATCCTTGGCATATTTAGTATTAGGAAATTTATTTACTATCACAGAAAAGTCATCAAATGATTGCCTTAGTTTTGATACATCATATTTTGATGGATCCTGACCAAGTAGTTCAGTTATAAGATTTTGGTCTTTGTTAAAATTCGATAGCGCACGAAGGTAATATGCATATGATACATTTGGATGATTTGGATACAATCTGATAAACCTATCGGCATTAACAATTGCTTCTGCTTTTAAATTTGATTTATATGACGCATATGATAAATCAAGCATTGATTGAGTTGAGTATATGCCAAACGGGTATCTAGCTTCCAATATATCAAAATACATGATGGCATTTGGGTAATCCTCGGCATCAAGAAATGCCCTTCCTTCCCCATATATTTGTGCAGCCGACATGCCTATAGTAGGGTCTGCCTCTTTAAAAACACCTTCCCAGTATGAGCAGCTTGATAATAATACACTAAAGATAAGGTTTATAAGGAGTATTTTTGCTTTCATTTTGTTATTATAGAGCAGTTACATGGGATTACACTATGAAAAATGTCACTTTTTATAAGTTTGATATTGAACCAAAAAAAAATCTAAGATTAGATCAGATTATATCATCTCATTTACCTGAATATTCAAGATCAACCATCAAAAATTGGATTAATGCAGAAAAAATACTAGTTAATGGTAAAACTTGCTCTCCTAAAGATAAGATTTCGATTAAGTCTGAAATTGAAATAGAAGTTCACCCTAATGAAGAGATAAATATTATCCCAGAAGATATCGCCTTAAATATATTACATGAGGATGATGACTTTATAATTGTTAATAAGAATAGTGGGATGGTAACTCATACAGCAGTTGGAAATTATTCAGGTACATTACAAAATGCTTTATTATTTAAATATCCTGAATTGAGAAATGTGCCTAGAGCTGGAATAATACATCGTCTAGATAAACAGACTTCTGGGTTATTAATTATAGCGAGATCACTTCAATCCCATAATAATCTAACGCAACAGATTCAAAATAAATCAATAACAAAGAAGTACCTAGCTATCACATCTGGAATTTTAAAGAATATAAGCGTGATAGATGAAAAAATAGGCAGACATAAGATAAACCGAAAAAAAATGGCAGTAACCTTTTCTGGAAAGGAATCTGTTTCACGACTTAAGATTTTACGTAGATTTGATAAAGCATCATTAATTGAAGTTGAGCTTGTAACTGGGAGAACACATCAGATACGCGTACACTTATCATTTACTGGACATCCAGTTCTGGGTGATAAGCTCTATGGGTTTAGAAAATCTATATTTAGTAAAAATACTGAGTTAGTTAAATTTTTAGATTCATATAATGGTCATGCATTACATGCTATGTCACTAGAATTTAAACATCCGTCTACAAAAGAAGTTTTTTTTATAAAATCTTCTCCGCCAGATGAATTTTTAAAAATACAGTCACTAATCGAGAAACATAGTTATGCCGATACAAATTAAGCCAGTAATTTGGGAAGTCCCTAGTAATATAAAAGCTTTTTCTACAACGCGTATAGGTGGATTCAGTAAAGGCGAATATAAAGATTCTAATCTCAGCTTAGATGTAGGTGATGAGCAAACTCATGTTAAAAAAAACAGGAGAGATATAAAAAAATCTTTAAACCTAACAATGGAGCCCTGCTGGATGAAACAAATACATAGCGCAACTATAAAAAAAGTTAAGCAGTCAGTATCAGGATTAGTATGTGATGGGTCTTATACGGATACAGTGGGCCTGCCTTGTGCTGTTTTATCTGCTGACTGTTTACCTATACTGGTCTGTAATAAAGATGGAACAAAAGTTGGGGTAATCCATGCAGGCTGGAGAGGTCTAGATAATGGCATAATAACAAAATTTATTAAAAAATTTTCGAAGGACCCTTCTGAAATTATATGTTGGATCGGCCCTTCTATTAGTCAAAATAATTATTTAGTCCGAGAAGACGTCTATAAGAAACTATCTACAATATCTCCAACAATCTTCAACAGGATTGATGAAGAGCACTGGGGACTCGATTTAAAAAAAGCAGCTAAAGTTTTTTTAAAAGATGCAGGTGTTGAAAAAATATTCACAGATGAAATGTGTACCTATCAAAGTGCAAACTTATATTATTCATACAGAGGTGAAACTAATACTGGTAGAATTGCTTCATTAATATGGATAGAATAGGCTATAACACCGATAGGTTGAGCAATGCTGACTAAAATTATAAATTATGTAAAATCTTTGAGTGTATTTAAGATTTTTATATTTATTTTTATTGCTGGCCTTTTTTATGGTGGAATATCTTTGTATTTAAAATATACTGGTTTTGCTCAATTCATGAGTAAAACAAGAATTATTGCAGTGAAAGCTGTGTCAGTAAAAATTGATACTGTACAAAAAACATATCGAGCATTATCTGTAATTGAAGCGCGTGAATCAATTAATATCACTTCTAAAGTTAATGGTCTTCTAGATAACATTCATTATAGAGAAGCCACTACTGTTAAGAAAGGTGATTTACTTTTTTCTATAATTTCTTCTGACACCATTGGCTTAACTAAAATATATGCTCCTTTTTCAGGAATGATAGGTCTTAGTAAGAAAAATATAGGAGATGCAGTATCTAAAGGAGAGCTTCTTACCTCATTAGATGAGCATAGCTATATGAAATTACCAATTAATTTACCAGAACGTATACTTGGCTATTTAACAAAGAAATTATCATTTATTGCTATCACAGACAGTATTCCAGGTGCTAAATATGAGGGTACGTTAGAATATGTGGATACTAGGATAGATACTAAAACCAGAACCATTAGCGCCTATGCTTTATTAGACAATAAAAATAATATATTAAAGCCCGGTCTATTGATGAAAATGGATATTTTTCTAGAGGAAAAAGAGGGCGCAATTTTGATACCCGAGAAATCATTATTAAGTATTAACAAAAAACATTATGTTTATATTGTAGATAATAATATTGCTAAACTAATAGTAGTGGAGATAGGTATTCGAAATAATGCCTTGGTAGAGATTAAATCTGGATTAAATACTTTTGATAAAGTGATATTTATGGGTCATGAAAAACTAAAAGATGGATCTAAGATAAAAATTATAGAGTAATAGATGCACATATCAGAAATAACAGTTCGAAGACCTGTTCTCGCAGCAGTAATAAGTATGTTTTTAGTGCTTATAGGACTAGTTTCATATGATAAATTATCGATTAGAGAATACCCAGATATAGATAAGCCAGTTGTCACTGTATCAACGGTATATCGTGGAGCTTCGGCTGAGATTATTGAGAGAGATATCACGCAGATACTTGAAGACTCATTATCTGGAATCTCAAATATTAAGGAAATAAAATCTGCAAGTAAAGATGAAATTTCACAAATAAGAATTGAATTCAACTTGTCAAGAGACATGGAGTCTGCCGCTAACGATGTAAGAGAGAAAGTATCGAGAGCTATTCCAAGATTACCAAAAGATTCTGAACAACCAAGGGTTGCAAAATCTGATACTGATGCAAGAGCAATTTTATGGATTGGTTTTACAAGCGAACAACTTGATAGCATAGCTCTTAATGACTACTTAGATAGAAATGTTATCGACAGATTATCTATTTTGCCAGGAGTGGCTTCTATTACTGTTGGTGGAGAGAGAAAATATGCGATTAGAATCTGGCTTGATCCAGATAAAATGTCATCAAGGCAGGTAACAGTAGATGATATTTTAAATGCTATAAATAAAGAAAACATTGAAAAACCAGCTGGACGTCTTGATTCTGTTGATCGAGAAATAGGCATACAGGTAAAATCAAAATTATCTGACATTAATATGTTTAATGACATAGTAATCAAGACTTATGATAATAGAAAAATAAGGCTTGGTGATGTAGCAGAAATTATTATTGGTGCAGAAAGTGATAGAGGTTTTTTAAGGGCCAATAATGAGAATGCAATTGGACTTGGTGTTGTGAGACAAACTAAATCTAATGTATTAAAAGTTGCCTCAGCTATAAAAAAAGAATTAAATTTAATCAGACCTACATTACCCAGCAATATCAACATGTTTGTAGGTTATGATCAATCAGTGTTTGTTGATGAATCAATTTCTGAAGTGAGATTTGCACTTTTGATTTCAATGTTAATGGTGATTGGAGTAATATATTATTTTCTGGCATCTTCTGCAGCAACATTTATTCCTGCCATTACTATACCGGTTTCATTAATTTCAACATTCTATGTCATATATGCACTAGGGTATTCATTAAACGTACTTACATTTTTAGCTTTGGTATTAGCGATAGGGTTAATTGTTGATGACTCAATTGTTGTTTTAGAAAATATAAAAAGAAGAATTGAGGATGGTGAAAAGGCATTCGAAGCATCTATTGAGGGTGCCAAACAAATTACATTCGTTGTGATAGCAACAACGCTTGTGCTCGTCGCTGTATTTCTTCCGTTATCTTTTATGGGTGGAAAGACAGGGAGACTATTTATTGAATTTGGAGTAGTTTTATCTTTTGCTGTAATTTTTTCAAGCATTGTTGCTTTAACGTTAACTCCAATGTTGTGTTCAAAATTAATTAAAAATAAAGAAAAGATAGATGAAGAACCTATGCTTATTAGAAAATTTAGAAAATTTTATAGAGAGTCTTTATTGGAATCACAGAAGAACCCCAGAAGGGTTTATCTTTTTTCAGTTATAATGATAGTTATATCTGTATTATTATTTCAAGTAGTGCAAAAAGAACTGGCTCCTACAGAAGACAGAGGAATATTTATTATTTCTATCACAGCTCCCGAAGGATCTACTCTTAGCTATACTGACTCTATAGTTCGTCAAGTTGAAAAAACTTTAAAACCATATGTAGAAAACAAAGAAATTAACACTGTATTTTCAATTGTTGCCCCTGGATTTTCAGGAAAACCAGGCGAAGTTAATTCAGCCTTTATGTTTACCACATTAACTGACTGGGGTAGCAGAAGGCATCAGAAAGATATTGTCCGAGAGATTTTTCCTCAATTATTATCTATTCCTGGAGCAAGAATATATGCTATTAATCCACCAAGCCTTGGTGGTAGTCGTTTTACACCACCTGTTCAGTTAGTGATTAGTGGTGGAAATTATGAAGATATCAATGAATGGGGAAATATTTTAATAAACAAGTCTGCTGATCTTAAATTAAGAAATGCTAATATTGATTATAAAATTACAAGCCCACGGTTAAATTTAGAAATAAACAGAGATAAGGCTTATGAGTTAGGGGTTTCAGCTGATTCTATTACCAGAACAATGGAGATATTGCTAGCTTCAAACCAGGTTACAACTTTCTCTAAGGATGGTTTGACTTATAACGTAATCTTGCAAGCTGATAAATCATTTAGAGTTAACCCCAATAGTTTAGATAATATATTTGTTAAATCCTCAAATTCATCCCTGATACCTTTGTCAAACCTAGTTACATATGAAGAAACATCCACTAGTCAAAGCTTAAATAGGATTAATAGGTTACCTTCTACAATATTTTCTGCGTCTTTAGCTCCTGGCTATCCATTAGGCGATGCATTAACAGATTTAATTGGTGTTACGGATTCTGTATTACCAGCTAATGCTAAAATATCATTTAGCGGGCAATCAAAAGAATATTATGAGTCAGGTAGTAGTTTAGAAATAACAATTTTATTTGCCATATTAATTGTTTATCTAGTCCTGGCAGCTCAGTTTGAGAGCTTTAGAAATCCACTAGCCATAATATTAACAGTGCCTATAGCTTTAACTGCTGGCCTTTACACTTTATTTTTAACCGGAACCTCTATAAATGTATATAGCCAAATAGGCTTCCTGATGTTAATTGGATTAATTACCAAGAATGGGATATTAGTCGTAGAATTTGCAAATCAGTTAAGGAAAAAAGGCATGAGTGTAGACGAGGCAATCTTTGAGTCATCTTTAATAAGGCTGAGACCAGTTTTAATGACAACTATATCCACTCTTTTAGGGGCTGTCCCTCTTGTGATGAGTAGTGGCGCAGGGGCTGAAAGTAGATATTCTATGGCGATTGTTGTTTTAGGAGGAATTACTTTATCTTCTTTAATTACACTATACCTGGTACCTGCATTATATCGGTTAATAGAAAGTAGATGATAGAGTTATTTCATTGGCAATACTTTCAAGCCATCTTGCTTGGAAAAGTATTCTGACAAATCTTCTATATCTTGATCAGATAAACCGGCAGCAAACCCATTCATGATTGCGTTTTTCCTAGATCCAGATTTATATGAATTCAATGTGTGAATAAGATAATTTTTATATTGCCCAGCTAATTTTGGATATATTGTTATTTGTGAATTTCCATCTGCGCCATGACATGCTGCACAAACTTCGGCTTTAGCTTTTCCTGCATCATAGTCTGCATAAGCTAATTCTGTAGAAATTAAATTTAAACCAAGAATCATTAATAGTTGCATTATTTTCATTTCAATAACTCAAAATATTTTGCTATATCATTTATATCTTGATCACTTAACCCTATAGCATTCGCATGCATCGTTTTATGATTCCTATCTTTGCTACGATACGCTTTTAAAGCAGAGACTATATAATCTGAATGTTGACCTGCTAGTTTAGGAACTTTATATGTAGGGTAAACATTATTGTAACCAGGAATTGCATGACAGCCAGTACATGTCTCTGATTTTATTTTCCCTGGATGAATCTCATCTGCAAACGCATATGATGCAAATAATATTATAAAGGTCGCGGCAAGTAATTTATTCATTGATTTCATAGGTTATTTAAGCGAGGATTATACACTATATTTATTAGAGATAAAACTTCATTTTTTTTGTATAATACAAACATAATATTATGTTGTGAATTGAATTATGCCTATTTATGAATACAAATGTGATGAATGTGACTTAATTTTTGAAAATTTTCAAAAAATAACCGATAAAGACCTAGATATATGTCAATCTTGTAAAAAAGGTGGGGTAAAAAAGCTGATATCTTCATCTGGATTTAGGCTTAAAGGGTCAGGTTGGTATGAAACAGATTTTAAAGGAAAGAAGGTTAAAGAGGATAAGCCAGCATCGAAGTCAAACACAACTGATAAATCTTAACACTAAGTGGAATCTATATAAATAATGAAAAATTATCACTGTAATGAAATAGCTGAGAATATATTAAATCAAGAAATTGAGCTATCTGGATGGGTTAGCAAGCGTAGAGATCATGGTGGAATTATCTTCGTCGATTTAAGAGATTATACTGGTATTGTCCAGCTTGTTTTTAACCCTGAAGATAAAGAGCTTTTTATGAAGGCAGAATCTATTAGGTCAGAATTTGTTATAGAAGTGAAGGGAACGGTTAACCATAGATTGGAGGGCACGATTAATAATGACTTGGCAACAGGCAAGATTGAAATCATAGTATCCTCTTTAAAGATATTAAATAAGTCAGAAACTCCACCGTTTAAAATTAATGACAACAATGTCAATGAAGATCAAAGGCTTCAATATCGTTATCTAGACATGAGAAGTGATAAGATGCAAAAGACTATACGTTTTAGATCGAAACTTATCCAGGCCATTAGAAATTATTTTTATTCTAAAGAATTTGTTGATGTTGAGACTCCTATTTTAACAAAAACAACTCCAGAAGGCGCGAGAGACTACCTGGTTCCTAGTAGAGTACATTCAAAAGAATTTTTTGCTTTACCTCAATCTCCACAGCTATTTAAACAAACTCTGATGATTGGCGGACTAGACAAGTATTTTCAAATTGCAAAGTGTTTCAGGGATGAGGATCTGAGGTCTGATAGACAGCCTGAGTTTACGCAGCTTGATGTTGAGTTATCATTTACTGATGAAGAAGAAATTATGCAAATAGTTGAAGAATTATTCACGCTAATCTTCAAAGATATTATGAATTATGATGATGGTTTAAATTTTGAACGAATGTCATACCATGATGCATTGAAAAACTATGGTTGCGATAAACCAGATCTGAGAAACCCATTGGTTTTAAAAGATATTAAAGAGTTGGTAAAAGAAGTAGATTTTAAAGTATTTTCTGATCACGCAAATAACCCAAGCTCTAGAATAGTTGCCTTAAAAGTACCGGGCGGGATTTCTTTGTCTAGAAAAAACATTGATAATGTTACTGAACTTGTTAAGCAGTTTGGAGCAAAAGGTCTTGCGTATTTTAAATGTGAAGATATTAGTGATATAGAGAATGGAGTTGCTTCTCCAATTAAAAAATTCTTAAATACTAAAGTTATTCAGAATATTCTTAATGAAGTTGATGCAGAAAATGGCGACTTAATATTTTTCTCTGCAGATTCTACTGACATTGTTAATAGTTCTATGTCAGCACTTATGAAAGAGTTGGGTTTAAGTTTGAATCTTTTATCTGGTGGATGGAAGTTTTTATGGGTTCTGGATTACCCTCTTTTCGAGCAAGATTCTGAAGGAAACCCTACTTCGATACATCATCCATTTACTTCCCCGAAAAACTTCAGTGATTTATCAGAAACTGATGTTTATAAAATTCCATCAAGAGCATATGATTTAATTTTAAATGGTAATGAGATTGGTGGCGGATCAATAAGGATACATTCCAAAGATATGCAGATGAAAGTATTTGAGCTACTTAATATCAGTGAAGAGGAAATGAATAAAAAATTTGGATTTTTCTTAAAAGCATTATCTTTTGGTTGCCCACCTCATGGAGGGATAGCGTTTGGAATAGATAGACTGGTTATGTTGTTATTAGAATTAGATTCTATACGAGAGACAATTGCTTTTCCAAAAACACAATCTGCATCATGTTTGCTAACTAATGCTCCATCTAGTGTGGATGAGAAACAGTTACGTGAACTATCTATCAATACAATCAAGTCAATAAAATAAAATATGGAATATAACGAATACCTTCTAAAAACAAAGTCTTTGTTAGAGAGTAATAACGCTAAAATAATAGCGCATTACTATGTTGATGAATTAGTACAAAGATTAGCCGAAGATACTGGAGGCCTGGTTAGCGATAGTCTTGAAATGGCAAGATATGGTGCAAAACAACAAGAGTCTACATTAATAGTTGCCGGTGTAAAGTTCATGGGTGAAACAGCCAAGATTCTCAGTCCGGATAAGAAAATATACATGCTAGACATGGAGGCAACATGCTCTCTTGACATTGGTTGTGATTATGTAAATTTTAAAAAATTTTGCGATGATCACCCAGATAGAGAAGTTGTAGTATATGCAAATACAAGTGCAGAAGTTAAGTCAATTGCTGACTGGGTAGTTACGTCTAGTATGGCAGTATCACTTGTTGAACATCTAACCTCTTTAGGTAAAAAATTAATATGGGCTCCTGATAAATATCTTGGCAACTATATTTTAGAAAAAACTGGTGCAGATATGTTGTTGTGGGATGGATCTTGTATAGTGCATGAAGAATATAAAGCTCTTGAATTAAGAAATATGATTAAGAAGTATCCAGACAGTGATGTTCTTGTACATCCAGAATCACCGCGAAGTATAATACAAATGGCTCACGTGGTAGGTTCAACAACTAAATTAATAGAAGCATCTAAGAATAGTAGTAAAAAATATATTATCGTGGCTACAGAAAAAGGAATTTTTTATCAGATGAAAAAATATTCACCTGAAAAAATATTTTTTGAGGCACCCACAGAAGGTGAAGGTGCTACATGTAAGAGTTGCGGGAGATGTCCTTGGATGAATTTAAATACTGCTAATAAAGTTTTAAACGTATTTAAATCAAAATCTAACGAAATAATTTTAGCGCATGATATAATAGCTAAAGCCAAGGTTCCAATTGATAGAATGGTTAATTTTCGCTTAAATAATGTTACATATAAGGCATCTTGATATGGCAGGACATAGTAAATGGGCGAATATCCAACATAGGAAAAAAGCTCAAGATAATAAAAGAGGTAAAACTTTTACAAAGGTAATAAGAGAGATCACTGTTGCTGCTAAAATGGGCGGAACAGATGTCGGTAGTAATTCGCGATTAAGATTAGCTTTATCTAAGGCTAATGCAGCAAATGTTCCAAAAGATACGGTAAAAAGAGCAATTGATAAAGCCTCCGGACAAAGTAATGATAACTTTGAAGAAATAACATATGAGGGTTATGGCCCTAAAGGCATTGCTGTAATAATTGAATGTCTAACAGATAATAAAAATAGAACAGTTTCTGACTTACGGCATGCATTAACAAAGCATGGAGGAAGTCTTGGAACTAATGGCTCTGTATCTCATTTATTTCGAAAAGTTGGAATAATGAAGTTATTAAATGTTACTGAAGATGACTTACTAGAACATATGGATGTTGTAGAGATTGAAGATTTTGAGATGATTGATACTGATTGTATTATTTTTACAAAACCTAATGAATTATTTAATACAAAAAAATATTTTGAATCTAAAACTGTTGAGGTAGTAGATGAAGAAATAATTATGGACGCTCTCACGACAATAGAAATGAGTAAGGATGACGAAGAACAAATTTCTGACTTATCTAGTAAAATAGAGGAGTTGGATGATGTTCAAAATGTTTATATGAACGCTAGTCTTTCTTAAAATTTATGACGATTATATTAGGGATTGATCCTGGAACAAATATTACTGGATTTGGGTTAATTAAACTTGAAGATAATAATCTTACCTATATACATCATTCAATTATTAAAACTGGTTTAAAGAATAAGTATACAACTAAGCTTGCGCTAATTAACGAAGCTACAAATAATATTATAGATGAATATAATCCATCACATGTAGCTATTGAATCAGTATTTTTTAGCGTAAATGCAGGTACAGCTATAAAGCTTGGTCAAGCAAGAGGCGCCGCTATTTGTGCTTGTAGCAGAGCAGCTTTAGAAGTATTTGAGTATAGCCCTAGAACAGTAAAAATGGTGGTAACGACAAGTGGCGCATCTGATAAAGAACAGCTTCAAAAAAAAGTCAAAAGTATCCTTACAATTAGACGAAAATTAGAAATAGATGCTTCTGATGCCTTAGGTGTTGCTATATGTCATGCAATGACATACATGGATAATCCCGATAATGTCAAAAGTATCTAGATCATGAATACATTAATCATAAATGAAATATTTTATTCAATTCAAGGTGAGAGCTTATCGTCTGGAATGCCTACAGTCTTTATCAGGTTAACTGGTTGCCCTTTAAGGTGCCAATATTGTGACACAGCTTATGCTTTCACGGAAGGATCTAAAAAAACTTTTGATGAGATAATCAACGAGGTAAAAAATTTTAATTGTAATAATATAACAGTAACTGGTGGAGAACCGTTATCTCAACAAAATACAATTGATCTTTTAACTCTCTTGAATAATTTATCATATAATGTCTCTATTGAAACAAGTAATGCTGTTTCAATAAAAAATTTAGATAATAAAACAATAATTATATTAGATGTTAAAACACCAGCTTCAAAAGAATCTGATAAAAATATTATAGATAATTATAAATATTTAAAATCTATGGATCAGATTAAATTTGTTATTTGTGACTTAGATGATTATATATGGGCAAAGGATTATATTTTTAAATATAATTTGCATAAGAAATGTACTGTTTTATTTTCTCCTAGTTATGATGAAATGGATATAAAAATCCTTGCTGAAAATATGCTAAAAGATAATATTCCAGCTAGACTACAGACCCAGTTACATAAAGTTATATGGAGTGATGAACGTGGGAAGTAATATGAATGCTTTAGTCCTTTTTTCTGGTGGTTTAGATTCTACAACATCATTAGCTATTGCTAAATCTATGGGATACAAAATTACAGCCCTCACCATTAACTATAAACAAAGGCATGACTATGAAATAATTGCTAGTAAGAAAATCCTATCTAATTATCCGGACGTCAAACATATAATCTTTGATATAGATTTAACCAAGATAGGGGGATCAGCATTAACTGACTCAAGCCTTGATGTGCCAACTGAAGAGTCTACCGGTATTCCAATTACTTATGTTCCGGCTAGAAATACAATATTTTTATCAATAGCAGCATCTTATGCTGAAACGTTAAAAATTAAAGATATATTTATAGGTGTAAATGCAATTGATTACTCTGGTTACCCAGACTGTAGACCTGAATTTATAACATCTTTTGAGAAAATGATAAATCTAGGAACAAAGTCTGCTTCAGAAGGGAGTCCGTTTAAGATTTTAACTCCATTGGTTAGTATGACTAAGTCAGAAATTATTAATACAGGAATAAAACTAGGGGTAGATTATTCTGCCACGGTTTCCTGTTATTCACTATCTAAAAGCGGAGAGGCTTGTGGTAACTGCGATTCTTGCAAGTTTAGAAAAAAAGGTTTTTTAGATGCCGGAATTGATGATCCAACGCTTTATAAAAAATAATTAAAAAATGTAATGCTTATATTACTGTTTGCTAATATAATTATAAAAACTAAAAAATGAATAGATAGGAATAGGTAGGAATGGAAATCTCAGGTTTATTATTGTCATACATAGCAATTTTAGGTTTTATCCTTGGCTTTGTTGTAAGTAAAACAAATTTTTGTACAATGGGTGCTGTTTCAGACTGGGTTAATATTGGAGATTTATCACGTTTTAAATCTTGGATGTTTGCTGCAGCTATTGCGGTACTTGGAGTCACTGTCTTTGAATTTCTGTCATATGTTGATCTTAATGACTCGAGAATACCCTACAGAAACTCTGTTTTTAGTTGGCCCAGATATGTTTTAGGTGGACTTATGTTTGGTGTAGGAATGACATATGCAAGTGGCTGTGGTAATAAAGTTTTAATAAGAGTTGGCGGGGGAAACCTTAAGTCAATAGTAGTTCTTCTAGTAGCGGGCCTCATGGCATATATAATGACTAGAACAGATTTTTATGGAATAATTTTCCATAGCTGGATGAACTCAATTAGTCCTGATTTAGCTATATTAGGGATAGAAGATCAATCATTGCCTACAATCATATCGTCTATAATATCTGCAGAAAATACAGTGTATTACAAGCTTACAATAGGCTTATTGGTAGGGTTTATCTTCATGTATTATATATTCAGATCAGGTTCTTTTGTAAAAAATATAGATAATGTAATTGGTGGTTTTATCGTGGGAAGCGTTGTGGTCCTTGCGTGGTATTTAACGGGTTCTACTTTAGGCCAAGAATGGATTGAAACCAATGATTTTTTGGATAGTCCATTGCCGGGTGTAGGAGTTCAGTCTTTTACATTTATAAATCCGATGGGCGAAAGCATCATATATTTAAGTAAGTCTGCAGATATTTATTATTTGACCTTCGGTGTTGCTGCTTTGCTTTCTGTCATTTTAGGTTCTTTTGTCTATTCTATTATATCTAGAAATTTTAGGATAGAATGGTTTCAGTCAAAAGAGGACTTTACAAGACACATCATAGGTGCTGTTCTCATAGGGATTGGTGGAGTACTATCAATGGGTTGTACGATTGGTCAAGGAGTGTCGGGAGTGTCGACTCTAGCAATAGGATCATTTATAACATTAATATCAATAGTTATTGGTGCAGCTATTGCAATGAAAATAGAATATTACAATGCAGTCTATGAAGATTGTAGTTTTTTTGATAGTCTTAGGTCTTCATTAGCAGATCTGAATTTAATACCAAATAAATTCAGAGCACTTGAAAAGATATAATGGGGCGTTAGCTCAGTTGGTAGAGCAGTGGCCTTTTAAGCCATTTGTCACTGGTTCGAATCCAGTACGCCCTATATAATCTTATTATGAAAAATATATTACTCATCTGTTTATTAATATTTTCTTCAGAAATATGGTCTGATGCTGTACAGATACCTTATAAATATGATAAAAGTCTCATTCAGCTAAACGCAACTCACTACACCAAAAATAATTCTAAGAGTATTGCGCTGATACTTCATGGTACAAGAGGCCATCAAAACCTCGAACTTATAAAATCCCTAGCTAACTCTTTTTTAGAAAATAATATAGATTCGTTAACAATTAATCTTAGTTATGGAATTGATAATCGTGAAAATAATTTTTTTCCATGCAAGGTGGAACATGAACATTTCAAGTCAAAATCAATTGATGAAGTAGAGTTATGGTTTAAGTATCTTAAATCAAAAGGATATCAGAAAATATTTTTAATTGGACATTCAAGGGGTGGCTTAAATATTATCCAGTCTTTTGAGGAGTTAGAAGCATCTGAAAAAATTCTTGTTGAATCAGTATTTTTGATAGCTCCTATTTCAGATCAATATGCTGATTTAAAAAAATACCATATGGTGAAAAATGATATAAACGTAGATGAGTTATTAAATGAGTCTAATGATTGGTTAACAATAGATTTTTTAAATTGCCCTAATGGAAAAGTATCAAAAAAAAGTTTTCTAGATTATTTCAAGATATCAGATAAGCAATCTGGAAAAAATGGATCCTTACTGGGAAACTTATCATCAACAAATATAAAAGTATCTGTGATCGTCGGATCTGAAGACATGATTACTCCTAATACTTATAGAAGAGTTGAGGTCTTGAATAAAAAAAATATTGAGTTACTTGTGGTCGATGGAGCAGGTCATTTCTTCAGAGATCTTTACTTTGATGACTTAATGGAAATAATAACGGAGAGGACAAATTAAACAAGCTTTATTTAATCGTGAAAGGTTGTTCCTCGGAAGCTTCTGTATTCGTATTTATTCTTCTATTTATAGTTGTTCCAGTCTTAGGACCTATCGTTACCTCAGAAGAAGAAGAGTCATAGACTAAATTCCTATTACGGTTTACTTTGATTGTCGCAAACCTATCTTCTTTATCAAAATTCATTAAAACAAATCCGCTTCTTACAATGGCTATTTCTGACCACCCATCATCTCTCATGCCAACCCTATAAAACTCAACAACTTCATCTGCAGAAATATCATGAACCAGATGTAATACGCCAGTAAATCGTTCACCTTCACCAAATATTATAGTTTGGTCAATAATATATTTTGAGTTATCTGGTATAGGAATTGATATTTGTAATTTTTGGCTTACGCTGATTTCTTTAACTTCAGCATTTTCCGAACTATCTGTGCCAGGCATTATCCCATTTATTGTTGCACATGATACAAATAAAAGAGGAGCGAGTAATGTTAATAATAACTTTGATGAATTGAACTTATTTACCATATTATAATTATACCTATTTTCTGCTGCCTGGGCCATTTATTTCTAACCCATTACTCATATAACTAATAAAGTACTCTAAATTTCTATACTCCTCATTTTGAGCCTTAAATGGTTTAGCTCTAACTCTGTTTAAACAGCCAGCAAATCTTTCATGTAGTGTGACTAATCGTCCAGCTCCTGATCTATATGCTGGGAAGTGAGTAGAGTGTCCAATTCCTGGACTTGGAATATCAGCTCTTAACTTGCTGCCGGTCTGGTATACATGACAATCTGCACAAGAGAAATTTAGTTGACCAACTTTAGTGAAGTAAAGTTTTTTCCCAGCTTCATAAGCATCAAGAGCTTCCATGCTATTTGGTATTTTGACATCAAATTTATTTCCTCTTGATGTATAAGCCATGTAAGCAGATATATCGGCCATTGGCCCGCCTTTATAATAACTGAAGGGTTTTTCACCATTTCTTTTCCTGCAATTGTTAATTGCCAGTTCTAGTGTCATTACTTGATTTGTAGACTCATTAAAGTAGGGATAATTTTGTCTTACTCCTATACCTGAGTTTTCAAAACAAGTTGCATAGGTATTACCATTTTTAAATGGTTGATTGAATAACTCTTCTCCTTGGTCAATATTTAGCTCATAAGGAGGAAAGTCTTCTATTGATTCCCATTGCTCTCTAGACGATGCATCAATTGAATACACTCCATTTTTATACTCACTGAACTCAGTATTAGGAAATCTATTTTTAAAATGATCTCTAAACAACTCCTGATCTTCTTCTGGTGAAGCAAAAGCAGTAATATTTACAAATAAAATAATTAATAAAAACTTATGAAAATAATTTTTCATTTAATACTATTTAACCTCGCCTTGCAGAGAATCTTTATTACCTTGATTGTCTTCCCATGTAAGCTCAACTACGTCACCTTTAGAGCCCATATAGGCAAATGTTAGATAAGGGTTTTTTGAAACTGCTGGACCCCAATTTATTGTAATAACCTCATCGTTATTTGCTTTGCAAATTACTTGCTGTATAAAGTGAGCAGGAATTTTTTCACCTGTTTTTTTATTCTTTCTTTGTCCTGTCTCCATAGGATGTTTAATGATTGCCTTAACAGTCACAATACCTTTACTTTCTTTTGCTCTAAGTTTTATTGTACTCATAATTATCTAACCTCCACATCCGCCAATTGTTACTTTCACTTCTTTAGAAGCGGTATATATTTTGCCATTACTTTTTACGGCCGCTATTACTTTTGAAGTGTTACCCATTTTAATTCTTGTTCCAACAGTTGGTACTGATTTAGAGCTTAAATTGTAACCACTAGATAAAGGCTGAGGATTATTTTCAACAAATATCATTATTGACTCAACATTTTTAAGTTTTGTTTTTACATTCAAAGGAACAATTGCTCCATTTTCTGCAATATCAGGAGCTTTAAGCATAACTTCTGAGCTTTCATTTAAATCATTATGTCCGTATACACTATTAATCGAGTCATTTAAATCTGTGATATCAAAGGATGCTTTTGGCCATGCCGCATATAATCTTTTTGGTTTAATCATTAAACCTGAAAAAGTTGTTATAGTGGCTGCAGTCATAAGAGAATTCTTTAAAAAATTTCTTCTATTCATAATTTTCCTCAAAGAGTATATAAATACTCTATTATTTTATTAATTTCAGTTTTAGATATAGCTCCATGCTTTCCAAAGGGAGGCATGAATGAGTCTGGGTCATTTTCAGTTGGGTCCCAAATTTGATCAAATAAATCTTGTTTATTCGGGAACCTTGCTTTCATTGCTATTAACGGAGGACCATTATTACCAGCCAACTCTCCATCATCTATCATATGACAGGCCAAACAGTTACCTTTTTTTCTATCAAAAGCTAATTTTTTACCTTCTTCAATATCACCAGAATAAGCTGTATTTCCAAGACATAAGCTAAATATAATGGTAGTAATTAAAACTTTTATATTGTTCATAATTTTCTAATACATTATAGTACCTATCTGTATAGAAAAAAACTACTTTAATTACAAGTTTTTTCACCAAATATTGGCTCCAATGGTCTTGGGTTACCACAAATAATATTGATTTTTTTAGCTTCAAGTATTTTCTTTTGCTCTATACTTATCTTGCTTGATCTAATTGAGTTAGATAGAACTTCCAATGCTAGCCCCATGTCATCTAAAAGCTCATAGTAATTTGACCTAAATATTGTCGCTTTAAACTCATTCTTTTTCAGCGTATGAAGCTTTGAAGATAATCTTAAGTAGTTTGGGTTTAAACTATAATGTATTTCTAGAGGGTCTAACAATCTTGCGGCATAACCTAAGTTTAGATTATTCTCGATCAATATTTCAGCAATAGAAAGAGACACAACGGTATTTAGTGGATAAATATTTTTTAATCTGTTTAAAACTTCCAGAGCTTTATCTATTTCACCTTGACCAATTAATATATTTGCATACAGAATTGATATATATAAGTTATTTGGATTAACCTTGTAGGTTGGCAATATAGCGTCATATGCATTTTTGTAATCAGATCTTTTATAATATAGAAGCGCCAACTTATGCTGACTATACTTGTCTTTATTAGTTATTGATTTTATATTTTTAGTTATATCGCTAGTGACAGAAACGCTAAGAATATTTTTAATATAAAGATAATCATCAGTACTATTCTTTATAGAGTTATTTTGCACAGATGATCTATTTTGTATGTTAGCAATCCGGTTTTCATACATTGGGTGGGTCGACAAATATTCTAAGTTCCTTGATATTTCTCCTGTAGAATTTTCCATTTTGTCAAAAAAACTAGCCATCTCTGATAAATCATAATTTGCTTTATGCATAATCTCTACACCATAATCATCAGCCTCAATTTCATTTGTTCTAATTAAGTTAACATTCATTTGTGCAGACAAACCAATACCGGCTCTCATGGCCGCGATAGAAGCTCGGGGGTTACCTGCAAAAATTCCAGCAATTATCCCTATCCACATTGGTATATTACTCATGCTTGCGCTGGCAATCATTTCAGCTGAATGTCTGAGCTTAATATGTGCAATTTCATGTGATACTACCCCTGCCAACTGGGCTTCATTTTCAGATAAAAGTATTAAACCTATATTTATCCCTATGTAACCTCCCGGTACTGCAAATGCATTTATTTGGTCTGACTGAACCACAAAAAATTGATATGTTCTGTTTGTATCCATTGTGCTTCTCGATAACTTGTTACCAAGATAGTTAATGTAGGAGATAACCAGGGGGTTATTATTAATATAACCATATTTTTGTAGTCTACGATATGTTCCCATGCCAATAATATCTTCTTGTTTAAGAGGAAGAGTCTCGCTGTATGGATCACCAAGCTCTGGTATTTGGTCTATACTATACGCAAAAGGAATATCTATAAAAAGGAATGATATTGTTAGAAAAAAAGAGGTTGAATATTTTTTTATAGTAACTAACATAGAACATAGAACATTAATAAATTAGTATATATTAATAATACACATAATAACCATTATAACCCAAAGGAAAGTGCATGTCAGATTTTGATAAAGAATTGGATACTAGTGGACTTAATTGTCCCTTGCCCATAATAAAAGCTAAGAAAGAAATTAACGGAATGGATGCTGGGCAGACGTTGAAAATAATATCAACTGACCCCGGAGCAGTTAAAGATTTTGAGTCATTTGCTAATCAAACAGGAAATGAATTATTGAGCACGGAAGAGAAAGACAATAAATTTTATTTTTTATTAAAAAAGAATTAGAGTTTTGCTTTACCTTAATAGACTGTTATCAGCCATCGGTTTAGTGGCAGTATTATTATCAATAATAACTTTTTATTTATTATTCAAAATAACTAATCCAGAAATAGGGCGTATTGATTCAAGCTATGATGCAATTGTTATTTTATCTGGAAATCCAGATAGGGCAGTTGTTGGTAGTAAATTATTTTTTGAAAAAGATGCTAAATTTATATATTTGAGTAAGGAAGCTTCGATAGTTAAAAATTATATTAATTCATCTGACGAGAAGAGAGTTTATGAAAAATACATAGATATTCTTCTAAAAAATAATATTTTAAGAAAGAATATTGTTTTATTTGGCGTAGATAATAAAAGTACATATGATGAAGCAAGATTTTTTAGTAAAATTAATTCATCTGACATACAAAATGTTTTAATTGTTACTAATAAATTCCATATATATAGAGTTAAAAAAATATTTAATACATTTGACCAAAAAGTTCAAATAGATTTTTTTTATATAGATAACATTGGTGACTGGAAACAGGATAAGGGCGCAATAAAGATGGTTGTGTCAGAAATTATGAAATGTTTCTTATATTATATATATGGTGATTTTAATGGTTACTTAGTCTATCAATAATTGCTATATATTAATGGAAATTATCAATAAATAATGATGATTTACTAAAAAAGATGTATTATAGACTGGTTATAAAACAAGGGAAGTTATGAAATTAAGTGGATCGCAAATAATTATAGAATGTTTAAAGAAAGAAGGCGTTGACTTTATCTTTGGGTATCCAGGTGGGGCAGTACTACACATATATGATGCATTATTTGGGGATAAGAAAATTAAACATATCCTAACTAGACATGAACAAGGTGCTACTCATGCAGCAGATGGGTATGCTAGAGCTTGCGGTAAACCCGGTGTTGTTTTAGTTACATCAGGTCCAGGTATTACAAATTGTATTACTGGATTGGCTACAGCTCATATGGACTCGGTACCGATGATTATAATCTCTGGTCAAGTACCAAGAGAATACGTTGGTAGCGATGCTTTTCAAGAGGCAGATGCAACAGGTATAACAAGACCTGTAACAAAACATAATTTTTTAGTAGACAGCAGAGAATCAATAGCAGAGGTTTTTAAGAAAGCTTTTATTATTGCAACAACTGGTCGTCCCGGCCCTGTCCTCATAGATATCCCTAAAGATTTAACTGATCCTAAAGTTAAAATAAATTTTGAGTATCCAAAAAAAATAAAATTAAGGTCTTATAAGGCTCCCATTTCAGAATCTAAGTCAAAAATTGATGAAGCTGCTAAATTACTAGCTTCTGCAAAGAAACCAATGATTTATGCGGGAGGAGGAGTAATTTTAGGTAATGCCCACAAAGAGTTAGCCGCTCTTGTTAAAAATATTGGATACCCTATAACTAACACATTAATGGGTCTTGGTGGCTACCCTGCTACGGATAATCAGTTTCTAGGAATGCTAGGAATGCATGGTACTTATGAGGCTAATATGGCAATGCATGATTGTGATGTTTTATTAGCAGTTGGAGCTAGATTTGATGATAGAGTTACAGGTGACACATCAAAATTTTGTCCATCTGCAAAAATTATACATATAGATGTAGACCCTTCTTCTATATCTAAGATCATAGAAGTAGATCTTTCGCTTGTTGGAGAAACATCAAGTATTTTAAAAGGTTTGAATGTAGCTATTAAACCATATTTAAAAGATATTAATAAATCAGCTCTTAAAAAATGGTGGGTTCAGATTGACAAGTGGAGAACAAAAAAATGCCTGTCCTATAAGAAATCTGACAAAGTTATTAAACCTCAGTCTGTAATAGAGGCCTTATATGAGATCACTAAAGGTGATGCATATGTAACTTCTGATGTTGGCCAGCATCAAATGTGGGCTGCTCAATATTATAAATTTGATAAACCAAATAGATGGATCAACTCTGGAGGCCTCGGGACCATGGGTTTTGGACTTCCTGCTGCAATGGGCGTGCAGTTAGCTTACCCAAAATCTGAAGTTATTTGTGTAACTGGTGAGGCTAGCATATTAATGTGTATACAAGAATTAGCAACTTGTTTGCAATATAGACTACCAATAAAAATTATAACCCTTAATAATAGGTATATGGGAATGGTTAGGCAATGGCAAGAATTTTTTTATGAAGGTAGGTATGCAATGTCTTATATGGAAGCTATACCTGACTTTGTCCAGCTAGCATCTAGTTTCGGACATGTCGGTATTAAAATTGAAAAACCCTCAGAATTAAAAAGTAAGTTGAAAGAAGCTATGGACTTAAAAGATAGATTAGTTTTTGTAGATATTATTACTGATCAAGAAGAAAATGTTTATCCAATGATTAAAAGTGGTCAGGCCCATAATGAAATGCATTTATCGCCCACTGGAAAAGATACGGAGCTTGCGTAAATATGGATGAGAAAAAACATATAATATCTATTTTAGTTGAGAATGAATTTGGTTCATTATCTAGAATTGCTGGTTTATTTTCTGCACGAGGATATAATATTCATTGTTTAAATGTTGCACCCACAAATGATGAGTCAATTTCAAGAATGACTTTGGTAACACTCTGCAATGATCAAAAAATAAAGCAATTAGAAAAACAACTAGATAAATTAATTGATGTTGTAAATGTTAAAGATTTAACTGAAGAGACGCACATAGAAAGAGAGATGTTGCTTCTGAAATTAAAGTGTAACAAGAACCAAAGAGATGAAATAAAAAGACTAACGGATATTTTTAGAGCTCGTATTATAGATGTGACAGATACCACCTATACGGTTGAATTAACTGGTGCAACTGAAAAAATTCTCGCTTTTATTGAATCAATGGGAAAAATTAAAATAATAGAAATGGTTCGTTCTGGTACATTAGGTATAAGTCGAGGCATTGATAGTTTAGAAAATATTAAATGAGGAATAAAATGAAAGTATATTATGATAAAGACGCAAACCTAGATAACATTAAAAATCTTAATGTGACTATAATTGGGTATGGTTCACAAGGACACGCACATGCTCTTAACCTTAAAGATTCAGGCATCAATGTGACTATTGGGCTCAGAGAAGGTTCGGTAAATGCGGCGAGAGCTAAAAAAGAAGGCCTAGAAGTTTTATCTGTTAAAGATGCTGTCTCTAAAGCTGATATTGTAATGATTCTTGCGCCAGATGAATACCAAGGAGATATCTTTAAAGAATCTATAGAGCCAAATTTAAAAGAGAACGCAATGTTAGCTTTTGCGCATGGCTTTAATATACATTATGGACAAATAAAACCTGATGCTAAAAATGATGTATTCATGGTAGCTCCAAAAAGCCCCGGACACTTAGTTAGATCAACTTTTCTTGCAGGCAAAGGAGTTCCCACTTTAATTGCAATTCATAATAATAATTCTGGAAAAGCAAAAGATGTTGCATTAGCTTATGCGTCAGCAATAGGTGGCGGAAGAGCTGGAATAATTGAGACAGACTTTAAAGAAGAAACTGAAACTGATTTATTTGGTGAACAAGCTGTCTTATGTGGTGGTGTTACTGCACTAGTAAAAGCTGGATTTGAAACTTTAACAGAAGCTGGCTACGCACCCGAAATGGCTTACTTTGAATGTCTTAATGAGTTAAAGCTAATAGTAGATTTAATGTATGAAGGTGGAATGACAGAGATGAGATATTCTATATCTAATACTGCAGAGTATGGTGATTTAACAAAAGGTCCTGTAATTATAGATGATCATGTGAAGGCTAATATGAAACTAGTCCTTAAAGATGTTCAGAATGGTAAATTTGCTAAAGATTTTGTTAATGAAGTAAAAAGTGGATCTAAAGAGTTTGATAGGCTGAGACAAGAAGGCTCAGAACATTTAATAGAAGAGACTGGTAAAAAACTACGTAGCATGATGTCATGGATGGGAGACAGTAAGCTCGTAGATGAAAAAATAAAATAATGATTGAAGAAAAAAAGAAGAGATTGAGAGGCGTATTTCTTCTTCCAAATTTAATTACTACCTCCGCTTTATTTAGCGGATTCTATGCAATTATATCTTCAATAAATGGTGACTTCATTATTGCATCTTTAGCTATACTCATCGCGATGGTTCTTGATGGTTTGGATGGAAGAATTGCTAGATTAACGAATACTCAAACAGTATTTGGAGAAAACTACGATAGTTTATCAGATATGATTTGTTTTGGGTTAGCCCCTGCAATAATGTTGTATACATGGGCTGATCAAAATTTAATTTTAAATTTAGATTCTTCTAAAATTGTATTGATATGTTGCTTTATTTATGTCGCTTCAGCCGCTATTAGATTAGCTAGATTTAAC
Source organism: Gammaproteobacteria bacterium (assembly GCA_047611265.1). GTDB lineage: Bacteria > Pseudomonadota > Gammaproteobacteria. The sequence continues at coordinate 19,505 of JBLFWM010000001.1, read as the reverse complement.
TCAAAAATACAAACCCAGGATAAAAAATATTTTATAGGATTAGCCAGCCCTGCATCATCGGCAGTTATTATCACATATGTATGGATAGTAGAGACAATGGTAAATGGATATATGCACTATATATGGGTGGGATTATTTATTTTGCCAATACTATCATTTTTTATGATTAGCAATATTACTTACTATAGCTTTAAAGATTTTGATATTCGCCACAAAGTACCGCATATCACTTTATTTCTAATTACATTAATAATTTCATTTATATCTTTTGATCCCCCATTAGTATTATTCTCCTTTTTCTTGCTTTATGCGTTATCAGGTCCAAGCATGTATCTAATAAGAATAGTTAAGAAAAAAAAGTCATTCTCTAAAGAGAAAACCTCTACAAAGCCTTAATATTTCTTGCAAATTTACATATTTAATATAAAGTTTCAGTTATGATTAAATCAATTTCTATAATTAATCTCCTCTTTTTAAATGATTTTTTAAAACTGTCATTATAGTTTTTAATTTAATTTACTTAACTTGAATTTACCTAATAGTATGAATGATAAAAAGTTAATAATTTTTGATACAACTCTAAGAGATGGGGAACAAAGTCCTGGCGCATCTATGGATGTCGATGAAAAAATGAAAATTGCCATTGCGTTAGAAGAGTTAAATGTAGATATTATTGAAGCTGGTTTTCCTATAGCTAGTTCTGGTGATTTTAAATCTGTACAAGAAATATCTAAAGTAGTAACAGGCTCAAGTATCTGTGCTCTTGCAAGAGCTTTAGACAAGGATATTTCAACTGCTGCAGAATCATTGAAGGATGCAAAATTTCCTAGAATACATACTTTTATTGCGACGTCTCCTATCCATATGGAGAAAAAATTAAAAATGACACCTGGAAAAGTATTGTCCACAGCAGTTGCCGCAATAGAGTTAGCAAAAACTTTTACTGATGATGTAGAGTTTTCGCCTGAAGATGCAGGAAGATCTGAGCTAAAATTTTTATGTGAAGTCATAGAAGCAGCAATAAATGCAGGAGCTAGAACTATAAATATTCCTGACACAGTTGGGTATAATCTACCTCACCAGTTTGGAGAATTAATTAAAAATATAATTAAAAATGTGTCAAATTCTGAAAAAGCAATATTTTCAGTACACTGCCATAATGATCTAGGTCTTGCCGTAGGCAATTCATTGTCTGCAGTATTAAATGGAGCTAGACAGGTTGAGTGCACAATTAATGGTTTAGGGGAAAGAGCAGGTAACGCGGCTCTTGAAGAGATTGTGATGACGGTTAGAACCAGACAAGATGTTTTTAAATGTGATACAAATATAAATTCAAAAAAAATATTAAAGTGTTCTAGGCTCGTATCATCTATAACAGGATTTCCTGTCCAACCAAATAAGGCAATAGTAGGAAAGAATGCATTCGCCCATGAATCAGGTATTCATCAGGATGGAATAATTAAATCTCGTGAAACTTATGAGATTATGAGAGCTGAAGATATTGGTTTGGCAAGTAATTCTTTAGTATTAGGAAAACATTCTGGAAGAAATGCTTTCAAACAGAAACTGATTGATCTAAATATTATGCCCAAAGATAATTCAGCTTTTGATGATTTGTTTTACAGGTTCAAGAGTTTAGCTGATAAAAAGCATGAAATATTTGATGAAGACCTTATAAACCTTTCATCTAATGTAAAAGTTTCTGTAAATTTAATTAATTTTAACTATATGAATATTGTTACTGAAACTAATAAAAAACCCCATGCTCATATTAAACTTGAGATAAACGGTGTTCTTGAGGAAGCTAAATCAACAGGGGATGGTGCCGTAGATGCAGCTTATAATGCAATTGAAAGTATCGTTAAAAGCGATTGCAAACTAACCCTTTATTCTGTCAATAATATAACATCTGGCACTGATGCTCAGGGTGAAGTCACAGTCCGCATAACTAAAAATAATAGTGTCTTTAATGGACATGGTGCCGATACAGATATTGTTAAGGCCTCAATTTTAGCATTAGTTAATGCATTAAATAAATTTAAAGAAAACCCCGAGGCTAATTCTTCTAAAAAAAGAGGAATTTAATGGTAAGCATCATTAAAAAATATTTTCCTGAAATGGGAATTGATGTATCTTGGTATACTAAAAAATCAACTCAAAATATTTCTTCTGAAAATAATAATCTTGCAAGTCTTGATGAAGTGGTCAAAAAATGTAAAAAATGTAATTTACATAAAACAAGGAAAAACACGGTATTTGGTGAAGGAGATCCTGGCTCGAATATAATGATAATTGGGGAAGCTCCAGGCAGAGAAGAGGATGAGATCGGCAGACCATTTATTGGTCGAGCAGGTAAACTCTTAAATGAATTTCTAAAATCAATAGGCTTGAATAGAGATTTAGTCTTTATTGTAAATACCATAAAATGTAGACCCCCTGAGAATAGAGACCCTGAAACAGTAGAGATAAATGCATGCTCAGATTATTTAGACCAGCAAATAAATATAATTAAACCGAAGGTTTTAGTGCTACTCGGAAAAATTGCTGCAAATAGATTACTTGGCGAAGATATACCCATGTCTGAACTTAGACTCAAAAAATTTTTTATTGATAAATATGATATTCCTATAATAGTATTTTATCACCCAGCATATATTTTAAGAAGTCCTTCTCAGAAAAAGAAAGTTTGGGATGACTTGCAATATCTTAAAGGTATAATTGATTCTAATGTCAGCTAAATTATCTCAATTTATAGAATACAGGGATATCCAAATGGTTGATCTGGATCATATTTATGATATGGAATGCCAATCATATGATTTTCCATGGACACGAAATATTTTGAAAGATTGTATTATGAATAGATATGATTCATATCTTGCAACATATAATAATATTGTTGTTGGGTATGTTATCTCTAAGGTAACTCCTTTTGAATCGCATGTTCTAAATTTAACGGTAAACAAAAAATATCGTAATAATGGTATTGGTTCAGAACTTTTAGAAATGGTTATTCATAAATGTACAATACTAAAATCAGAAATGCTTTTATTAGAAACACGCTTAACAAATGGGTCTGCAATAGCATTATATGAAAAGTATGGTTTTAAAAAGATTGGGTTTAGAAAAGATTACTACAAGACTTCTCTAGGAAAGGAAGACGCTATAGTTTACAAGAAAACATTAGACTAGAGCTCTTCTGGGCTCACAGCTTTAATAGAGAGGGCATGTACTTCAGTTTTCATTAGCTCATCTAAATTTTTATATATTAACTTATGTCTATCAATCATACTTTGACCTTTAAAGTGATTACTTACAATATATAGTTTAAAGTGTCCTCCGGATTTTGCTCCGGCATGACCAACATGCAAATGACCTTCATCTATTATATCAATTTTCAATGGATTAAGAGATTGAAGGCCTTCCTGGATTAATTTAATTCTTTTTTTGCTCATGATATTATTATAGGGTAGTTTTCATTTTTTTATATAACAAATGAGAGTTATGTAACTTTATGTTAGAATATTATACTAAATATTTGGATTATAATATGAGTGATAAAGTCATTTTTTCTGGTGTACAACCATCAGGTGAAATACATATAGGCAACTATTTAGGCGCTATAACACAATTCGTTAACTATCAGACTGATTATGAGAGTATTTTCTCGATAGTAGATCTTCATGCAATAACAGTTTGGCAAGATCCTGAAGCATTAAAAAACAGCACTAGAGAGGTTTTAGCAATATTTTTGGCCTCTGGGTTAGATGAATCTAAAAACATTATATTTAATCAATCACAGGTTCCTGAGCACACGCAATTAGCTTGGATTTTAAGCTGTACAGCTAGAGTTGGGTGGTTAAATAGAATGACACAGTTCAAAGATAAAGCTGGTAAAAACAGAGAGAATGCCTCAATAGGACTTTATACATATCCAATTCTAATGGCTGCTGATATTTTATTATACTCAGCTTCCCATGTTCCGGTGGGAGAGGATCAAAAACAGCACCTAGAATTAGCTAGAGATATCGCTCACAAATTTAATACAGACTATAATGAAGACTGCTTTATTCTTCCAGAACCACTTATGAATAAGTCGACAACAAGGATAATGAGTCTTAGAAATGGTTCAAATAAAATGAGTAAGTCTGATATTTCTGAATATTCAAGAATTCTTATGACAGATTCAAACGACCAGATTTCTTTGAAAATTAAAAAAGCTAAAACAGACTCTTTAAAAATGCCAGATACTCTAAAAGAAGCTGAGCCAAGACTTGAGATTAATAATTTGCTTAATATATATAGCGCATGTGGATTAATTAAAAAAGAAGAGGTTATATCCAAGTATGCGTCTAAAGAGATATCATTGTTTAAAAGAGATTTAGCTGAAGTTATAATAAATATAGTAGAGCCGATTTCTATAAAAACAAATCAATTGTTAAAAGATAAAACATACTTAGATAAGGTTCTCGACGAGGGAGCAAATAAAGCTAGAGTGATAGCAAATAAAACTATCAAAAATATTTATGATAAAGTTGGTATGATTAATAAATGAATACGTTCAATACAAATAATAGTGATACAAGTATTGTATTTAATGGTAAAGAAATTACAGATATTCCCGAGGATCTTTTTATACCCCCTGAGGCCTTAAGGGTTATTATAAAACAGTTTGAAGGACCACTTGATCTTTTACTGTATCTTATAAAAAAACAAAATATTGATGTTGTGGATATTCCAATATTGCCCATAACTAATCAGTATGTAAAATATATTAATATGATGCAGGAAATGCAATTTGAACTGGCATCGGATTATTTAGTGATGGCTTCGACACTTGCTGAAATAAAATCTAGAATGCTTGTCCCTAATGAGACAGAAGAAGAGGATGAAGAGGATCCGAGAGCTAATCTGATTAAAAGATTGATGGAGTATCAAAAGTATAAGAATCTTTCTGAGCAGTTAGATGAAATACCGCGATTAAATAGAGATACTTTTATTGTCTCCAAGATATTCGCTAATATTGAAAAAAAAGATACTATGCCAACGATTGACCTAGAGGAACTAGAAATTGCTTTTCAGGAAGTTCTTAAAAGAGCTGAAATATTTGCTTCGCATGAAATACAACCCGAAGCTTTATCTGTTCGAGAAAGGATGTCGCTTATATTGGATATAATTAATAAAAATGGAACAATTAAGTTTATAGATTGTTTCACATACAAGGAAGGGAGAATGGGTGCCATAGTAACTTTTTTAGCAATACTCGAGTTAGTTAAAGAAAGCTTAATAGATATAGTTCAAAATCAGGATTACTCTATGATTTATCTACAATCTGTCACATCATGAGTTATTCTAAACCATTAAATTTGATTGTTGAGGGTGCTCTTTTAGCATCAGATAACCCCCTATCACTTCAAGATATTGCTAATTTATTTGATAAAGATAAGCCGTCTAAAAATGAAATACAAAAAATAATTGATACTTTAAATGATAATTATAAAAATCATTCATTCGAGATAGTGCATGTTGCTAGTGGCTTCAGAATGCAAGTAAAAAAAGGATATGATGATTGGGTATCTAAACTAAATAAGCAGTCTTCAACTAGATACTCCAAAGCTTTTTTAGAAACATTAGTTATAATTGCTTATAAACAGCCTGTAACTAGAGGTGACATTGAGGAAATAAGAGGGGTTTCAGTTAATCCGCAGATAATAAGAAATTTAATTGAATTTGAGTGGGTCAAAGTTGTGGGTCACAAAGAGACGCCTGGTAAACCAGAATTACTAGCTACAACTAAAAAGTTCCTAGATTATTTTAATTTAAAATCTTTGAGTGATTTACCGCCACCTACAGAATTAGAAGTACTGTAATTATTCTTTAAGCCGAGGCATCAACATTACCAAGTTACAAGGCTTGGTCTCACTATTTAGTTGATATTGTATTATTTCTTTCCATGCCGTAGAGCATGCATCAACCGAGCCAGGTAATACAAAAATAAATGTAGAATTAGCTACTCCTGCTAAAGCTCTAGACTGCAGACATGATGTTTTTATTTTTTGGTATGATATTGATCTAAATAATTCTCCAAAGCCCTCAATTTCTTTATCAAGAAGTGCTTTGACTGCTTCTGGAGTCCCGTCTCTGCCAGTTATACCTGTTCCTCCGCTCGTGATTATGACATCAATCTCATCATCTACTAAATATTGAGATACTTTATGTCTAATTTGATATATATCATCGGGAACAATAGTGATTCCGGTTATATTATGGCCTGTTTCAGTGATATATTTTTTTAATAATTTACCAGATTTATCAGTAGTAGTTGTTCTAGTATCTGATACGATTACAATTATTATGTTTAATTTCTTCATTTATTTAATAAATATTATTTACTACAATATAATCAATAATTCGCACAATGTATAGAGTACAAAAAATATTGTCAATGCTGGGAATTCTCTCTAGAAGGGAATGCGAGAAGAATATTGTCAAGGGTTTAGTGAAAGTAAATGATGTTGTCGCAACATTAGGAACAAAAGTAAAAATTGGGGATTCAATAACATTTGATAAAACCCAATACACTGTTTCATCAGCTATGTTTAATTCAAAGATTGAAATATTGGTTTATCATAAACCTTGTGGAGAAATTGTTACATCTAAAGACGATGCTAATAGAAAAACTGTATTTGAAAGATTACCTGACACAAATGGGAAATGGATTAATATTGGAAGACTTGACTTGGAGACATCTGGGTTATTATTATTTACCAATAACGGTGATATTGCGAATAAAATGATGCACCCATCCTCAAATATTTCAAGAAAATATGAGGTTATGATTAAAGGATCTTTTGATAATATTAAAAAAGAACAGTGCGTTAAGGGATTAGATATTGGTATGTCTGAAACAGGGAAATTTGATAGCATATCTACATGTAAACCTGTCGCTAATAAATACACTGTTACTCTAAAAACTGGAAAGAATAGAGAGGTCCGAAGAGTATTTCGTTCTGTTGGATGTACTGTAATTAAATTAAAACGGATTCAGTATGACAATATTAAGTTAAATAATTTATTAGTTAGTGAGTATAGGTATTTGACTGAAAAAGAAATACAGTCTTTAAGCATATCTTTTCAAAGCTAGATTTCTATTTTTTTAAAATTAAAACAGTGGCACCAAAACCACCATAATTTTTATTAGCAGAATTAGCAGCTAAAACATGTGTGGAATTAATTATGAATTTCTCTACAAGTCTTTTCATTGGGGCTTGATTATCTTTATTATTTAAACCTTTGCCATGTATAATAAGTAAATACTTTGAATTATTATAATAATTTTCTTTCATAAAACTATTTAACTCTAATTCAGCTTCATTTGCTGTTAAACCATGCAAGTCCAATATTTCTGAATGTCTGAATTTATATTTTAAACTTTTGAGGTCATGAATAACTTTATTCTGAATACCATTTTGTCTATGGCTAAATTCGATATTTAAGTTCTCATTATACAGGTCATCATGACTGACATTAACACTGGTATAATGCTTATTATGATTATTATTAGCTTTGCCATTTTTATCTCTTAATATTTGATTTATATCAAGATCTGATTCTTCTAAAAGTTTTTCAAATTCAGTTTTATCTTTTTGATTATCATTCATTTTATTAATATATTACTTATTATTAGTATTTAAGTATAATATAAAAAAATAATTAATAGGATTTTAATGAAAATATTGCTAACTAATGATGATGGATACAAAGCCCTAGGCATCAAAATCTTGGAAAAGCTTCTTTTAAAATATGGCGATGTTACAGTGGCAGGGCCTTCTAAAAACATGAGTGCCTGTAGTAGCTCACTATCTGTACATAATAAGGTTAGTTATAAAAAAATTGACTCAAAACATTATATTGTCAAAGGTACTCCCGCAGACTGCGTTCATATAATAGGTCGCGGTGAAATGAAAATCATACCGGATATAGTATTTTCTGGTATAAATTTTGGTAGCAATATGGGTGATGATGTCATATATTCTGGAACAGTCGGGGGTGCTATCGAAGGTAGATTTTGTAAATACTCGCCTATTGCCATTTCAATATCCTCTCGAGAACCAAAATATTTAAATGATATTGATGATAAAATTAATTTAATTTTAACCCATATTTTTAGTCAAAAACTAAAATCTAAAAATATTTATAATATTAATATTCCAGATATACCATTCTCTAAAATCAAGGGAATTAAATATACTATGCTTGGTAATAGAGATATATCACTGAAACCTGATTTATTTAAAAGTGGTGATAATTTATTTGCTCAAATCGGTGCGGTTGGTAAGCCGCTTAAATCTACTAAAAGAACAGATTTTAATGCATTAAAATCTAATTACATTTCTATCACGCCTTTAACAATCAATATGTGTGAAACAAAAAAAATTAAAAACACAATCTTTAAATAAAAATAAGTTATTATGAGTAATATGAATATTAAAGATATTTCCTCTGAAGAATTAAAAAAAATGATAAGTTCTCTTAAAGCGCAAGGAATCACCAATACTTCTGTATTAGATATCATATCTACTATTCAAAGACATATATTCGTGGAGCCTGCATTAAGAGGTAGAGCATATGATTTTGATGCCTTACCGATTGGGTTTAATCAAACTATCTCGTCACCATATATTGTTGCCAAAATGACACAATTATTGATAGAAACTGATAACATGAAAAATGTTCTCGAGATTGGAACTGGTTGCGGGTATCAGGCATGTATATTATCTAAGCTTTTTAAGCGCGTAACTACTATCGAAAGGATTGAACCTCTGTATTTGAAAACAAAAGCCCTTCTAAAGTCCTTAAATTATAAAAATATTTCATCTATTTATGGTGATGGTTTTGATGGCTATAAATTAAATGGTCCATATGATGCAATTATTATGACGGCATCACCATCTATTATTCCAGATAAATTAATTTCTCAACTTAAACCTAATGGTCGCATGGTCCTACCTCTTAACGTGAATGGATCACAAAAACTTTACAGGGTAAAAAATACTAAAAAAGGTATATTCAAGAAAGAAGTAGACGATGTTTTATTTGTCCCAATGTTACAAGGCATTATTTGAAAATTATGCTACGTAATTTTATGCAAAAAATTCTATTATTAAAATCCAAGAAAGTCTTAGGGTTTCTAAGTTTCATAGAATCTATATTTTTTCCAATACCAACGGATGTCTTACTTATTCCGATGGCTATCTCAAAATCTTACAAATGGTTTGATTTGGCACTAATTGCAACATTGATGTCCGTAATTGGTGGAGTTGTAGGCTACCTTATTGGCAGTTATCTTTTTACTGATATATACCCACTCATTGTAGATTATGGCTATGAGGATAAGTTTAATATTTCAAAATCAATGTTTTTAGAGTATGGAATAGTTATATTATTTATTTCTAGTTTCACTCCTCTCCCGTATAAAATATTTGTTATTGCAGCTGGGTTTCTTGGAGTAAATTTTGCTCTTTTTATAGTTATTTCTTTAATAGGTAGAGGTTTAAGATTTTCACTTGTTGCCTATGTTTCTGAAAGATATGGAATGTATGTAGTTGCTTATCTTAATAAATATTTTTTATATATAGCCTTTATAACAATATTTATTTTTGTTATTTTAAAATTATAAAATTAATGCTGCAGCAACTTTTCTATTTTCTGATACTAGGAGGTTAAATGTTTTGCAAGCTGACTCTGTAATCATAAACTCAAATCCTATTCCTTGATTTTGGATATCATTGATAATATTAGACGTTGGTATTATTAGACTTTCTCCTGTTCCTAAAATTATGATCTCTGGCTTATAATCAAATACGCTTGTAAAATCATTTATATCTAAATTATCTTTATTATTAAAATTCCAGTTTTCTACAGCAGCACTGGTCACTAAAACATTATTTCTATATATTTTATCATCAATATATAGACTATGACTTTCATAGTTTTTTATGAATAAACCGGATTTAATAGATTGTAGAGTTAGTTCCATTATAATAACAATTATAGATTAAATAATGGTAAAATATAATCTTTTGTTAACCCAGGAAGTAATATGTTAAAAATTGGTATATGCGGATATGGCACTGTAGGACAAAGCTTTATCGAACACCTGAGGGTTCATGATGATAAAATCAAGTCTAATGTCTCAGAAGAATTTAAAATTGCTTTAATAGCAGACAGATCTATTGATAAGAAAAAATATAATAAAGACATAGCTGTTACTAAAGATGTTATGGAGATGGCGTCTAATCCGAATATTGATATTGTTGTTGAATTAATTGGGGGTATTGATATTCCATACAAAGTAATTACAGCTGCAATAAAGAATAAAAAACATATTATTACTGCCAATAAAGCTCTTATAGCGGAACATGGTGACGAAATTTTTCAGTTAGCAAAGCAACACGATGTATATTTTGGTTTTGAGGCATCTGTAGCTGGCGCTATTCCTATAATTGAAACCTTAACAAATAATATGTCAAATGAAAATATTTTATCTATTACAGGAATAATCAATGGAACTTGTAATTATATTTTAGACCAGATGTCATCGCATGGTTTGGAATTTAATGATGCGTTGAATGAAGCTAAAAGACTAGGTTACGCTGAAGCAGACCCCACATTTGATATTAATGGAATGGATGCTGCGCATAAGATATCAATTTTGGCCTCATTAGTATATAAAATGAAATCGCCACTAAAAAATACATATATTGAAGGTATAGAAAATATAACTACTATGGATATTGAATATGCAAAAGAGCTCGGGTATAGCATAAAACATGTTGGAATTACTAACAAAAAAAATGATTCTATTCAGTGCCGTGTCCACCCCGTTCTTATTCACAAGAATAATATTTTATCGCAGGTTTTAGGTGTGATGAATGCTTTATTAGTTACAGGAGATAAATTCGGAACATCTATGCTATATGGAAATGGCGCCGGTGGTGACGCAACAGCGTCTGCAGTTGTCACTAATTTAGTTGAAGCGATAAACTTCTCAAGTGGCAAAGATTTAAGAAACAAAAGTATCTTTAAGAATAGTGGAGAACACTCGTTTAATATTACAAAAAATGAAGATATTACTAGTCCTTTTTACCTGAGAATTTATGCACGTGATATATCAGGTGTAATGGCAGAAATAACAAATATATTGGCAAATGAAGATATAAGTATTGAAGCTGTTACTCAACATGAGCCCATAGATTTACATTCGTTAATTCCAATTGTAATGATAACAAATAACGTAAATGGAATTTCCATTAGTAATGCAATGAAGAAAATAGAATCATTATCCCATGTTGAGGGGAAAGTGCATGCAATTAGAGTATTGAAAACAGATGACAAATAGTATTAAGTATATTAGCACGCGTGGTAACGCACCTAAGCTTTCATTCAAAGATGTTGTTTTTGAGGGACTAGCTTCTGATGGCGGTTTATATATTCCAGAATCCTGGCCATCTCTTAGCAAAGATATGATAAATTCATTCTCGTCCATGACATATCAGGAAATTGCATATGCAGTTATCTCACCTTATGTTGACTCATCTTTAACAGAAAAAGATTTAAAAGATATTATTGATAAGTCTTACTCTTGTTTTGATAATCCTGAAATTACCCCGCTAAAAAAATTAAATAACGAACATTATCTGCTTGAGTTATATCATGGACCAACCTATGCCTTTAAAGATCTTGCTATGCAATTCATTTCACAACTTATGGATTTCTATTTAAAAGAAAACAGTCAGTCTATTAATATTTTAGGTGCAACATCAGGAGATACTGGTGCCGCAGCTATTGAGGGCTTTAAAAATGTTAAGTCTGCTAAAATATTTATATTACACCCATATAATAAAATATCAGAAGTGCAACGCAAATTCATGACTACCATTAAATCTGATAATGTTTTTAATTTAGCTGTTAAAGGAAGTTTTGATGATTGCCAAAATATTATTAAAAAAATATTCGCTGATAATAGTTATAAAAAATCTAATCATCTAACTGCCATTAACTCTATTAACTGGTCTAGAATTATGTGCCAAATGGTTTATTATTTTTATACGCTAAGTAGATTAGAGACTAGAGATAAAAAAGTTTTATTCTCAGTTCCTACTGGTAATTTTGGAGATATCTTGGCAGGCTACATATCAAAAAAAATGGGACTTGAAATAGATATGTTAAATATTGCTACGAATGAAAATGATATTTTAACAAGAACATTGATGTCTGGAGAACATGAACTTAAAGCAGTTAAAGAAACATCTTCTCCTAGCATAGACATTCAAATATCAAGTAATTTTGAAAGATTACTTTATGATATTACTCAAAGCTCAGAGTACGTAAATGACTTAATGAAAGAATTAAGAGAAACTGGCAAATATAGTCTCAAGAATAGTGACCTCATGAAAATTAAAGAATCATTTTGCTCATACTCTGTTTCAGAGGAAGAGGTTGGAGATATAATTAAAGACACTTTTCATAATCATGAAATTATTGTTGATCCACACACTGCTGTTGGAATAGCATCTGCAAATAAATGTGAAAAAAAATATGATTTAAAAGTGACCTTATCTACTGCACATCCAGCTAAATTCAAGGATACTGTATTTAATCTTTTAAATAATGAAAAATTTATAACAGATAAAGTGCATAATATTATGAAGTTAGATGAAGATATGATTATACTAGAGAATAGTGTTGATGCAGTAAAAACCTTTATTACGGAAAATATATAATGAGAACAATTTTATTAGTTACTGGGTTAATTCTTATTTTATATTTTTTGAATAAAAAAATATCACCTGATTATGTGTTTATTAAAACTTTGATGAGCTCGGTGATTGCTGTATTGAGTATATTGCTAGTTGTAATTCTTATGTTGCATTTTTCTGGAGCTAATATTTAGTCTATTTGTCTAAATATTTTTCAGCATCTAACGCAGCCATGCAGCCCGAACCAGCAGAGGTGACTGCTTGTCGATATATTGAATCAGACACATCACCAGCTGCAAATACACCTTCTACACTTGTCGATGTAATTCCACCTGAGCTACCACCCTTTACTTTTAGGTACCCAGCATTATCCATTTCTAAGTAATCTTTAAACAAGGAGGTATTAGGTTGATGTCCGATAGCTACAAAAACTCCAGAACATTCAATTTCCTGGGTTTCATCTGAGTCTGTTTTCTTTAAAGTTGCACTAGTTACCTTTGTTTTATCTCCATTAACTTCGAGAAGATTTGAGTTCCATATAACTTCTATTTTTTTAGCTTTAATTTTTTGGTTTAATTTATCAACTAACATAGCTTCTGCTCTTAATTTATCTCTTCGATGAACCAGCGTGACTTTTGATGCTATGTTAGAGAGATATAAGGCTTCTTCAACTGCAGTATTCCCTCCACCAATCACTACTACTTCAAGGCCTTTGTAAAAAAAACCGTCACATGTCGCGCATGCAGAAACACCTTTTCCTAAATAAAGTTTTTCTGACTCTAACCCTAGATATTTTGCACTAGCACCAGTTGCAATAATCAGTGCATCACATGTATATGTAGTAGAATCACCAATTAACTTTATAGGTGTATTAGAAAGGTCAGCTTCCTTGATATGATCCATTATAATCTCAGTATCATATTTCCCAATATGCTCCTTCATTCTTTCCATTAATTCTGGACCTTGAAGGTTATCATGATCACCAGGCCAATTATCAACATCTGTTGTTGTTGTAAGTTGCCCACCAATCTCTAATCCTGTTATTAACAAAGGTTTCAAGTTAGCTCTCGAGGCATATAATGCAGCTGTATATCCAGCAGGTCCTGACCCAAGTATTATTAAAGAACTATGTTTATTTTCCATTTGATATATCCTATATTAATCTAGTTTTTATAACAACACTTAAAGAATATTTACATTATCTACATGGAAAATGTAATAATATTGTATTAAAATAGGAGTAAATGAGGGTTAATGGCTCAAGTTAAAAAAAATAAAAAACTTACTGCTAGTAGGTTTTCACTATTAAAAAAAGAAGTCATCAATCTCTTCTATGTAGTGCTAACTTTATTATTTCTATTATCAATATATTCTCATGATCCTAATGACCCTAGTTTTCTTAATTCTGGTCTAGCATCATCTGTTAATAACTACATTGGTATTTTTGGCGCATATGTATCATTCACATGTTTTATGTTATTTGGAAACATATCATTAGTTTTACCATTCATTGCTATGTTTATAATTATTAAAAATTTTAAAAATAATGCTGAGTATAAATCTTCTGATAAATTCATGAATGCTGGATTATTGATTATAATAGTTCTCTCTAGTTGCATAATTATGGCATTCATTAGTAGTGGCCATGAAAATAATGGTTTAAGTGAAGTATTTCTTGGTGGTAAAATAGGGTCACTATTATTTAATAAATTTAGTACCTATATAGGCATATCAGGGACTGTGGTTGTATCATTTTTACTTCTTCTTTATTCTTCATTGACATATTTGCATATATCAATTAGAACTTTAGCTTTTAAAACTTTATTGCTTTCTAAGTATGTATATTTGAAGTCTAAATTTATCATAAATTCAAACTATGAGAAAATCAGACTATATAATGCTAAAAGAAAAGATATCGCGAAAGTTGATAAGTTGAGTCAAGGAGTTAAAGAGAGCAAGGTTTCTATTGAAATTCCTAAGAAGCTAAAACATTCTAGTAAAAGAGCATTCAAAGAAAAACAAACTGAGTTATTTAATCCACCCAGTAAAGCAGAATTACCTTTGTTAGAGTTACTAGTTCAGCATGAATCTGAAGCAGCCTCTTATGATGATGAGTCTTTGCAGTTAATGTCGAGACTATTAGAAACTAATTTGAATGATTTTGGAATTGAAGTCGATGTTGTTTCTGTAAAGCTTGGGCCTGTGGTGACCTTATTTGAGATAAATCCTGCAAAGGGAGTCAAGGTTAGTCAGATTATAAGTTTATCGAAAGATTTAGCAAGGACAATGTCTGTCACAAGCTTAAGAGTAGTTGATAATATTCCCGGAACATCTTCAATAGGAATAGAGGTTCCTAATGAGAGCAGAGAGATAGTTTCTCTGAAAGAAATAATAATTTCCAAAAAGTATGAGAATGCTAAATCTCCTCTAACAATGGCGCTAGGTAAAGATATTCAAGGCAACCCTGTTTGCGCTGATATGCAAAGATTACCGCATCTTTTGGTTGCTGGTACAACAGGGTCCGGTAAATCTGTAACTCTACATACAATGCTAGTCAGTTTATTATATAAATCAGACCCAACAGATTTACAATTATTATTAATTGATCCAAAGAGGTTGGAATTAAGTGTTTATGATGGAATACCTCATTTATTAAATCCAGTAATTACAGATATGAGTGATGCGACGAATGGACTACGTTGGTGTGTTCAGCAAATGGAAAAAAGATATAGAATTATGAGCGAGTTAAAGGTTAGAGATATTATGGCTTATAACGGGTTAGTTCTTGAAAGTGAGCAGTCTGGCAATAAATTAGAAATAACTAGTCACAAAGGCGATGATGTAATTTACCATAAAAAATTACCATATATTGTTGTTGTTATTGATGAATTTGCTGACATGATGCTTCAAGTTGGAAAGAAAGTTGAAGATTTAATTATAAGATTAGCGGCAAAGGCAAGAGCTTCAGGAATACATCTGATTTTAGCCACACAAAGACCATCTGTTAATGTTATTACTGGATTAATTAAAGCTAATATACCAGCTAGAATTGCTCTGCAAGTAACAACTAATATAGACTCTAGAACAATTATAGACAGTATGGGTGCTGAAAATCTTCTTGGTAATGGTGATATGCTGTTTATGAGCCCCGGATCAAGAGTACCTAAAAGAATTCATGGGGCATATGTAAGTGATAATGAAGTTAAAGAAATTGTACAATTTTTGAAGAAAAACAATGAAGCCACAAATATTGAATCACTTTTAAATTCTGTAGAGGACGATGCTGTACCTGATATTATTGATAGTAAATCTAATGATGACCCTTTGTATAATGATGCTGTTCAGATTGTGATGGAAACGAAGAAAACTTCTATTTCTTTCATTCAAAGAAAGTTAAGGATAGGGTATAATCGTGCTGCTAATATAATAGAAGCAATGGAAGCTAAAGGTGTGCTTTCGGAACAACAGTCTAATGGTAATAGAGAGATTTTAGATCAAGATGTTTAATTACTTTTTTGAAAATTAAAAAATGATTGATATAAATTTAATAATTAATGATCCAGATCTTATTCTAGCTAAATTAGCCAATAGGGGATATGCGCTGGATGTACATTTAATTAAAAAATTACATGATGAAAGAAAGTCTCTGATTAATGCTAAAGAGTCTATAGCTGCTAATAAAAATAAACTTAATGATAAGTTTAGAAATGCTAAAACTGAGGATGAAAAAAATCTAATAAAGATTGAGTCGCAAGAATTAGAAAAATCTATACTTGAAAATAAAAGCCTACTTGAGGAAAAAGAACAGACACTTAAAAATATTGTATTAGAAATACCAAACATACCATCTGAAGAAACTCCTGTAGGGATAGATGAATCATTTAATAAAATTATAAAATCTTCTGGTTCTTTAAAAAAATCTGATGTAGAGCATTCTTCGCTATTATCTAAAAATAATTTATTAGACTTTGAACTTGGTGGGTCTATTGCTAAAACACGATTTGTTGTAATGAAGGGGCAGATTGCAAAACTGCATAGAGCATTAATCACTTATATGTTAAATACTCATACAGAAATAAATAATTATATTGAATATAATGTTCCTTATATTGTTAACAAGGATTCACTTATAGGTACTGGACAGCTTCCGAAATTTGAAGAGGATTTATTTAAAATTCAAGATACTGAGTTATATTTAATTCCTACGGCAGAAGTACCGCTTACCAATATTTATAGAAACAAGATTATTAATGAGTCTGATTTACCTTTAAAATTAGTAGCTCATACCCCATGCTTTAGATCAGAAGCAGGGTCTTATGGAAAAGATACTAAAGGTATCATTAGGCAACATCAGTTTGAGAAAATTGAGTTAGTGCAAATAGTTAAGCCAGAAATGGCTGATGAAGCACTAGAGTTAATTACTAGTCATGCTGAAAATATCATGGAATCTCTTGAAATACCTTATCAAAGAGTTCTCCTATCAACTGGAGATCTTGGTTTTTCTTCATCTAAGACGAATGATATTGAGGCTTGGTTTCCAAGTCAAAATTGCTACCGTGAAATATCTTCATGTAGCTCTTTTACTGATTTTCAGTCAAGAAGGCTTAATATTAAATATAAAGAGATGGATTCTAAGAAAAAAAGTTATGTTTATACATTAAATGGCTCTGGATTAGCAGTTGGCAGAACCATGGCAGCTCTAATTGAAAACCATACTGATGGCAATATTATTAATATTCCATCTATACTTCATGAGCTGACTGGTTTTAAAACTATAAAGTTATGAACTGAGAGGATTTTATTCTATAATAGTTCATCAAAAACGGAAGTGTGCCTGAGTGGTTGAAGGGGCCGGTCTTGAAAACCGTTAGGGTGTCAAAGCCCTCGTGGGTTCGAATCCCACCGCTTCCTTAAAAATTGTGAAAAATAAAAAATATTATAGTTGGATATTATATGATTGGGCCAACTCAGCTTTTGCAACTATAGTATTAGCTGGTTTTTTTCCTATTATCTTTGCAGATTACTTTGCATCTTCGTTTACACAATCAGAAAGAACATTGGTTCTTGGGATATCTAATTCTAGTGCAAGCTTGCTACTGATTCTAATTGCACCTTTCTTAGGCTTGCTAGCAGATAGGAAGGGTAATAAATTAAAATATTTGGCTTTATCAGCATTTATAGGTATAACCGCAACATTGTTTCTAACTTTTGTAGAGAAAGATGCCTGGGCGATTGCATCTATGTTGTTTAGTATCTCTCTTTTTGGTTTTATGCTATCCAATGTATTTTATGATTCTATGCTACTAAGTTTTGATAACTCTAAAGACCTCAACTCTATGTCATCTTTTGGTTATGCAGCTGGATATCTTGGAGGTGGGATTGCATTCATACTAGCTTTATTTTTTCTTTTTTATTTTAAAGAATCTTCTTATGATTTTATTGTTAATAAAAAAATTATTTTTATCTTTACATCATTATGGTGGCTTTTATTCAGCATACCCTTGTTTCTTTATTGGAAGGATACCAATAAACCTAAAAAGCAGCAGAAATATAGTTTGTTTGATACTTTTAAAGATATTAAAGCAGACAAAAGATTATTATATTTTTTATTAGCATACTGGATATACATTGATGGCGTAGATACTATCATTAGAATGGCTGTAAATTTTGGCATTACAATTGGTTTTTCATCTAATGATTTATTAATTGCTTTGTTAGTGACGCAATTTGTTAGTTTCCCAGGAACTATATTGATAAACAGTATTGCTAATTATAAAACAAGTGAGTTTAGTATAATGCTATGTCTTGTTATTTATATACTGATTACACTTATAGCTTATAATTTAAACACCATTTTTGAATTCTACCTCATTGCTGTCTTAATTGGTTTAGCGCAGGGTGGAATACAAGCATTAAGCCGATCATATTATGCTAGAATAATTCCAAAGCATAGAAGCTCTGAATATTTTGGCGTTTATAATATGCTTGGAAAATTTGCAGCACTACTTGGTCCTTTGTTTGTTGGTTTTATAACTTACTATACTGATGATTCAAGATTAGGGATGCTAAGTATTGCATTATTTTTTATAATTGGTATATATTTTTTTAAAAAACAATGTATGTTGATTAAGCAAGAATAGGGTAGGTTGGCAGAGTGGTCGAATGCGCTACCTTGGAAAGGTAGTTAGCTAGCAATAGTTACAAGGGTTCGAATCACTTTCTATCTCTCATGACTATCTTAAACCCCAATGAATACAACGATTCTCAAAACTCGATTGTCATACACTTGTCACACACTTTATTTGTCACACACTTTTTAAAATTCAGTCACAATATGCTAAGATAATTCCATCTTTGGAGATATGTCTGAGTGGTTTAAGGTGCTTGCTTGGAAAGTAAGTTTGGAGTCAAATCCAACATAGGTTCGAATCCTATTATCTCCGAAGATTTCAGACTAATCAGTAAATTCTATTATTCCTATCATTGTTTTTTTATATTAAGATAAATTATGAAAAAAATTATTGTAACCATCATCCTCTCAATATCAATTCTTGCTGTAACTGGCATTGCATGGTCTGAGACTTTTAATTTTGCCAATGGAGACAAATACGTCGGTGAACTTAAAGGTAATAAAAAACACGGACAAGGCACTTTCACTTTTGCTGATGGAGCAAAATACGTCGGTGAATGGAAAGATAATAATCGTCATGGACAAGGCACTGAAACTTATGCCAATGGAAATAA